>JBAPQU010000460.1:0-4202 GCA_049280795.1 Candidatus Sulfotelmatobacter sp.
TCCGAGGGTACCAATTCAAAGATGTTTAATTCAGGATTGCGCTATCTTCGTCTGGTGGTGATCGTGGGAGCGTTGGTTCTAGCGCCGGCAACGTGGGCGGCGCACGTCAGCACACACGCTCTGAATACCGGCAAGTCGAAATCTACCAGATTGAGCGAGAGCCAGAGGACCCGGCGCCGGATGAGGCATCTGGCGAGCAGCCGCGGCACGGTCAGCCACAAGTCTGGCAGCGCCACCGCAGCGGCTCACGGCGCAACCCTTACCCGCACTTCTTCCCGCACTTCGGCCAGCACCCGGCGGCACACGTATCATGAGCGCTTTTATATGAGCTCTTTCGCCGAGGGAATTACCGCCGGCGATATCACTGAGGGCGAAGATCCGGTGGTGCGCCAGGCGGCGATTGATGCCTTAGGCAATATGAACGGCACGGTGGTAGCGATTGAGCCGACCAGCGGACGCGTGCTGGCCATGGTGAATCAGAAGCTGGCACTATCGAGCGGCGCGCAACCCTGTTCCACCATCAAACTTTCCGTGGCGCTGGCGGCGCTGAACGAAGGCGTGGTTTCGAAAGAAACAGAAGTTGCCCTCGGCGGCCGCAGTCGTATGAATCTGACCGAGGCATTAGCCCATTCCAACAACGCATACTTTGAAGCGCTTGGCCGCAAACTGGGTTTCGAGAAGGTCGCTTACTACGCGCATGAGTACGGATTGGGCGAGTTGGCCGGGTACGACATTCCGGGCGAAAAATTGGGCGAGTATCCGGATGAAGTGATTCCGGAAAAACTGGGCGGCGTGGGCAAAATGTGTTCGTTCGGCGAAGGCGTTTCCATGACGCCGTTGCAACTGGGCGCGATGGTTTCGGCGATCGCCAACGGCGGCACGCTCTATTATCTGCAACATCCCACCTCGCCGGATGAAATCGCGAATTTCGAGCCGCGCATCAAGCGGCAACTGGATATCGCTCCACTAATTCCCGAAATCTCCGACGGCATGGCTGGAGCGGTTCAGTACGGTACGGCGCGCAGGCTCGGTCTCAACTTTAACGAAGAAGAGATCCTGGGCAAGACTGGAACCTGCTCCCACGCCGGAACTCGTTTCGGTTGGTTTGCCTCCTATGCGAATACCAGTAGCGGCCGCGTCGTGGTGGTGGTGTTCCTGGAGGGTGGACGGCCCACCTTCGGCCCCAAAGCGGCCGAGATCGCCGGACACATGTACCGTAATCTTTACGATCACAATTTTTTCCTGGCCGGTCGGCCCACCCAGCCCGCGGACACAGCCTCGGCTCGGTGAGGCTAGTGGCCAGCGAACTGTAAGCTGCTAGTTATTAAGTACCTAGTACCCAGCGAAATCCGGTTTCTCTGGGTACTAGCTACTGTCCTACGCAGTTGTCCCGCCTTAGCAATTCCTAATCCCGAAGTCTCGAATACCGCCGATGTGTAGATAGGGGCTGAGTAGCGTCAGCGGGGAAAAGCCTGTCTGCCTGCGCTCTCCCAGCACCCTTTTGCAGGGATGGGAGCGTCGTGGGCGAAAGATGAAACGATGAATGCAGTCATGGCGATAAGCGGTAGCTACGACTACGGGTTGGTGGCGCTCTCCATCGCGCTGGCAATGTTTGCCTCATACGCCGCGTTGGATCTTGCTGGCCGCGTAACCTCGGCGCGCGGCTTTTTCGGCCGATTGCTCGGCCCGCACATGGGCGATCTCAATACGGCTCAGGAGCGGGAGTTGTATTTCCAGACCATGGCAGAGGCGGTTCCCGAGATTCTCTGGACTGCTGATCCCAGCGGTGGGGACGACTTCTTCAACCGGAGATGCTTCGACTACACGGGCATGACGTTTGAGCAATTGCGGGGCGCAGGATGGACGGTAATCGTCCATCCCGATGACTTGCCCGTGTGCGCAGAGAAGTGGGAGAGCGCACTGCGTACTGGAGAACCATACAACGTGCAGTATCGGCTGCGCGGCAAAGATGGCACCTATCGATGGTTTTTATGCCGAGCCAATCCCATCCACGACTCCAAGGGAAAAATCGTCAAATGGTTCGGTACCTGCACGGATATCGAAGAACAGAAGAAGAACCAGCAGATTCTTGAAGAGCAGATCCTGGAGCGGACCATGCAACTGGCTGACATCAACACCCAGTTGCAAAACGAGATGATCGAGAAAGATTTCGCGCGCAACGAACTGGATCGGCAGAACGAAAATATGATGGCGGAACTTGAAAAACGGACGCAGCGGGCAACCATGCTGGCGAAGATGGGGGAACTGCTGCAGAGTTGCGTGAGCCGGGAGGAAGTGATCGCGGCCGCGCTGGGTTTTGCGCCCAAAATATTTCCTGCCGTGCCCGGAGCGCTGGCACTGCTGGATGCTTCGCGCAGCGTTGCTGAAGTAACTGGCGCATGGAGCAATTGCCAGTTGCCGGCGATGGTGTTTGAGCCACTTTCCTGCTGGGCCTTGCGCACGGGGCATCCTCATCTGGTCGTGGCAGGCGACTCCACAGCGCGGTGCGAACACGCGGCGGGCGTAAAGAACACATATTTGTGCACTCCCGTGCTGGCCCAGGGTGAAACCCTCGGGATTGTACATTTCCAGGCCACCGACGATGTGCCAGAACTGGACGCATCGGAGATCTCGTTTAAAACAACATTTGCGGGACAGATTGGGCTATCGATTGCCAACATTAGGCTGCGGGAAGCACTGCGAACCCAATCCGTGCGGGATGCGCTAACTGGTCTTTATAACCGCCGGTACCTGGAAGAAATGCTGGCCCGCGAGGTGCGGCGCGCCGCCCGAGCCGGCCATTCTCTCGGGCTCCTTATGATTGATCTGGACCATTTCAAGACTTTCAACGATACCTATGGCCACGACGCAGGCGATGTGGTATTGCGCGAAACTGGAGCGTTGCTGACGAAGAGCATTCGGGCCGAAGATTTCGTATGCCGGTTTGGCGGCGAGGAATTTGTTGTCATCCTGCCGACTGCGGACCTGGCGGCTTCGTCTATGCGGGCCGAACGGCTGCGAATGCAAATGAAGGAGCTGACTGTTCTGCACCAGGGCCGGTCAATGGGAATGCTCACTATTTCGGTTGGAGTGTCGGTGTTTCCCGAGCATGGTGCCTCGCCCAAGGAGTTAATGGCCGCGGCCGATGCTGCGCTATATGAGGCCAAACGCAATGGGCGCGACCAGATCGCAATAGCGTCTTTGAAAGGTGTTGAAGATGCAGCAATGCAAAGGGCAGAAAAATCGATCGCTGACTGGAAGTAGTTTCTCGAGGGATGACCAGTGAATGAATTAGATTACGGCGTGGTCATTTTTTTCGCTCGTCGCGCTCGACCACTCCATCTTTGATGTGGACTACGCGGTGAGCATACTCGGCGATGTCATGCTCGTGCGTGACCAGCACAATGGTATTCCCCTCGCCATGCAGGCGGTCGAACAAGGCCATAATCTCGTTGCCGGTTTGTGAATCGAGATTGCCGGTGGGTTCGTCCGCCAGGATGATGGACGGCCGATTCACCAGAGCACGGGCGACGGCTACGCGCTGGCGCTGCCCGCCGGAGAGTTCGTTCGGCTTGTGAGTCATGCGCGATTCCATGCCGACTGCGGTTAGTGAGGCTTTGGCGCGTTCGATTCGTTCCTCGGTGGGCACGCCGGCATAGATCAGCGGCAGCTCCACATTATGCAGAGCGGTGGCACGGGCCAGAAGGTTGAAGGTCTGGAAGACGAAACCGATTTCCTTGTTGCGGATGCGCGCCAGTTCATCGTCGTCAAGTTCGCTTACCAACTGGCTATTCAGCCAGTATTCGCCTTTGGTGGGCGTGTCCAGGCAGCCGATCAGATTCATCAGCGTGGACTTGCCTGAACCCGAGGGGCCCATGATGGCGACGTACTCTCCGCGCTCAATGCGAAGATTAACGCCGCGCAGAGCATGAACCTGTTGCTCTGAGCCCATGTCGTAAGTCTTCCAAAGATCCACGGCCGCAATCATGCAGGACTGAGGCGGCGCTGAAACGGCGGTGTTGGGCATGCTGATCACTTCTGCGGTAGCCATATTTGTCTCCTGCTCCTGCGCCACTAGGTTCTCCGTGGTTGAATTTCGATTGCGTAATCCATTGCTGTCCCGACTACGAAAACCTGTGGTTCCAGACTCGTTTCGACCCAACCTTTGTTTCGATCCTAAACTTCTTGGGGGAACCTAAGAC
>JBAPQU010000461.1:0-2042 GCA_049280795.1 Candidatus Sulfotelmatobacter sp.
CGACTGCGCGGACCATTCATAGAGCGTGTGCATGCGGGAGAGATCGACGATTTCTTTGCCGGACATTGTGGGAGTGGTAAGAGTTGTCGTCATGGAATCCTCAGTTTGTTTACAACACCATCGCAAATTATTGAGCGATTGGGCGATCGGGTGATTCGGCGATTGAAAAACACTTGCTGTGCCTACAGTCGCGGACTTTGATTTCCAATCGCCCAATGACTCAATCGCTCAATGACTCAATTCTTTTAAAATTTCCGGCTGTGCTCCTTGGCCCAGCGCTCGACTACTACTTTCTTGTCGGTGTAGAACTCGATGGCGTCGCGGCCCTGGCCGTGGAGATCGCCGAAGAAGCTGTTCTTCCATCCGCTGAAGGGGAAGTAGGCCATGGGCGCGGCAACTCCGATGTTGATGCCGATATTGCCCGCGGGCGCCTCGTAGCGGAAGCGGCGCGCGGCGGAGCCGCTGGAGGTAAATAAAGACGCCTGATTGCCGTAGGCGCTGCGTTCGAGGAAGGCAAGAGCTTCGTCCATGTTGTCGGCGTGGACCAGGCTCAGCACAGGACCGAAAATTTCCGTATCGGCGAGATCGCTGGTTGCGGGAACGTTGTCGAGAATTGTGGGATTCACGAAGTTGCCGGACTCGTATTTCGGGATTTTCGAATTGCGGCCGTCGAGCAGAACCTTTGCGCCCTGCTTTTCTCCGACGCCGATGAGCGATTCGACGCGCTCTTTACTCTGCGCAGTGATTACCGGACCCATCTGCACGCCCTCTTCAAGGCCGTTGCCGACTTTCAGTTTGGAAGCGGCGTCGGCAATGGAGTCGCGGAAAGTTTTCTGCGCTTCGCCGATGGTGACTGCTACCGAGACGGCAAGGCAGCGCTGGCCGGCGCATCCGAAGGCACTGTCGCTGATGATCTGCGTGGCCATCGGCATGTCAGCGTCGGGAAGAACGACGACATGATTTTTCGCACCGCCCTGGCACTGGCAGCGCTTGCCCTTTTCGCCGGAGCGCGCATAGATGTAGCGCGCGACAGGAGTTGATCCGACGAAGCTGATGGCGCGGACTTTTGGATGATCGATGAGCGCATCGACGACGGCCTTGCCGCCGTTGATCAGACTGACTACTCCTTTGGGCAATCCAGTTTTTTCAAGCAACTCGTAAACGTAGCGCATGGTGAGCGGGACGCGCTCGCTGGGCTTGAGGATGAATGTGTTGCCGGTGGCGATGGCGTAAGGCAGATACCAGAATGCGATCATGCCGGGAAAATTGAAGGGCACGATGGCGGCGGTGACGCCAATCGGCTGGCGAATCATCATCTCATCGATGCCGCGGGCGACGTCTTCGAGGTTGTAGCCTTGCATCATCATCGGAATGCCGCAGGCGACCTCAACGTTCTCGATGGCGCGGCGCATCTCGCCTTTGGCTTCGCCGAAGGTCTTGCCGTTTTCCTGGGTAATGATGCGGGCGATCTCGTCGATGTGATCTTCGAGCAATGTCTTCAGCTTGAAGAGCGGCTGGATGCGGTCTTCGGGCGGAGTGCGTCGCCACGCCGGGAATGCGGCGGCCGCGGCTTCGATCGCTTGATTAACTTCGGCAGGCTCCGCGAGCGGAACTTGAGCTAAAGTCTCGCCGGTCGCGGGATTGACGACGTCGCGCCATTCGGAGGCGGAAGAGTCGGCCCATCGGCCGTTGATATAGTTGGTGAGTCGAATGACTGGTGGTGCTGCCACTGCCATGACTGTGCCCTCTGCTGTCGCGAAGATTAACTTGATGATTACAACAAGATTATTACACCAACTGCGCTACCGCGCCCTTCTTATCGCAAACCGCGGCCAGCGCTGATTCCAGTACGTCGAGACCTTCGTCCATTTGCTCGTTGGTGGCGACCAGCGGGACCAGGATACGGATTACGTTGGAATACGAACCGGCGGTAATTGTGATGAGGCCATGTTCGTAGCAATATTGGGTAATCTGCTTAGTCTCTTCCGCCGCGGGAGCTTTCGCTTCCTGCGACTTCACCAGTTCGATGGCTTGCATACCGC
>JBAPQU010000462.1:0-5827 GCA_049280795.1 Candidatus Sulfotelmatobacter sp.
CATCAACCGCGACGGCCTGCGCATGTTCCTGAAGAGGCCGGTCCTGGGTTGGGGCTTGGGAGCATTTCCCATTGTGTATCCGCAGTTTCGCACTTTCTATACCAATTTCTTCGTGAATGAAGCGCACAACGATTACTTGCAATTGCTCGTGGAAATGGGGCTGTTGGGATTTGCAACGATGCTGTGGTTCGTGGTGACGCTCTATACCCGGGGTATTAAGAAGATCGGGAACTGGTCTGGGGAAATCAGTGGGGCGATGACTTTAGCCTGTCTGCTCGGCGTAAGTGGCATTCTTGTACATAGCGCGGTCGACTTCAACCTGCAGATTCCTGCCAACGCCGCGCTGTTCTACGTGCTGTGCACGCTGGCGGCTTCGGAGCCATTCGCGAAGCCGGTTCGCAAACGCCGCGCGGTGCGCACCAAAGCGTCGGAAACGGAAGAAAATACGTTGACCCCACCCGAGTCGGAGTCCCTGCAGCAGCCCGCTACCAACTTCTGAAATTGCCTGCGATTGCCGGAGGTTTGAAGCTTCGCGGAGCGCGCTGTTATCCGCGCGAGACTGTCGCTCCGCGCTCAGAATGAGAAACGGCTGCGCTCAGCATGACGAAGACCCCGATTAGGAACCAGGAACTATTGAGGCTGGGATGGACTCACCGGGTTATTACTCTGGATGAGAACCCAGGCGGTGACTCCTACGACCGCAGCTACTCCAACACCTATCGCAACGGGAGAGTTGAGAATACCGCCCCCGGCTGCCGGAGCGGCACCGTCCGCGCGCTTTTTATTTTTCTTCTTGTCTTTATTGTTGTTGTTGTCCGTTGACTGATTGGATTGATCGGACGATTGCTCATCGCGCGTGGTTTGCTGACCCTGGGCTAGCGTGACTGTACCGCTATCGTCGGTGACACTCAGGTCTCCCTTGAGTGCGGCGATCTTCACCGTGCCGTCGGTGTCGCTTACGTTAAATTCCGTCCAGGCATTGGACACAGGCGCCACGCGAACAACCCCGGCGGTGGTCGCCACGCCCTTCGATGTGGCCACGGATACGCCTCCGTGTTCGACCTTCAAGGACGCGCCTTCGAATTGCACGAGGGAATCGCCGAGAACGGTTACGCTCGACCCCGGGGCATTGATATTGGCTGCGGAGTCCGACCGGGTTTGCACCAAATCGCCGGTAAAGATGGCTGAAGATGTAGGGACGTGGGCACCGTTCAACCAGGCAGCTCCATGGGTATAAAGCATGGCCGCGCCCGAATCAGCGGCGAATACCGAACCAGGAAAAGCCGAAAGAAGCACGCAACTTACCATCTTTCGGAAAGCAGACATGCCCATCCCACGCTCCGTTAATAACTAAGTTGATGACTGTTAACGCATCCTACCCTCCAAAGTTCTTGTCAGTCAATGGCTTTTGTGCTTGTAAATGCAGTTAACGGTGGAAAACTTTTTTTGATTTGCACAGCAGGCGGGGAGTACCGTGATTGAGGATCAAAATTCTTCACCACAGAGGCACAGAGGAAACCGAACGAACAAAAGAACCGGCTAAAGATTTTCTCTGTGTCTCTGTGCCTCTGTGGTGAAAAGGCATTGAGGGCGCTCTCAACCGCTCTCAACGCCACTGGTCGACGACTTTCCACCAGCTCAGGCGCAGCCATTCATCCACAAAGGTCTTCGCCCATTGGCGATGCTGCCACCAGCGGGTTCCAAAGTATGAATCGTCACGGGCAGCGGCTACCGAAAATTCGAGTGCGGGGATTTCATGGCGGAAAATGTCGCGAGCACGCCGGGTATGGTAGTCCGAGGTGACGATCAGTACACTCTTGGCGCCCTCACGCTCCAGACACTTCTCCGCATCTTTCGACTCCTCTTTCGTCGATAGTCCTTCAATCGGGCAAACGCTCATCGCCGCGGCCTGGGGCAAACTCTGGATGTACTTCTGCGCTAACTCCACTTCACTCAATCCGTAGACTTTTGCAGCTGCAGGAACGTTGATTATGACCTTCCGTCCGTATCCTTGCGCGAGCAGTTCGAGAGCTCGCGCTGGACGCCGATCTGTTTCCCCGGCCAGCACCAAGATCACATCGGATCGCTGAGGTGCGTCCACCAAAAGAAAGCTGCCTGCTCTTGCCGCCAGTCCCACCGATAACCCCACCAGTAATGCGATGGCCAAGAACCACGCGTATTTGCCCATGCCCGATCTTTTCATTTTTATTAACTCAGTTATTAACCTTCATGAACTCTGTGTCGCCAGCTCTGTCATCGTTTCCCAAGCGCGGAAGGTGGACTCAAATTCGGCAGCACTTGGTCGCGCTCTGCTGCCGCATGCCCTGCCGGGAGATGCTAAAATTGAAGCCGAAACTCACTCCATCCAGAAGAGACTACCTGTTGCGACGATGATGAATCACTCTGCCGCAAATCGTACTCCCGATCAACTGAAGAAGAAGATCCAGCAGCGCCAGGCCCGCATCGGCATCATCGGCCTTGGCTATGTAGGACTGCCGCTGGCCCTGCTATTCAGTGACCAGAAGTTTGCCGTCACCGGCTTCGACATCGATCAGCGTAAGATCGACATCCTCGCGCAGGGCGGTTCCTACATCTACCGCATCAGCGCGGAGGAAATCAAAAAAGCCAAAGCGCAAGGCTTCTCCGCTACTTCCGACTATGCCAAGCTGGTGGAGATGGACGCGGTCATCATCTGCGTTCCCACCCCGCTCAATCAATATCACGAACCGGACCTCAGCTACATCACCGACACCACGCACGCGATTGCTCCGCATCTACAGGCCGGGCAGTTGGTGGTGCTTGAGAGTACAACCTACCCTGGAACCACGGAAGAAGTGATGATGCCGATTCTCGAGAAGGAGAATAAGAACGGATTGAAGGCTGCGCGCGGTGCTTCCTCGGGCGATCCCAATGCCGAGAAAGAATTCTTTGTGGCTTTCTCGCCCGAGCGTGAAGATCCCGGCAATACCACCGTAGCCCGTCGCGACATCCCAAAGGTAGTAGGAGGAGTGAACCCGCAGGCTTCAGAACTGGCCGGTGCGCTCTACGGATCAATTTTCAATCGCACGGTTCCCGTCTCGTCGCCGGCTGCGGCCGAGATGACGAAGCTGCTCGAAAATATCTACCGCTGCGTCAATATTGCTTTGGTCAACGAATTGAAGCTGCTCTGCCTGCGCATGGGCATCGACATTTGGGAGGTGATTGGCGCAGCGTCCACCAAACCCTTCGGCTTTCATCCGTTCTATCCGGGACCTGGCCTGGGTGGACATTGCATTCCGGTCGATCCTTTCTACCTGTCCTGGAAGGCCAAGGAATTTGACTTTCATACCCGCTTCATTGAGCTGGCGGGAGAGATCAACAACAACATGCCGTATCACGTAATTGCCTCCATTAGCGGAGCGCTGAACGGGCATAAGAAGTCGTTGAACGGGTCGCGCATCCTGATCCTGGGTGTGGCATACAAGAAGGACATCGATGATCTTCGCGAGTCCCCGGCCCTGACCATCATTGAGCTTTTGCAAAAAGAAGGCGCTCAGGTCAGCTACCACGATCCCTACTTCCCTATGATCGGAAAAGGGCGTAAGTACGACTTGCAGATGAAGCGGACGGAGCTGGAGAAACTGGGCCAGTACGATTGCATCGTGATCGTCACCGATCACTCCGACTATGACTACAAGAAAATCGTCGGCGACGCTCAGTTGGTGGTAGATACGCGCAATGCGACCAAAGGCATTGACAGTCCCAAGGTGGTGCGCTGTTAGTGAGAAGTGCAGGTTAGGAGAGTGTGGCGGGGTGATTGCAAGCTTTTCATCGTGTACGTGTTGCAAGTAAAACACTCTCTTGCAGGGTGAAATTTTTTGCTCATTCTTGCACAGGCTGGGCCAACAGCCAGACCTGCCAGCGCAAGTTATTGAAAGATTAGAAGATAGACTCTCCCAAGTTGGCGGCAAAATGGCCTTTGCCGTGCAGGTTTTACCTGGGTAGTAGACGAAACGCTTCTCGACTTTGTGCAGTCCCAGGGTCCACGCTGCCGGTCTGAGAAACTTTGATCCCAAACAGGTGTTTTCAACAACTGGCGAGTAGATACGGATATGAGTTCTCCTGCTGTACAAGACTCTCTGTTCTCGCTCCTGCCGAAGACGAGAACTCCCTGGAGCGAATTCGTTTTCAGCACCGGAGCGCAGGCTGTGGCGGTTGCGTTTGTGGTGTGGGTGCGCCTGTTGTATCCCACCGTGGTTTCGCCTCCGGAGCATAGGTTCCGCTCGGTAGAGCTTGTGAGCACGCCAGTTCCAGTGAATCATCAGCCCCAGAAACCGGTACTGGTTGCGAGATTGGATCCGCCCACGGAGGCATTGCGTCTTCCCGCGCCGCAGCCGAAGGTTTCGGTGAAGGTGGAAGATGTTCCCGCGCCCAAGGTCAGCATCGCGCCGCAGAAAGTGGTGCCGCTGCCTATCAACTCGGCGCCGATAATTCCCAAACAAGCGGTGAAGGTGAACGTATTCTCCACCGGCAGTTCGGCTGCTCCGACGATCGCTCGCGCTCCATCGCAGGTACAGACCGGAGGCTTCGGTGATCCAAACGGGCTTCCGGCTAAAGCCAATCAGGGCAAGGCGGTCAACATCGCCGCCGCTGGATCCTTCGATCTTCCCTCGGGGCCCGGCTATGGGAACGGGACGGGTGGCGCCAAAGGTGTGGCCGGAGTGGTTGCGAGTTCCGGATTTGGTAATGGAACCGCCACTGCTGACAACCGGCCTCGCGCCGTAGCAGCGGTTCAACAAAGCGGCTTCGGAGATGCGGATGTTCCAGCTCCGCCCACAGTGCGTTCTCGTCCAGCAGAAGCCACCGCCCGGATGGTGCCGGCGGAAATCCTTTCCAAGCCGACGCCCATCTATACTCAAGAAGCTCGCAGTATGCGGATTGAAGGTGAGGTTCTTCTGGAAGCGGTTCTGGAGGCGTCAGGCACTCTGCATGTGGTTCGCGTAGTGCGTGGACTGGGCCACGGTCTCGATGACAACGCGGTCAAGGCCGCCGAACAGATTCACTTCAAGCCAGCGATGAAGGATGGCCAACCGGCCGATTCTACTGTGGTTTTGCACATAATTTTTCAGTTGGCGTAAGTTTTTTAAGAAGGTTCTAATGAGTATTCCCCGGGTTCAGTTGCTTTCGTTGTTGCTGTTGGGGTTGTCTATTTCGGCGCTATCTATTTCTGCGCTATCCCAGGATGCGTCTTCGACCGCTCCAGCCGTAACGAGTGATGCCGCCGCTGCGGCCGCACAAAGCACGCTTTCTCCTTCACCCCCGGCGTCGTTCAACGATGTTATCGACCGCGTCGTCCAGAGAGAACACTTCTTTCTCGCACAGATGCGCCACCTGCGGCCCATGGTCGAAACTTATCTTCAGGATCTCAAGTCCGACAAAGATGGAAATGCGTTTCCAGTGAAAGATCAATATTTTCTTGGCCGCCTCGACATGAGCGAGGGCCCGGAAGACACATCGTTCATCGGCCAGCCCGGCTTCGGCCACCGCATGATGAACCATCTCACGGGCCTGTATTCCATGCACTTTCTGCCGCTGGGTTTTGCGCAGATGGTGGTGCTCGATACCGATTTCCAGAAAAAATATTACAACTTCACTTTTGTGCGGCGGGAGTTTCTTGGGGAAGTACGCTGCCTGGTAATCGATGTACAGCCGAAAGCGGATGCGCCGGCGGGGCACTTCGTCGGACGCATGTGGGTGGAAGATCAGGATTACAACATCGTTCGCTTCAACGGCACGTACTTTTCGCGGCCGAACACGAATTTCTATCTCCATTTCGATAGCTGGCGCC
>JBAPQU010000463.1:0-8880 GCA_049280795.1 Candidatus Sulfotelmatobacter sp.
TCGGCGCCGATGGCTTCAAAGACGTCACATCCGACGTGGGTCTCGACAAGATTCAGCTCAAAGAGCCGCGCGCCATCATCACCGGAGATTACGACAACGACGGCGCGACCGATCTGCTGATCACGCAAAATCATGGCCCAGCTGTTCTGCTGCGCAATGAAGGCGGCAATCAAAATCACTGGCTGCGCTTGTCGCTCAAAGGTCTGGCCGATAACAAAAGCGCGATCGGAACAAAAGTTGAAGTGTTTGCCGGGGGCAATCGACAGAAGTTTGAGATCGCCGGCTCCAATGGATACCTCGGGCAGAACTCCCCGTATCTCACCGTCGGCCTCGGCGACGCGAAACAGGCTGACATCGTTCGCATGTTATGGCCGACTGGCGTCTTGCAGGACGAAATAAACGTTGCCGGCGACAAGCAGCAGAATTTTATCGAGATGGATCGGCGCGGCAGTTCTTGTCCTACGCTATTTGTTTGGAATGGCGAACGCTACGAATTTGTCGCCGACATGCTGGGCGCGGGCGTGGTGGGACACTGGGTTGGCCCCCGCCAGCGCGACGTTCCGCGTCCGGTCGAGTACGTCAAGATCGATCGCGACATGATTAGCGAAAAAGACGACAAGCTCAGCTTCCGCTTCATGGAACCGCTGGAGGAAGCGGTTTATCTCGATCAGGCGCGCATGCTCGCGGTCGATCATCCCGCCGATCTTGATGTTTATCCGAACGAATATTTCGCGTCGAATCCGCCGTATCCGGAATTCAAGGTGGTGGTGAGCAAGAGCGAAGATGCGCGTCCGCCCGCGGGCGCGTGGGATGAGCACGGCCATGATGTGTTACCCGATCTGCTGGCGCATCGATACTTCGGCGATTTCACGTTAACGCAGTTCCAGGGTTTCGCCAAGCCGCACAGTCTTACGCTCGATTTGGGCGAGGCTTACCGTGGTGGCCCGCTGTGGTTGCTGCTACATGGCGAGGTTGAATATTTTTCGGCGAATAGTATGTATGCCGCGTCGCAGGCGGGTGTACAGGCGATCTCTCCTTATGTGGAAGCGCTGGTTGGAAATGAGAAAGCTGCACAAGGCAAATGGGTGCGAGTGATCGACGACATGGGCTTTCCAGCCGGCGGTCCGCGTACCATGACCGCCGATCTGAGCGGCAAGCTGCCGCTGGGTACGCAGAAGATTCGCATCACGACGAATCTGCAGATTTATTGGGACAGCATTCTGATCGATCGCACATCGCAGGATTCTCAAGACCAGAATTCCAAAGGCAAGTTCCAAAGCGCGCGCCTGAAGCCGGTTCCGCTCGTCCACGCCGATCTTGAATATCACGGCTATCCGCTGAAGATCGAAGGCACGCCGCCGGGCAACGTGCAATACATCTACGAGAAGACCAGCGCGACGGGTCCGTATACGCGTCCGGCGGGAACCTATACACGCTACGGCGATGTATTGCCGTTGCTCACTGAGCTCGATGACAAGTTTGTAGTCTTTGGATCTGGCGATGAAGTTCGCCTGGACTTTGATCCCTCGAAACTGCCTACGCTGCCTGATGGTTGGGTGCGCGATTATTTCTTTGCGGCTAACGGCTATGAGAAAGATATGGATTTCTACGCCGCCGAAGGCAATTTCGTGGCACCCCTGCCATTTCTCAGGATGGGAGACTATCCGTATGCGCCGGGGAAATCGTTTCCTCACGACGATGCCCACGTGAACTATCTTCTCGAATACAACACGCGGTACATGTCGGGGAACGAGCAACGCGGGTATTGGTTCGACTATGGTCAGAAGTGAACTTGGTCCTCTCGTAATGATGCGGGCGGCAACTGCCTCTCTAATATCGGTTATAAAATCGTTTTAATATTGACATTTTAGGCCCTCCATAATCCAATAGGCGGACCCATGGAAACTTCCTCAGCAGTCTCTTCATCCTCCGCCCCGCGGCTGCGCCGTACGCTCACGCTTTGGGACCTCATCCTTTACGGCATCATCGTGATCCAGCCGGTCGCACCCATGTCGGTTTTCGGTGTCCTGAGCGATCGCGGCAAAGGGCACGTGGTCACTGCGATTCTCATTGCCATGGTGGCAATGCTTTTTACCGGCATCAGCTATGGCCGGATGGCGCGTGCCTATCCGAGCGCGGGCTCTGCCTTTACTTACGTCGCTCAGGAGATCAACCCTGGCATTGGGTTTGTGACCGGCTGGAGCATGGTAATGGATTACATGCTCAATCCGCTTATTTGTACGGTGTGGTGCGCCGGGCAGGCGAATCAATTTGCGCCGGGGGTGCCCTCCTGGATTTGGAAAATATTTTTTGCCGTTGTCTTTACTCTTCTGAATATTCGCGGCATTAAGACCTCAGCGCGAATCAACACCGCCATGGCTTTGTTAATGGGGATGGTTGTGGTTGCCATTTTTATAGCGGCCGCGCGCTACATTTTCGGAGCGCCGCAGGGAACGGTGAACTACCTCCTGCCCTTCTACGATCCGCATACTTTTAGCTGGGGCAACCTGATGGGTTGTACCTCGATTGCGGTCCTCACTTATATAGGCTTCGATGGAATCTCCACACTCTCGGAAGAGGCCGAGAATCCGCGGCGGAATATTCTGCTGGCGACCGTGTTCACGTGCGTGGTGATTGGAGTCCTCTCGGCGATAGAGGTATACGTGGCGCAATTGATCTGGCCGGCGAAAGAAGCGTTTCCCGACATCAATACCGCATACTCCTACGTTGCGGGACGCGCGTGGAAGCCGCTGTTTCCGATTGTTGGCTTCACGCTTTTACTTGCGAATTTTGGTTCGGGCTTTGGCTCTCAGATCGGCGCAGCTCGGCTACTGTACGGAATGGGCCGGAGCAACGCGTTGCCGAAGGCTTTCTTTGGCAAGATTGACATAAAAAGCCGCGTGCCACGAAACAGCGTAATTTTCGTCGGCGTAGTTGCCATACTTGGAGCTTTTCTGCTGGAGATCGTTGCAGGCTATAAGACTTATTCATTGAACACCACATCCCTCACGTGGGAGACGTTTAAGCGGATCATGAATGGCGGCGAGGCTTATGGGCTGGGCGCGGAGATGTTGAATTTCGGTGCATTAATCGCGTTCATGGGCGTCAACGTGGCCGCGTTCCTTCGCTATTACGTGCGCGCGGAAGAAAAGAAAATCGGCAATTTCCTGCCGCCAATTCTTGGCTTCCTGATATGCCTCGGCTTGTGGCTGAATCTCAGCAAACCAGCGATGATCGTAGGCTCGATCTGGATGGCGGCGGGAATCCTTTTCGGCGCGATCCGTACGAAAGGCTTCCGCGGCAACATGATCAATTTCGAGTTGCCGCCGGAAGAGTAGAGAAGAATTGGGCGATTTGGTGATCGGGTCATCGGGTGATTTGAGACCCGGAGATACAGGTAGATGTTGGCTAAGGGGAACGAAAAGTGCTGGGCTCGATCGACATTGTGGCTTTTGTGCCTACCCAAGACTCCGAAAAGGCGCGCGCATTTTACGAAGATGTTTTGGGATTGCGATTTGTGAAAGATGACGGCTTCGCGCTGGTACTCGATGCAAACGGAATTATGGTGCGAATAGCAAAAGTGCCGCCGCCGTTCACGCCGGTCCCGTTCACTATTCTTGGCTGGCAGGTCAGCGACATCGAGAAGGTCGCTGAAGGACTGCAAGACAAAGGCGTGCACTTCGAGAGATTCGGATTTTTCGAACAGGATAAACTTGGTATATGGACGGCGCCGAGCGGGGACAAAGTCGCGTGGTTCAAGGATCCCGATGGGAATATTTTGTCGGTGTCACAACACGTCTAGAAACTGGGTATTTAGCAATTTTATAATTGGGCAATTTAAGCGGTGGTTCTCAAATTGCTCAATCACTCGATCACACAATCGCTCGATTGCCTCACTCCACGTTCTGGCCGCTTACTTCCACCACCGGCTTCGATGTTCCCAGTTCGCTGGTGCGGTAAGTCGCCGTTACTTCGCGTTTTTCCCCGGGCATGAGCGAGACGTAGTTATCTTCCCAGACTACAGGCAAAATCTCTTCGCCCTGCGCGCCTTTATCTACTTTCAAGCGCACAAAGAATGCAAGACTCTTGCTGGGATTTTCTAGTGTCACGTGGGTGATCGACTCTTCGCCTTTGCGCTCGGTTCTGTCTGTAACTTTAAGCTTTACCTTCGAAAGCTGCGCCAGGGCGGTGAAGTCGGCGTAGGAAGCGGTTGGGGTCATCCACCAGGTGCTCTTTGCCCAGTCGATCGTTTCGGGCTTGGTGGAGAGCCAGTAGAAGTTGGAGCCGACAAGTTTGCCGGTCGAATCCGTCAGCCGCAGGGCGACGAAGTAGACAGGGCTTAGGCCGGGCAGAGCATCGGGTAAAGTGAATATTTTTGCGGTGCTGTCGGCGCCGGCATCGAGAGAATCTTCATGGGAGAATTTCTCGGTCATGTCGAGGTTGTAAATCTTGGTCGTGAGCTTGAGGCCCTTTGCGTCTTCGTACTGGCTGCTCACCACCCAGATGGAATGGTCATCGTAGCCATAGACCGGATGCAGCGCCTCCATGGCGCGCTTGGCGCCGAAGTAGCCGCCTCCGGGGCGCAGGTAATAGTCATAGAGATGCCAGATCATCGAAGGCCAGGCATTGTTCAGCATCCACTGGATAACGCCAGTCGATTGATATTTGTTGCGGCTGAAGGCCTCGTACATCGCGCGCACGCCTTCGTAAGTTTGCAGTTGCGATTTGGAGGCGAAGTCTTCTGCACTATCGGATTTGCCGTAGCGATTCGCGAGCGCAGTGCTGAAGACCTGGATGGTTTTGAATTCTCCGCCGCCAGCGTGGTAGTTCCATACCTCGTCGATCGGCCATAGATGATCTTTGCCAACCATAGCGCGGATGCTTTCAATGGGCGGCACGGCCGGTCCCATGCTGGTTTCGGTGTTGAAACCGTAAGCGCCACCACAGCCGCCAGCGTTGCAGAGCTTACGGTTGGGCTGGCCTTGTCGCGTGTCTTCTTCCCAATAGCTTGGAGCTATGTACTCATAGGGGCCCGACATTTTGACGCCGCTGGCGCCCGTGACGGTGGTGGCTTTCCCGGTGGCCGAGGAAACCACTGGGTTCGGCCACAGAAGCTGCTTTTCGATGTTGAGATACATCTGCTCAACGTCGGGCGGAGGAGGATTGTCACTGCCGTTCAGCCACATGATCATACTGGGATGGCTACGCAGACGATAGATTTGGTCGCGCAGCGATTGCTGTGCGATTTCAAAATCCTGCGGCTTCCAGCGCGTCCAGCGCTCCCAGAAGTCGCAACAGCACCAGCCTGCCATTACTAGAATTCCGTCGTGGTCGGCGGTATCGAAAAACTCTTGCGTTTCGAGCTTGCCTTCGAGGCGGACGGTGTTGAGGCCCATATCCTCAACGTAGCGGAATTCGTCGTGCAGACGCTGCGAACTCTCGCGCTGCATCATGTCCGGAGTCCAGCCGCCGCCGCGAATGAGAATGTTTTTGCCGTTGATGTGGAAGGCGCGTCCGCCAGTGGCGTTGATATCAGAAGTCACTTCCCGAATGCCGAACGCGGTTTGTGAGTGGTCGCTGATCGCGTTGTTGACTTCGAATGCCATGGTCAGCGGATAGAGATTCGGCTTGCCCATTTGCACAGGCCACCACAGGCGCGGATTGGCGAAGACGAGTTGCGGAAACTGATCCGGAGTGAAGGTGACATCTTTCATCTGATTCGGGGCGAGTTCGACTTCCTGCTCGAAGGCGACATTCTCGATCCGGCCTTTCAGCTTCCCCTTTACGGGCTGATCGGTGCTGTTCTTCACTTGAGCAGTGACGGTGAGCTGCGCGGAATCGTTGGTGGGCAGGTTAAGCTTCGAGACGACGGTGGGATAGCGCAACGCCACGGGGCCGCTGGTGGTGAGGTAGACTTCGCGCCACAGGCCCATGTTCTTATCGGGAGGCGCGGGATTCCAGTCGACGAAGGTGATGGCTAGATCGTTTTCCGTGGGGGCGAAAACCTGTACGGCAAGAACATTTTCGGCGCCGGGCTTCAGCGCCTTGGTGATGTTGAATTCGTATGTGCGCCAGGCGCCTGCAATATCGTTGGAGTCGGCGATCTGTTTTCCGTTAAGCCATACGTTGGCGCGGTAGTTGATGCCTTTGAAGTTCAGCCAGACGGTTTTTCCCGCGTAAGCAGCGGGCGCGGCGAATTGTTTCCGATACCACCAGGAGACCGCATAAGGACTATCGGGCTGCATGGCGATGAGGGAAAAATTTCCGCCGACGGGATAGGTGACGCCTGGGAACTGGCGGAGATTCGTGGCGAAGAACGGGTCGGGCAGAGTTTTATCCTGCACCAGCGCCGCGACTACAGTGGTCGGCACAGTCGCGTCGTGCCAGCCTTTCGGAACGAAGGCCGTGGTAGAGATGACCTCGCCTTTGGTTTCGACTTTGGCCGATGTTTGCAGCGTCCAGTGATCGTGGAGTGCGAGCTCTGCTTGCGTGGCCGTGCCGGATGGTTTGGTAGCGGGATTATCTGCGGCCAGGACGAAATGCGAAGTGAGCAACGAGATTACAAACAACTGTGCGAGGAGACTTAATAAAGCTGGCCGTCTTTTTCTTGTTTTTGCAGATTTCATGTTGCTCCCTTGTGCTTCGTCGCCGGAGGGCGGAGATGCACTTCCGTGGGTCTCGGTCCGGGACGTAAGAGGGATAACACGTCTATTGATACGTTTCAATAGCTGATTTTTACGGAGTGGGAGGCAAGAATGGGAATTGCATGGAAGCGCCCCGTGGGCATCGACGGAAACGACCCAGCCTTTCAGCGAACATTGATTAGTTTATAATTGGCAGTTCTGCGGCATACCTCCGGAGTGATAAGAAGATGATTCGATTTCTGCAAACTGAAGGACCGGTCAAAAAAATAGTGCTGAGCGGGCTGCTGCTGCTCATTTGTGCGGCCATGGTGATCGCATTCGTTCCCGGCATTGGCACTGACGTGAGTGGTACGCCGGGCAAGGGCGTTGTCGCCAAAGTCAGTGGCGAGGATATTACCGCCGAGGAAGTTCATGAAGCGGCACGGCAGATGGCGCAACAGGAGGCGCAGCGGTACGGTGCGAGCGCCGCCCAGTTGCTGCCTTTTCTGATGCAGCAGGCTACGCAGCATGCCGCCGATCAATTGATTGACCGCCAGGCTCTGGTTGCCGAAGCGCAGCACCTTGGGTTGAGGGCAACGCCGCTGGAAGTGAAGGATGAACTCCAGCATGGCCGCTATGCCGCGTATTTCTTTCCGGGCGGGAATTTTGTCGGCCAGGCAGAGTACGAAGGGATGCTGCAGCAGCATAACCTCACTCCTGCAATCTTCGAAGACTCCGTGGCCAAGGAAATTCTGCTAAGCAAGTTGCAGGCTCTTATCACCGGTAGCGCGTCGGTTAGCGATGCCGCCATCCGCCAGGAGTTCGATAAGCAGAATACAAAGGTGAAGTTCGATTACGCCGTTCTGAAGGAAGACGACATAAAGAAAGAGCTTCATCCCACCACGGAAGAACTGAAAGCCTATTACGATGCTCATCAGAAGAGCTATACGAACTCGATTCCTGAGAAGCGCAAGATCAAGTACGCCATGATCGACCAGGCAAAGGTTGCAGCCGGAGTGCAGGTAACGCAGGACGAATTGCAGGCTTATTACAATCAGCATCGCGATCAGTATCGGGTAGCTGAGCAGGCGAAAGTGAGCCATATTCTGATCAAAACGCCGCTTCCCGGCGCCGATGGAAAAGTCGACGAGAAAGGCGTGGCCGATGCGCAAAAGCGCGCCGAGGATGTGCTGAAGCAACTCAAGGCCGGGGCCAAGTTCGAGGATCTGGCCAAGAAATATTCGGAAGATCCGGGCAGCGCAAAAGAAGGCGGATCGTTGGGCTGGATCGGCAAGGGGCGCACGGTTCCTGAGTTCGAGAAGGCGGCGTTCTCGCTCCCGAAGGGACAGATCAGCGACCTGGTAAAGAGTAGTTATGGTTTCCACATCATTCGAGTGGATGACCGGCAGGATGCGCACATGAAGACGCTCGAAGAAGTTAAAGGTGAGATCGAGCCCATCCTGAAGCAGCAGAAGGCGCAGGACATCGCGCAAAAGGAAGCGACAGATTTGGTGCAGCAGGCTAAGACCCAGGGACTGAACGCAGCCGCGGCCGCCAAGGGCATTCCCGTTGTAACTTCGGACTTCTTTAGCCGCAGGGATGTTGTGCCGGGGTTGGGTCCGGCGCCGCAGTTGATGGATGCGGTTTTCACCGCGGCGGAAAAATCTCCAGCCGACATGGCGTCAACCTCGCAAGGCTTGGCGGTCTTTCAATTGTCGGCCGTGCAACCGCCTGCGACGCCTACGTTCGAGGCGATCCGCGCGAAAGTGGAAGAGCAATTCAAGAACGAGCGCGCCAACATTCTGTTGTCCCAAAAGACCCAGGAACTTTCCGATCGTGCCAAGAGCGCCCATGATCTGAAGAAAGTCGCGAAAGAGTTGGGGGCGGAAGTGAAGACCAGCGACTTCGTTGCCCCCGACGGGCAGGTGCCAGATATTGGGTCGATGACGGGAGAGGCGTCGGTTGTCTTCACCATGAAGCCGCGAGACATCAGCGGCCCGATCAGCAGCGGCGCCAACGGAGTAGTGATCTCCGTGGATGAGGTGCAGGCTCCGCCAGAGGGTGATTTTGCCGCCAAGCGCGACCAGATTCGGGATACGCTTCTTCAAACTAAGGAGCAGGAGATTTTCGGCCTTTTCGTAACCAACCTGCGCGAACAGATGGAGAAGTCGGGCAAAATCAAGATTAACCAGGAAGAACTGAAGACGCTAACCCGTGCGGGAAGCGAACCCGGAGCCTAGGAACTGGTTTGTCATCC
>JBAPQU010000464.1:0-16966 GCA_049280795.1 Candidatus Sulfotelmatobacter sp.
TTATGAGCGAGCCGAAGCAAGCAGAAGAAATAACGGGTCTGTTGGCTGCCATTGTGGCCTCCTCTGACGATGCCATTATCAGCAAGAACCTTGATGGCTTCATTACGAGTTGGAATAAGAGTGCGGAACGGATATTTGGGTACCTCCCTGAAGAAGCCATCGGGCAACATATCACCCTCATTATTCCGCCGGAGCGCCACTCTGAAGAGTCCGACATCCTTGCCCGCGTCCGGCGAGGGGAACGCGTTGACCATTTCCAGACCGTCCGCAGGCGGAAGAATGGCAGCTCCGTCGATGTCTCACTGACCATCTCTCCCGTAAGAGATTCCTCGGGGCGTGTGATTGGAGCCTCGAAAGTGGCGCGGGACATTACAGCGCAGAAGAAGGCTGAGCAAGCACTGCGGGAAAGCGAACAACTCTTTCGCGTGATTACGGATGCTTCGCCCATCATGGTCTGGTTGTCGGGAACGGACAAGCTTTGCTATTACTTCAATAAAGGATGGCTGGATTTCGTCGGGCGCACTCTGGAACAAGAGTCCGGCAATGGCTGGGCGGAGAACGTGCATCCAGAGGATTTCGACCGCTGCCTGCAAATCTACGTTACCAACTTCGATGCTCGCCGCCAATTCGAGATGGAGTACCGGATGCGGCATCACACAGGGCAATACCGCTGGATCCTCGACCGAGGCGTGCCGCGCTTCGCGACGGATGGAACGTTCGAAGGATATGTAGGCGGCTGTCTTGACATCCACAACCAGAAAGAGGCCGCAGAGAAGGTTCGGATCGCAGATGATATGACGCGCCTGATGAAGGCGCAAGATGAAGAACGACGAAGAATTGCACGCGAATTGCATGATAGTGCCGGTCAGACGCTGACAGTGCTTGGCCTAAGTCTTGCGCAATTGGTTGAACGGGCACAGCTCATTGCTCCGGAGTTAGCTAAGGAAGCGGAAGAGATCGAAGGCGTAGTTCAACAACTGCATCGCGAGATTCGAACAACCTCTTACATCTTGCATCCGCCATTATTGGACGAATGCGGTCTCGCGTCCGCGCTTCATTCTTACGTAGAGGGGCTCGCGGAACGCAGCCGCGTAGCCATCGCGCTGGATGTTGCCGCCAATGTTGGAAGACTGCCAAGCGGCATGGAGCTTGCCATCTTCCGCGTGGTGCAGGAATGTTTAACAAACATCCTCCGGCATTCCGGCAGCGAGACTGCTCTTATCCGAATCGCTCGCGATGGAAAAAGTATCCGAACAGAAGTGCGGGATCACGGGAAGGGCATATCCCCTGAGCGCTTGTCGGAAATTCAGTCCCACGGCGCCGGAGTCGGGATCATGGGAATCCGGGAGCGGCTGCGTCAATTCCACGGAGAAATGAAAATCGAATCGAATGCTACGGGTACGTCTGTGATCGTGAGCCTCCCGATGCCCAAAACGCATTCGGCCGATAGTGAACCGCAGCGAGTTGCAGTGTAGCGATTACGGATGTTGCTGTCAGGGGGAAACAGGAATTAGGCCCAAACCAAGAAGTGGAGCACCGTCAACGAGTGTTGCGATTTTGCGTCAGTCTCTGATTGTGGATTACAGTATTCGGAATGACTCGCCTCAATTTTGTTCTTGCACTCGTGCTCTTCGCCATTCCTGCATTCGCCCAGCATGGCGAATCTGCTAAGCCGTCGGCTGATGCCAGCGCAAAATCTGCCGACGCGAAATCCGCGGAACCAGTAAAGAATCCTCTGCCTGCGGATAAGTCTGTGCCCCAGACGATCACGGTGAACGGCAAGGTGCTTCACTACACCGCGACGGTCGGCACTATCACGCTGAAAGGCAAGGATGACAAACCCACCGGCGTGGTGATGTATACGGCATACACGCTGGGCGAACCAAAAGGTGACGATCCCAAAGGCAAGAGCAGCGACAGCGCTTCGCACCGGCCCATCACGTTCGCGCTCAATGGTGGACCGGGGGCCTCGTCCGTCTATCTGAACCTGGGCGCGATCGGGCCGAAGCATCTTGCGTTTGCGAATGAGGGTGACTCGCCTTCCGACCCGGCCACGCTGACCGACAATCCCGGTACATGGCTCGACTTCACGGACATGGTCTTTATCGACCCGATCGGCACGGGATTTTCGCGCTCGCTGGTGGACGAGGCGGAGACGAAGAAGCTTTTCTACGGGCCGAAGCCCGACATCGAATATCTCTCGCTGGTGATCTACAAATGGCTGGTGCAGAACGATCGCCTGCTGGACAAAAAATATCTGGCAGGGGAGAGCTATGGCGGGTATCGCGGCCCGCTGATTACGCATTATCTGCAATCAACGCTGGGCGTTGCCATGAACGGCCTGGTGTTGGTGAGTCCATATCTGAACCCGGAGAAAGGCGATGGTGACCTGTCGCCGATTCCCTGGATGATCGACCTGCCATCGATAACGGCCGCGCATCTGGAGTCCGAAGGCAAGCTGACTGACGCGGCGATGCAGCAGGTGATCGCATACACACGCGGAGACTACGCAGAGACGCTGCTGAAAGGCCGCAGTGACCCAGCCGCCAACGATGCGATGGTTGCGCATGTAACCGAAATGACAGGGCTCGATCCGAAGTTCGTGAAGTTTGCCGGTGGCAGGTTGGACATCCGAGCCTATCTCCGCGAGGTGCACCGGACACAAGGATTAATCGGCAGTGTGTACGACTCGAACGTGACGGCGCCCGACCCGTTCCCCTACGCCCCAACCCAACAGACCAGCGATCCGATTCTGGAGAGCATCATCGCGCCTACGACCACGGCCATGGTGGACTTCATCACGCGAACGGTGGGATGGAAAACCGATGCGCGCTATGAGGCTCTGTCGGAGGACGTCAACCGGCAATGGGATCGCAGCGATGACCTGCGTAAGGGTGCGGTGAGAGACCTGCGCGAGTCGGTTGCTGCCGACCCCAAGCTGCGCGTGCTGATCGTGCATGGATGGAACGACCTCTCGTGCCCGTTCATGGGATCAATACTCAGCGTAGACCAGATGCCGATCATGGGCGATGCGGACCGCGTACAGATCCACGAGTTTCCCGGCGGCCACATGTTTTATACGCGTCCCGTGAATCAGGACGCGCTGCATAAGCTAGCGGAGACCATGGTGGAGACGCATTAGGTAGGTAGGCAATCGCGGCCGAAAAAGCTTCGGATAAGATGAGCCTCAGCACAGCCGAATACCGGAAAGCGTTGGGATGCTTCGCCACCGGCGTAACCATTATTACGGTCGACCTGGAGGGCGACGTCCACGGCATGACCGCTAACGCGTTCGCTTCGGTCTCCCTCGATCCGCTCCTCGTGCTGGTATGCGTCAGCCACGCCGCCCAAACCCATGCCCACCTTCATGCCAAGAAGCGTTTTGGGATCAATATTTTAGCCGATCATCAGCAGGCCATTTCCGAGTACTATGCGCAGTTGGACCACTCCTTCGAGCGTGCCGACAACGCCGGGGCGCACTTTGATCGTACTGTACACGGAACCCCGGTCCTGCACGGCGCATTGGTCTATCTGGAATGCCGGTTGGAGTCGACGCACAAAGCGGGCGACCACACTATCTTCATCGCGGAAGTAGAAGACGTTGTGGTGAGGCAGGGCGAGCCGCTGCTCTTCTTTCGCGGCAAATACCGGAAGATGGGGCCCGAAGTGGCGGGCTAACATCAAGTAAAAAGGCCCGGCCCTTTGAAGGGGGTACCGGGCCCGAGGGACTCGCAGACGTTGAGTCATCCTCGCGCGGCACGCCTGTGGATAACAAGGTCACATGTCACAACGTGGTTGTGACGGATGAACTATGCAGCAAAGCCGCAAGAAGTACGATGGCGCGCGCCACTTTTGCGGCCGCGGCACATCTAATTAGGTTCCGACAGCTTATTAAGCACAGCGTTTTGCCAAAGGGGAGTTAAATTCATGGCAGAAAAGATGACAAAAGACGAATCCGAATGGAAGCAGAAGCTTACACCGGAGCAGTATCACGTGACCCGCGAGGCGGGAACGGAACCGGCTTTTACCGGCAAGTACTGGAAGACAAAAGACGCCGGCACTTACCACTGCGTTTGCTGTGGGGAACCACTATTCGATTCCTCGACAAAATTCGATTCCGGAACGGGCTGGCCGAGTTTCTACAAGCCGGCCGACGAGGGCAAGGTCGAGGAGCACAAGGATTCCAACTACGGAATGGTCCGCACGGAGGCGCGTTGCGCGAAGTGCGGCGCCCACCTGGGGCACGTGTTTGAGGATGGCCCGGCGCCTACCGGGCTGCGTTATTGCATGAATTCCGCTTCGCTGGACTTGAAGCCGAAAGAGAAGAAGTAATCCGGCAAATAAAATCAGGGGCACGTAGCGTGCCCCTGATTAGTGTTTGATCGTTTTGTCTGACGTTTATGCGCTGGCTGTAGCGGCCATCGCCTTGGGCGGTTCGGCAGCCGCCGGCTTCGGAGCTTCCGGTTTCGCCTGAGATTGCACCTGGTTCTGCTTCCGATCCGCGCTCCGCACTTCGATGCTGCCCTTGAGCACGGCTCCGTCCTCAATGATGACGCGCACGGTGGAAACATCTCCCGTGACCGAGCCTTCGCTGCGGATATCCACGCGATCGCTGCATTCGATATTGCCATTCACCTTACCCATGACAACAACTTCACGGGCAGCGATGTTGGCTTGCACGCTTCCGTTGCGGCCGACCGTGACGCGGTGGTCCAGCAGGCTGATTTTGCCTTCGACGCGGCCATCGATATAAAGAGCTTCCGCGCCGCTGATTTCGCCTTTGATAACGAGCGACCGGCCGATGGTGGCCTGCTCAATGGGAACGCTGGTGGTTTTGACGGGGTTAGGGTTGGAGTTGGAGGCTGGCGAAGTTTGCTTACCGCCGTACGAATACTCTGAGGGCTGGAGCATGCGACCTTCCTTGATAACCGCGCGGTGCTCCTGTTGGTTGCGCCTCTGCGGTTGGTCTAAAATCTTCTGAAATTTTCGGCCTCTTGGTCAGTACCGTTCGGCCAGTTCCGACTATCGCACAGAAGTAAGGGATTCTCCGAGATTACGGAAGAGACTGTACGATTGCGGCGTGAAGGCAGGCCGCTAATCAGTTTCCTGCAGAGACCCGCTAAGGGCTTCCCATTCCTTGAGGAAGGCAGCATGCGCGGCTTTTTGCTGATCGAGTTCTTCGGCCTGGCGCTGGCTCTCATCGGCGCTGACGAAATCCTGCAGCGCGGTCTCACACTTCACAATCGCATTCTCGGCCCGGCTGATTTCCGCTTCCAGTTCCCGGATGCGGTCTTCGATCTTCTTGCGCTTGATGGGATTCATGCGCTTTACCTTGATGGCAGAGGCCGCGGCGACTGAGGTTTGATTGCCGTTGGCGGGCGTCTCCGGCGCTGGTTCAACTTCTTTCAATTGCCGGCGTATGGACTCATTCTGCTCCGCGCTCCCGCCTTGTTTGCGCCAGAGATAATCTTCATAGTTGCCGGGATAGACTTCGACTTTGCCATCTCCGATTTCGAAAACGCGTGTGGCCAGCTTGTCGATGAAGTATCGATCGTGCGAGACGAAGACGACCGTGCCCGTGTATTCCATGAGCGATTCCAGCAGCACGTCTTTGGCGCGTAAGTCGAGGTGGTTGGTGGGTTCGTCGAGCAGCAGGAAGTTTGCGGGATGGAGAAGTAAACGCAGCAGAGCATAACGCCCGCGTTCGCCGCCGGAAAGCACGCCGATTTTCTTGAAGACGTCATCTTCGGAAAACAGAAAGCAGCCGAGCAGGCTGCGTAGTTCAGTCTGCGTGGAACGCGGCGAGGCCGCGCCGAGATCGTCGATCATGCGTGTGTCGGCATCGAGTTCTTTGTATTGATCCTGTGCGAAGTAATCGGCCTCAACATTGTGGCCAAGTTTGTATTCGCCGCGCGTCGCGCGCTCCGTGCCTGCGAGCAATTTGATCAGCGTCGATTTGCCCGCTCCGTTCACACCTACGAGAGCTATGCGATCTCCCTTCTCAATCATGAAGTTCACGTCGCGGAAGACTTCTTTGTCGCTGCCATTCGTTCCCGGCTTGGCTGGATAACTCTTTGCCACTCCGACGAACTCGGCAACGATCCGTCCGCTTGGCTTGGGCTGTGGAAATGAAAAGTGAATCGTCTTTTCTTCCGCAGGGACCTCGATGCGCTCAATCTTTTCCAGTTCTTTAATTCTGCTCTGCACCTGCTTGGCCTTGGTCGCCTGGTAGCGGAAGCGGTTGATGAATACTTCCAGTTGCTCGATGCGGTCGCGCTGGTTCTTGTAAGCGGCCTGCAACTGTTCGTTGCGCTGCGTCTTCTGTGCCAGGAACTTGTCGTAGTTGCCGGTGTAAAACCAGAAGCGCTTGTTCCAGATTTCCGCGATCTTGTTCACTACCACGTCGAGAAAATAACGGTCGTGCGAGATCAGCACCAGGGCGTGCGGATAATCGTGCAAATATTCTTCCAGCCAGTTGCGCGCTTCCAGGTCGAGGTGGTTGGTGGGTTCATCCAGCAGCAGCAGGTTGGGTTTTTGCAGCAGCAATTTGGCCAGCGCCAGGCGCATCTGCCAGCCGCCGGAAAATTCTTCCGTCTGCCGCTCCCAGTCTTCCTTTCGAAAGCCCAAACCCATCAGCACTCGTCCGACTTCAGCTTCAATCGAATAGCCGTCGCGGGTGCGGAATTCGTGCTCCAGGCTGTGATAGCGGTCGGCGACGTCGGCATACTCCGGGCTGGCGTGATCCAGTTCGGAGAACTTATGCAGAAGGGCTTCCATTTCCAATTCCATCGAGCGCAGGTCAGAGAACACGGCCATGCACTCCGCAAACACGGTGCGGCCGGAGAGCGAGAGGCCATCCTGCGGCAGATATCCAGCAGTTGTTCCCTTGGCGACGATGAGCGAGCCGTAGTCGAACGTATCCAGGCCAGCGAGAACCTTCATCAGCGTAGATTTGCCGGTGCCGTTCGCGCCCACCAGACCGACGCGGTCGCGAGGCGTGATCAGCCAGTCGGTATTTTCGAAGAGAAGTTTGTGGCCGAAACGTTTTCCGGCGCCGGAAAGCTGAATCATGGGCTGGATTCATCGTCTCATAAAATCGAGTACCTAGTACCCAGTACCTAGAGACGGTGCGTTAGAGTGGCCAGGGGAGCGGATGTTACGAGTGCGCGGCGGCGCGTCCGTTGCGGCTTTCCGAATACTTGCCCCACAGCTCGCCGTGGAACTGGATGCGATCGAGCGCGCGATCGATCACGGCTTCCATTTCATGCGCATACTTTACTTCGCGGCCTTTGGCGAGACGTTGCCGGGCTTCTTCCGGGCTGAACCAGGTGGGATGACGCATGGGCTCATCGGGCCGGCGCTGCTCGTGGATCTCCATCAAGAAAGCTTTCACCACAAATTCCTGCACGCCGCCCGGCTGCCAGAACACTCCTTTGGAGTGAATGTAGAGATGAAAGTGGCGAGGCTCGATGGTGCCGAGAGCCCCGGCTTCTTCCGCGGCTTCGCGCTCGGCGGCCTGGCTGTGCGAGAGGTGTGCATCCGGCGAGCCCTTGGGGAAGGTCCACTTATTTCCGCCGTTGGTGTTGACCAGCAGAAACTCCACGGTTGTGCCGCGCTTGCGGTAACAGATTGCGGCCACTTGCAGCGGCAGCGACTTCGCAATGCGCGGCGAACTCATAGGGCGCCCTCCTGCAATTATGTTACGTGCAAGATATTTCATGGATGTTAACATGCAGCAAAAATTGTGCAGGCAGGAGTTACTGTGGTTACCAGAATGGAACGCGTGACGGATACCCACAAAGAGGTATAGAACGGCTTGCGGCGTGGAGCGGCGGAGCGTGCGTCGCCGGGTTCCGAAGTGACAATTGCAGTCGTCATGGGTAGTGAAGGGAATTCAGTGCTGCTGAAAAATCTGGTGCTTGAAGATAGGAAGGTCGGACCGCACGTCAACTTCGACGTGAGCTTTGCACAGTAGCAGATATTTGCGGTGAATGGGAACTGGGTAAATTGGTCGGGGCGCGCGGATTTGAACCGCGGACCCCCTGCGCCCAAGGCAGGTGCGCTACCAGGCTGCGCTACGCCCCGACATGACTAGCAGAATTGATTCTAAAGTACTTTCCAACTTTGTGACCACTCCGGATCATGATTTCCGGCCTCGACCGTGCCAAAACCGTGCCAAATCCGCTCACTGCACCGTGACCGCGCCAATTGATTCAACACTCGCCGGCACCATCTCGCTCGCCCGGCGGTTGAGCTTTTCCAGAGCTTCGCGCTTCATCTGCAATTTCATCTGCGAATACTTTTTGAAGACTTGCGCGTCTCCCTGGCGAAGCATTTGAGTCACCCATTCATCGGCTACGCCCCCGGCACTCAGCCGCGTGGCATAAGTGGATCGAAGGTCGTAGATTCGGAAGTAGGGAACCTTGGCCCGCTGAAGAGTCTTGTGCCAGACCGTCTTGAAAGTGGTCTGTGCCCGCTCCGATTCAGATCGCTCGGAAACAAGAACGGACTCTCCCCCGCGATGGCCATCTGGCGACGAAAAGCTTCGATGGCCAGCGGAGTAAGAGGTACTTCGGCGGTGCGTTCGGCGTTTTCGAGTCGGGAATCCAGACGACCGCATTCTGAAGGTCCACTTGATCCTTCTTCATCGGAGTGAGTTCCTTGTAGACTCGCAATCCAGTCTCCGTGATGATCTGCACGGCATTTTTCATGTACTCGGGTCCATGAAATTCGATCCGTGGTTGCTCCTACCAGGTAACGTAGTGCGGTCGGAACAATCCTTTTACGGCGACTGGGAATTCGACGCCCGAACAGGGGTTGGCCGCAAGCAACTTCTTGCGGACCGCCACATTTAACATCCGCCGGAGAACCCGAAACTCCTGATGCACCGTGGTTGATTTGAGGACTCCCTTTTCTCGATAACCACGAGCGAGCTTGACCCGAACACGCTGCCGAAGACGCCGACGAAGGTAGTCTTCGATGGCGTCGGCTGTGATATCCACCAGTTTTCTGCCCGGAAACGCGGCTTTCAGATGGGTTGCGCAGCGCATGTTCGCCTCGTGGGTTTTCTGGGCTCGTAGGGGTGGTTTGGAATAGTTCTCGAGAAACGAATCCACCCACTCTCCAAAACCCAGTGCCGCTCCTTTCCGAATTACCTCTAGCAGGTTGCCGTCTCTGGCTTGCAGCCGCTCTCGGAGTTTCCGGTTGGCTTCTTGCCAGTCCTCGGTATGGGTGGACTCTCTGCAGCGCTTCCCGTTGCGATCCCTGTATCGAATCCACAAAATCCGGGCATCCTTGCGTTGATAGACAACCCCATCGTGCTTCTGTGTTTTATGCATTCACCATCTCCTGTCTGAATGAAGCGCGGAATGACTCGAGATCCGATTTGAGAAACCGGATGTTCCGACCCATTACGCGGAGATGGGGCGGGCCGAGTGATCGAGGGGTTCCGCGTCGTCATGTGGGTGCTCTCGACTCGCGGCGGTCGGCAGAGTCCCCGAGGTGCGCATTGGGATCACGACTTGCGATGGCTTCCCTTGGGCTGACAAAGGCTGCCTCCTGATTGCACCAATTAAGGCCTTTTACCTCTGTCGCGAAACTCAGCCAAAGGATGGCGCGGAGCCAAGGGGCGCAGTAATGGCGCGATCTCCCAGGTTTGTGCGCTGGCCGCGCCGCCAGGAGTGATCGAACGGTTTTGGGCCGTCTGAGACCCAGCGGAGAGCGCGATCCGAAGGAACACAAAGGGGCGGGATTAAGAGTTCTTCAATAAGAAATTGTTGGATTTCTGAGTATCTAATAAGCGGATACTAATCGTAACGCCCGACCAGTCAGACGAGTACGCATTCTCAAGATGACAGAATTTGCTCGAGATGGATGCTCCGCCGAAACTCCGCTGCTCTTCGGAGTCTGTTCGCTAATGGCTATATTCCATCCAAGTTTTCGTCCCATCGGTGACCACCGTCACATGGTAGTGCAGATCTGTACGATAGCACTCCAGTTTCCACTTGTTGATCTCAGCGACAACGCTCGGACTTGGGTGAGGATACGGCTGCACATGGCTGCTGATGCCCAATTTCGTATCGCTAGAAAGGGCATTCAACCAGGGAGTTTGCGGCTGTCTATTGGTTCGGCCTACTCGAGGAGGGATTTAATCTAAGTCACACCCTGATGCGAAGTTTTGCGGCCACCGAGGCGCTGGAGCAAATGTCTTTATTGACTAACGCTGCGATACTGGCGGGCCGCGGCGAGCACGTGCGGGTTACAACACTGCCCGGATTTCAGAAAATCCACAAGATTTGCATTCTGAAGCCCGATGCCTATCACACTTCCTTGGCGGGTGACTGTCTAATAAAGATTCTCAAGATTTGGCTTTTTGCGCTCGTTCAACCTCCGACCATTGCTGCTGTTGCATCTGACCGCGTTTGCGCTGCCGTTAAGGAAATGGTTCTATTGCAATACGCTCTTCCACGCCAGTTCAGTACCGACCTCAAAGACCCTGGCAGTGTCCTTTGCGTCAAGTCCTCTACCGAGAAGTACACGGTACAAGACATTTGCATGTGCATTCTGTCTTGGGATTTCAAGGACGACTGGCAAAGGAATCTCGGCACGGACAAACTCATCGAAATCATCGATCTGCTAAAAACAGTCTCGCTGAGCGCCGGTACAGATTGGGCCAGTGTCAAGACGTACACCGAAGCAATTTACGAAATCGCTTTCCTGATATTCAAAGGCACGCCGCCGAGTCTTGACCAGTTGCCTGCGCGCGTCTCGCAGTATCGGCACCAGGACGATGAATCCCGCCAAGATGCCCTTGAGCGACATGTTGGCGAAGTGACGTGGGAACTGATTGAAAGATGGTACGACCCGAAGCGCGTGAGGCCGAAACGTTGCGCACGTAAGCGACAGAAGATTTCTCCAGTGCCTCCCTTTCGGCCTTACTCAGATCCCCTAGTTGCATGCTTCCATCAGCCCTAGGTTGATACGGAGGCGCCTGCCATTGCTCAGGAAAAGGGGGTACCGAAGCTAACGTTCCGCTCTGGGTGCTCGGTGACGGCGGCGCCGACTGCCTGGTCGCCGTTCGCTGTAGATCCTGCTCATCAAGGAAGCCTTCGTGGGTTGCTTTTGTTGGGGGCCTGCCGGAATCGGTGATCGGCAAGAGACTTGCCACAATCTCGGCCTCTCGCTCTGCTGTCGGATGTTCAACACGCAGGTAAAAACTGCGCCGCCGCAGGGGATCGCTGACTTCTTCAAGAGATGAGAACACCCGTGGCTCCCGTGCTCCCGACGAATTTCTCGTACGCGAGCGTCAGAAACCTAACTCCGAAGGAGATCTCGGTCAAATCGTGGTACTGTTCGGAGTCTTGAGTCGGCGATTCTAGGTTGTCCATTGGTCCCCTCCCCGAAATCGCTCGTGCCCATCCGGCACCTTCGATGCCCTCAAGACGCGGAGATCGTAGGCCGCGTCATTGGGTTTGCGCACCGAATCGCTCAGTTGCAACCGAAAGCTGCGGTAAGTGCTTCCGCCGACCCCGGTTTGCTTTGACTGCTTCCCTACGCAGGTCCGAAATTTCGTATTGAGTCAAGGTTTCGCGAGTTGCATCGACAAGATGGCCATGGCCATGACAATAGTCTTGGCCAAGACATAATTCCTACAGTTTGTGACACGTGCGACGGAATTCGGGTGATACAAAATTGCCTTCTTGTGCGAACAACTGAGGAAGGTCTCGGGAGACCCCGTGCTTGATTCCCCGCGGCACGGGTGGCTGAGGGGGTCTGCCGGGACCTTTACTTGATCGTCCGGTGTACCGAATACACAAGTTCTCGCTACCAGTTGTGGCGCCGGTTACGAGTGCCTGACAATAATCACAAGAACGACTGATGAGCCAGACAAGAATTCGCCTAACTCGCGCCGATCTCTACGAGAAAGTCTGGGCCACTCCCATGCGGATACTTGCCAAAGAATTTGGCATGTCCGACGTTGGTTTGGCAAAGGTCTGCCGAAAGCACAACGTTCCTGTGCCGCCAGTGGGATATTGGCGGCGAAAGGAAACCGGCTACAAGGTCACTCGCCCTCTATTGCCCGTTGCAAAGGATGGCGCAGAGCATCTGGACATCTACGTCAGGGAGAGGCTCCGCCCAGAATTCGAGGAACTGACCCGCCAGGTCCGGCCACAGGTCGTAGTCACACCTGAAATCTCCCATCCCCTTGCATTGAGGTCTCAAAGACTTCTCGAACGCGGGAAGACCAACCAGCGAGGGTTGCTCACATCGAAGAACGGCGCGTTGGCCCACATCCTTGTGTCCGGAGAGCAAGTGCCGCGCGCGCTCAAAATCCTCAGCGCACTGCTTCTGGCCCTTGAAGAACGGGGACAGTCGGCCTCCTGGCCAAAAGAGGAAGGCGGATTGCTGGCGGTGAGCATCGATGGTGAGGCTGTCAGGTTCTCACTAGCGGAAGTCACCGATAGCCTTGCGCATGTTCTGACTCCAGCGGAAGAGAAGCATCCATGGTCGGCGCCCAAGCACGATTACAAACTGACCGGCAGGCTGCAGTTACAGATCAGCAATCTCCCGGCCTTCATGGGACCGATCCGACGAATTTGGGCTGATGGAAAACAGCAACGAATAGAAGACTGCATCGGGGATTTCATCATTGGGCTCAGCATCGCGGCGGCGCCATCAAGAAACACAAGCAAGAGATGGAAGAAAGGGAGCGCGCTTGCAGGAGGAGCGAAAGCAGGAAGAAGACGAGCGGCGCAAGGCAGAAGAGCACAAACGGAAGGCTGAGTTTGTCACAGAACTCATCGGCAACTGGGAAGAAGCGGCTCGCCTTCGACAATTCATTAAAGCCATCGAGGAACGAACCTCGCAGTCGGATTTCTCCGATGACGAAAAGGGTGATATTCAGCAGGTGGCGGACTGGACTAGGGAATACGCCGATTCTTTGGATCCGCTTTCTGATCTTCCTGAGGCGATCGATGAATTCGTTCGGCCCGAAAGCACGTACGGGTGGCTGAAGTGAAGTCGTTTAGTGCCCGTTCGCTCGCGTAGCGTGTCGGTTCGGACTCACGCGTGTCCAAGTTTTCCATGTGTCCATTACTAATGGACAACGCTACGACAGCTACACGTCTCTTTGATCGCAACCTATGCCAAATACATGGTTCACTGCTGATTTCCATCTGGGACATGCCAACATCATCCGCTATTGCGGTCGGCCTTTTCCGACCGTCGAAGAAATGGATCAGGCAATTCTTGAACGCCTGAACGTCTCGGTGAAGGCGAATGACATTCTTTATTGTCTGGGGGACTTCTGCATAGGGAACCAAACCCGGATTCTCGAATACCGTCGCCGGATTCGATGTAAGAAGATTCTTGCCGTGCCTGGAAATCATGACAAACAGGCTCGCAAGCTGAAAGAGGAATTCTCCTGGCTCGACAATCTGGCGGAAGTTTCGATCAATGGCCAACCAATTGTGCTTTGTCACTACGCCTTGCGCGTCTGGAATCGAAGCAATCGCGGATCGTGGCACCTCTACGGGCATTCTCACGGACGTCTACCCGACGTTCTCCGCTCACTCTCCATGGATGTGGGAGTCGACACGCACGACTTCCGCCCATGGCACTATGACGAAATCGCCGACATTATGAGGAAAAAAGCAGAGGCTCCGGCGTTGGCCTCAGATCATTAGCAATCCCCGCACGTGCGTCCAGTCACAGGCAAGAATCTCGGATCGCGACGCTACTACTTCTGAGAGTTGGGAGTTTCCGGCGCCGCCAAGAGGCGAAGTCGTCCTTTGATTCCCGCTTCGATCGATGAGGCAATCTGATCGGGAAAGTTTTTTGGCAGCTTTGACACAACAGAGTCAACCGCAGCAATTCCTCCCTCTACCAACTCGTGGACCACCGATTCAATCACCTCTTTCCCCACCCCGGCCTGATCTGCCGTCTGAAAAAAGTGACGTGGCGCAATCTGCCTGATCTGGTAGTGCGGCTTTGTACCGAATGCCATGGCCAGCCGAAACTGTTTCCACAAGATCTGCTTTGAATGGACGCTAGGCTGAGCTGAGATGACATCGTAGAGTGGTGTCATGCGAAAACGTCCACCTGGAGAGAGGAAGATGCTGAAGTTTTTCGCATGTCCGTCGGTAGCTCCCATGAGCCAGAAGGCGATGTTCGCTTTCAGAAATGAGCGCTGATCCGAGAGTGGTTCATCACTGCCCCGCAGCATCTTGAGGATGTCGGTTATGCCTGGACCGCCATCGCTCTCGTATTTCAGGGTCGGCGGCACCGAGAGTGCTTGGCAGGAATCCTCTTGCGGCAGACGCAACAGTCTTTGATCGCCAGTCCACAGTCGGTCGAAACGCTCAACAATCAGGACACGTCTATCTCCGAAGGTTTCCATTTCTGCGCTTGCAGCCGGTAGACCCAAAGCATTGAGGATCTTGAGGCAGAGATATTCGTTCTCAACACTTGAGGTGAGGTCCACTCCGTTGGGGAGCTTTCCGATCGTAGGCTTGAAGATGTGCGTCGTCGCGGTTGTGCCATGGGGTTTGCACCATCTGCCGTTCCAACGCAGAAGAGCGGTCTTCTCTTGAGCGCCGGCGATAGATATTCGGAAGCTCTCATCTTCCGTAATTCCGAGGGGCGCGGTTGCTAGATTGTGAAGAATGGCAGCGATTTCGCGTTCACTGACGGGTACAGCATCGATCACGCCTGCAGGAGTGGGTTCGGAATCCTCAGGAAGGAACTGTAGCGCACCCACACAGTCGTGACCGATCGCCCTCAACAGGCTATAAGCGTCGGTTCCTTCGGCGTGCACGTGCGCCGCGATCTGACGCCGCAGAGTATCGTTGTCCGGCAATAAATTCTCGAAAACGGCCAGCACGGGAGCGCCCACGTATGCCTGTTCGCGTAGAGGCAAGGAGAGCGATGCGGGCAGGGCCGAGTCCCACTCCAGCCATGACCGGTCGTATTGAAAAGAGATTGCCCCCGAAGTCTCGCGTCGAAGTAGACCGACAAGACGACTGTTGAGAAAAACTCTTAGACGGTCATGCGAGGTTCGGCGGGGCATTAGAAGAGTTTCTCAATGTCTTGGGATGAGCCCTTGGTGCGCGGCCGAACCACCAATTCCAAGTCAAGCGCGGCAAGCGCACGCAGCACTGTATCGAAGCGGGCTGCTGCTGACCTCTCAATGTCCGAAATTGTGCGCTGCCGCACGCCGGCTTTTGCGGCTAATTGCTCCTGGGTTAGTCCGAGCTCGCGTCGCCGCTCTCGGATGGAATTCCCGAGCTGCAGAGGAGTTCGTGCAATGGCCTGCATGTTGTTCTCTTTTCTGTCGCGTCAATTGGCTTCTTACGCGGTTTTCCGCCTAAGGACGCCTTAGGCGCTTTTTCGCCTGAGAGCATTTTAGGCGGTTTTCCGCCTATTTGCAAGGCAGGCGGTTTTCCGCCTAAGGATTCGGATGCTGAACTGGCGATTCGACGGCGCTGGATTGTGCGGATGTCCAGCGGATTCCAATGCGTTGAACAGATCATTCGCAAAGGCCAGCGCCTTATCGAGTCCAGCCTTTGATGCAGTAACGTCGACCATCAGCCTCTTGCGAGGCCTGAGATGCTGGCCTTCATCCACCTTGTAACCCGTGCCATAGTATCCCTTCGCATCACGAATCAGCCCGTGAACGCCGGTAACGGGGTGGGCTAGTCTGCTGCATCGCGGATCAGGCGAACGCGCGACAGTTCGGGGGCGAGATGGCGACTGCAATCCTCCGTCGCGAGACCAATTGAGTTGGTCACCCGGTTGTGCCTCCGGCAACGGAGGCCTCCCGCGCGCTTTTCCGACAGCGAGTTTAGCCCAGTGGCCTCGCTCCGGGCGTGGGACGCGCAGTGCGGAACACACCCGCGCCATGTAGCTTCCTGAGACCTTGAACTGCTGGGCAACCTTGATCATTGGCATCGACCAGACCATCTCGTAAAGCTCTTGTCTCGAAACCAGGTTTGCCCCCATCAGAGCATTTCTCGAGTGCACAGGGTTTTTGGGAGGTGAGTCCCGCGTAACCCGGCCAGGTGGCCTATTCCGGATTTGCTATGGAGCACTTTCGAGGACGTCACGGTTGCGGCGCCAATCCGGAACGCGAGAATCTGCGAAGAAAGGAGCGACCGAATCCATTCGAAAGTTTTGCATCGTCAACTGCTCTCATCACCAGACAAGTATCGAAACGCAGGGACGCATCCGACAGCGGCATGACAACAAGATGATCTACGCGAAAATCTGGGGCACAGGCCTGCGTGAGAATCCCTACGCCGGCTCGCTCGAGCACTAACTGAACAGCCTGTTCGTAAGTGAAGGTCTCATGCAGATTCTTCGATAAGATCTTTTCTCGTTTAGCCGTTTCGAGAATCGCATCGTGAATCGTTGGGTGAACTTGCCTGGCATTCAAAATCCAGTCATCGTCTGCCAGATCTCCAAGGACCAGCCCTTTGCGGCAAGCGTATCGGTGAGAATCGGGCAAAACAGCGTATAGCGGTCTTCGCGCAAATGGTACCGCAGTGATGCGGATTTCCTCAGGGGGTGCCGTCACCAGCGCCAGATTCAACTCTCCCACCAAAACACCGCGCACCGAGTCCATCGCAAAGCGGGAGCATAGGCGAATTCTGACATTTGTGTATGAGGGACGCCGCGTAGCCAGGATGCCCGAAACCCAAGCGTGATCGGCATCTGGCGAGTAGCCGATTACAAGCGAGTCGTCGGCCCGACAATCGGCGCGGGCGAGATTAAGAGCACGTTCAGCGTGGAAAATGGCGAGCCGCGCTTCGTCGACGAAAGTGCGACCTGCATCCGTAAGCTCAACGATGCGGCCTTTGTCGCGCGCGAACAGACGCACTCCATGCGAGCGCTCAATCTGCTGGAGTTGCTTGCTGAGGCTGGGCTGGGCGATGCGTAGCCGATGAGATGCCCGAGTAAAGTGCATCTC
>JBAPQU010000465.1:0-5679 GCA_049280795.1 Candidatus Sulfotelmatobacter sp.
ACGTTAGCGATCCACCCACTTTTTTCTAAGTAAGATCCCCTCAAACACTTCTCCGCTCGCCCATCTTTTCAGCTTCATCCATCACTTTAAAAACAGGCCTCTCGCGGCAGGTTATTAATGGGTTGCGGGACTTAGCAGAAGAGCAGCAGAAAACAGGAAGCGGGCATACGGGAAGGTGCGAGAGGCCTGCGGTGGGCAATTACCGGAGGATGAAGAACCCAGCCCCGTCTCTGGCCTGGATCCTTCAACTCCGTGGTCTGTTCCACCCCAGTGAAAGTACGGTAGCGCATTCCTGTTGCGCAGCGGTTTCACGAATATTAAATCTAGGTTAAATCGAAGGAGCTTATTACCGGCGTTGCAAAACGCTCTGGTTTTCCTACACGCACGCATCGTCAGTGCACCATTCTCGTGCTTGTGCGAACATGTACACGCATTTAGGACGGCGTCTCCGAACGGAGGCGGATGGGAGCAGAGCTGGCAACAATTCCAAAATCCGGTCAGTCCGGGAATACGCTGTCACGCGCAGCGACACACCGCGCGCCGCGTGCCAGGCTCGCTTGGGCGCCGTTCCTTTCGATCGCCGCGGCTTCGTTCGCGGTTGAGATTCCCTTCTTCTTTCTGGGCATGCCCTCGGGCCATGATTTCGAATTCCATTTGTATGGATGGCTCGAAGTTCTCGCTCAGTGGAAGCATGGTATCCTCTATCCGCGATGGGCATCGCTAGCGCAATTTGCGTACGGCGAACCGCGCTTTATCTTCTATCCTCCCGCCTCATGGACGCTGGGCGCAGCGTTAAGCACGATTTTTCCCTGGATGGTTGTCTCGGACATCTACATCTGGCTGGCGCTGGTGGCAGCAGGAACATCGATGTTTCTACTGGCGCGGCAATGGCTCGACCGGCGTGATGCCACCTTCGCCGCAGTGTTATACGCCGTCAATCCTTATCACTTGATGATTGTTTATTGGCGCAGCGCGTTCGCCGAACTGCTGGCCAGTTCGTTGCTGCCTCTGCTTTTGATGCTGGTTTTGCGGGCAGACGAGAAAAGCCGCCGCGTAACTTTGTATCTCGCGCTGCTCGCCGCTGGCGCATGGCTGGTGAACGCTCCGGCAGCGGTAATGATTCACTATTCGCTGGCGTTGCTGATTGTGGTGGTCGCTTGGCAGCGGCGCTCTGCACGCGTTTTGGTCACAGGAGGAGTTGCGATTGTTCTCGGCGCGGCGCTCGCGGCTTTCTATTTGCTGCCTGCGATCTATGAACAGAGGTGGGTCAACATTGCAGAGGCTGTAGGAATCGGCTTGCATCCGCGTGATAACTTTTTGTTCTCGCAAACCGCTGACGCCGATCACGATGCTTTCAACCGCGTCGCTTCCTCGATTGCGCTGGCCGAGATCCTCCTGACCATTGCGGTAGCGTGGGCCGCGCGCAGTTGGGGCGCGCGCAATCGCCGAGTCTGGTACGTACTTGTGGGGTGGGCAGCGGCGTGCGCGGTGCTCATGCTGCCGATTACAAACCTGCTGTGGACTATTCTGCCCAAGCTGCGTTTTATACAGTTTCCGTGGCGCTGGCTGCTTTGTCTGGGCGTTCCCTTTGCCATTTTTACTGTAGTGGGCTTCCGGCGATGGTCGGCGCGCGCGGCAATCTACCTGGCGATGCTGTGCGTGATCGGTTTTGCGTGGCGCCACTATCAGATTCCCTGGTGGGACAACGCCGCCGACCTGCGCGAGATGCAGGACAACATGGCCACCGGCGCCGGATACGAGGGCACCGATGAATATGTGCCGGGGGGGGCCGATCCCTATAATGTCGACAAAGGCGCCCGCCGCGTGACCGTGGAAGGACCGGCGCATGCGGCGATCCACGTTATGCAGTGGGATCCGGAGTTTAAGCTGTTCACGGTGGAAATGTCTGCGCCCGATAGTCTTGTCCTGCATCTGTTTAACTATCCCGCATGGCGCGTGGAAGTGAACGGACGCATGGTGCATGCCGGTACGCGAGAAGGCACAGGACAGATGCTGGTTCCGGTGGAAGCGGGGATGAATCGCGTGCAGATTATTTTCGCCCGCACCTGGGATCGCAGAGCTGGCGGGTGGATCTCAATCGTGGCCCTAGTTCTTTTTCTTGTGCTGTGGAGTCGCCGTAGCGCCGGCATCCTGCCGGCTTTGTTGTGAGCTTGTTGAGGTAAGCCGCCGAGACGGCGGCGCTACTTTGAAACCCAATGCGAAGAATTCTGATTGCAACTTCCAATGCCGGCAAACTGCGCGACTTTGCCGGCGCCGCTCTGGCGCATGGAGTGGAGATCGCCGCCATCCCGAACTTCGCTTCCCTGCCCGCTGTGGTTGAGGATGGCCTCACCTTCGAAGCCAATGCGCGGAAGAAGGCTGAGGCTTATAGCCGATATGCTCCGGGGGAGATCGTTGTGGCCGACGACTCCGGATTGGAGATCGACGCGCTGAACGGCGCGCCGGGCGTGCATTCTGCCCGCTACGCCGCGCCTGATCTGCAAAATAAAGAACCGCACGAGGCCGATGCAAATACGGATGACGAGGCTAACAACGCGCGTGTTCTGCGCGAACTGAAGGGTATTCCATCCGCACAACGGGCTGGAAGATTCGTCTGTGTGCTGGCAGCGGCCCGCGACGGCAAGACGCTGGCCACATTTCGTGGTGCAGCCGAGGGAATTATTCTGGATGCTCCGTGCGGCACGAATGGTTTTGGCTACGATCCTCTGTTTTATTTTCCAGAGATCAAGAAAACATTTGCAGAGCTAACCGCCGAAGAAAAATCAAACTACAGCCACCGAGGTGCGGCATTCAGGCGATTGCTGAAATGGATCTCCGGTAGCGCTATCGAGTAGCCTGATCGACCTCGGGATGCGGTAACGTCCTCGCCTCTGGCTCTTAAAAACCTCTTCACCCGATCACAAAGTGAGCTATGCAGACGAGGCAACAACCTTCGCAAAGCTTGCCGCGTTTGGAATTCCGATGTGTTTCACTACTCTGGCCGGCGAACCCGCGGCGACGCAGTAAGGTGGAATATTATGCGTTACCACACTATTGGCCCCAACAATACCACCGATCCCAATGGTGACTCCCTTGAGAATGCATACTCCGGAACCGATCCACGCGCCCTTGCATATCCTGACAGGTTGTATGTCTTCGGTATCGGGGAGAGCATGGGAAAACCGCTTCTCCAACGAAGCTGGGTGACCGTCATAATCTGAGATCCTGCAGTTGCCCGCAATCAGGACATCGTCCTCGATCACTACTTCCCGGTTGCAAGTGATGGATACGTTGTGCCCGATAAAAGCGCGGTTCCCGATGCGTAGTGTCGGACGATCATTGAATCGGCCGGAAGAGATTGCAAAACTGCCGCTGAACTGAACATCATCGCCAATATAAAGCAAGGCGTGTCCATGAACATCCGGCAGTGCGCACAGTTGCAGGTGTTTTCCCACGGATTCGCATCTGCAGGAAAAGATTGGAGCGGTGTAGATCAGCGATTTAAGTCGTCGCCATAGAGTTGGAACGTAAAAACGCAATTCGTAGAGCAATCGGCCTGCTGGCTTGAGCGTTCGCGGCACTGGTATCGCCGCTGTGAAACAAAAGTCAAAGATTTTCCGGGCACATTTAAAGAAGGGTGTATCCGCACGCTTTAATCGAAGAACTACCGATTCCACGCTAAGTTTCATGGGTTCCTCCGATAGACGATGTAAATCCGACGCACGAGCAAACTATCACTTTCCGGCTAGGGTGCAAGCGAATTCTCTTTATGCATTGCGCGTCTGCCCGGAGCCCACCACGAAACGCTTTCCTTGACTTAGCTTCTGGTCCGCCACGATAATAAAGGGTTCTTTTATCGTTGTTGTTTGAATAAGGTTGTTCGAATAAGAACTCATAAGGAGCGATACGTGGCGTCAGCGGCCAGTTCCAGTGCTCCAGCGGTAACGAAAGGCGTTGCAAAAGGCTCGATACACGAGGTTGCGCCTTTGCGCGCGGGTTCGGGCACATCATTTTTTTTACGTCGCCTGCACTCCCTTACAGGCATTGTTCCGGTGGGCGCGTTTTTGTTCGAACACATTCTAATTTCCAACTCCACTGCGATTACCGGCCCCGATGCCTATGCGCGTCAGGTAAGTTTTCTGGCGAATCTGCCGCTGGTCTTCTTTCTTGAGTTGTTTGGAATCTGGCTGCCCATCGCCTTCCACGCGCTTTACGGCTTCTACATCTGGTACCGCGGCGATGGCAACAGCATCGAATATCCCTGGACCGGCAATTGGATGTACACCGCGCAACGCTGGACCGGCGGCATCGCGTTCATCTACATCGTCTGGCACACGTACACGATGCGCTTTACCGGCGTCGATCTGCATCAGAATCCGGCAGCGTCGTTCGGCAAAGTGCAGGCCGAAGTATTTCAGCTTCAGTACTTTCTGTTTTACGTTGTGGGCCTGATTGCGGCTTCGTGGCACTTTGCGTATGGCATTTGGCTGTTCTCGGCGAAGTGGGGCATCGTCTCCGGTGAAAAGGCGCAGAAGCGGTTCCTGATCATCTGTCTCGCATTTTTCTTTGTGTTGACCGGCGCGGGATTGGCAAGCCTGGCATCGTTCCGGTCTCGCCCGCAGCAACTGATCGAGCCGGGAATGGCCGCGATGCAATCGAGCCATGCTCCGACAAGTCAGGCTACAACGACGCAGGCTGCAACGACTCAAGCGGTAGCAAAAACGGAAGGCCGGTAGAGGAAAGATGGCAGCTCCGAAAATTATTGTTATAGGCGGCGGGTTAGCGGGACTTTCCGCCGTCATCAAGATTGCCGAGATGGGGGCGAACGTCGATCTCTTCTCCATTGTTCCGGTGAAACGTTCGCACTCGGTGTGCGCGCAGGGCGGCATCAACGCCGCCAAGAACCTGAAGGGCGAAGGCGATTCGACGTGGAAGCATTTTGACGACACCGTCTACGGCGGAGATTTTCTGGCGAACCAGCCGCCGGTGAAAGACATGTGCGAGGCTGCGCCCGGCATCATCGATCTGCTCGATCGTATGGGCGTTCCCTTCAACCGCACGCCCGAGGGCCTGCTCGATTTTCGCCGCTTTGGCGGAACTCTATATAACCGGACCGCATTCGCCGGAGCGACCACCGGCCAGCAACTTCTCTATGCTCTGGACGAGCAGGTTCGCCGCTACGAATCCGAAGGCAAGGTGAAGAAGTACGAGCACTGGGAATTTCTTTCCGCCGTGCTCGACGGGAACCGCGTTTGCCGCGGCATCTGCGCCATGGATTTGCGCTCGATGGAAGTGCGCACATTCCCTGCCGATGCCATCATTATCGCGACCGGCGGCAACGGAGCGATCTTCGGTAAATCGACAAATTCCGTGGTCTGCACCGGATCGGCGCAGTCGGCGCTCTATCAGCAAGGTGCCTACTACGCCAACGGCGAATTTATTCAGGTGCATCCCACCTGCATTCCCGGCGAGGACAAGCTGCGGCTTATGTCGGAATCGGCACGCGGTGAAGGCGGACGCGTCTGGGTTCCGAAGACTCTGGGCGACAAGCGCGATCCGAACTCCATTCCACAAAATGACCGCTGGTATTTTCTGGAAGAGTGGTATCCCAAGTACGGCAACCTGGTGCCGCGCGATATCGCCACCCGTGCCATTTTCAAGGTTGTGTTCGAGTACAAC
>JBAPQU010000466.1:0-2223 GCA_049280795.1 Candidatus Sulfotelmatobacter sp.
CGCCAGCAGGGTTTTGCCCGTGCCCGGCGGACCGTACAGCAACACTCCCTTGGGTGCGAGAATCCCCAGCCGCTCGAAGATGCGTGAATATTTCAGCGGCAACTCGACCATCTCGCGGACACGCGCAACTTCACGCTCCAGGCCGCCAATATCTTCGTAGGAGACCGCCGGAGCGCGAGCCGCCGTCTGCTCGCCTTCCACCACCCGAATGTCCGTGCGCTTCCCGATGACGACGGGACCCGAAGGAATCGTGCGCACCACCTGAAAGTTCACCGCCTTGGCAAACGTGGGTACCCGCACCACGCTGCCTGCAACCACCGGAACGCCCACCAAATCTTCGAGCATGCGATCCGGCGCGATGGTTGCGGGCGCGGCCCCCACCCACAACGGAGAAAGACGAACAGCTACCGCCTGCTCACTCTCGCTACGCGCCACACTCACCTGTTCCTGCAATCCCGCACTGCAATTGCTGCGGCAGGTGCCATCGATCTGGATCATGCCTTCGTGCTCGTCATCGGACAGTTCAGCGCGCGCCACCCCAACCGTGCCGCCAGTAATCTTCAGCACGTCGCCAACTTGGGCGCCGATGCGCAGCAGATCGGAGGGCGCGATTCGCGCAATGGCATGGCCGATGTCCTCGACCCGCGCCTCCGCCACACGCAGTTTCAGCGTTGCCGCGGGAGACGATGGCTTGATTTCCTTCTCCACGTGATTTGGATCGCGAGACGCGATGGCTGCACCCGCCATGTCGTTTACCAGGCTAGTCAACTCCGATGATCCTCAGACTCGCAGGCTCACTCGATCAAAACTCGTCGAGCACGATTTCTTCGACGTCTTCGATATGCCGCCGCATCGCCGCCTTTGCGGATTCGGCATCCTGACGCTTAATCGCAGCTAAAATTCGCTGGTGGCCGATCAGAGATTTTCGCGGCCGTCCTTCCACTTGCAGCGATCGTTCCCGCGTATCGCGCAGCAGGTCCATCACAATGTCCAGCACTTTCAGCACAACGCTATTGCCTGAAGCCAGCGCTACGCCGTAGTGGAATTCGGCATCTTCGTCGATGGTGTTCTCTCCGCGGGAAAGCTTTGCTTCCTGCCGTTGCAGAATCTCTTCCATCTCTGAGATTTCATCGGCGGAGGCGTGAGTGGCGGCGCGCGCGGCCAGCGGCGGCTCGAGCATCTTGCGAAAATCCAGAAGTTCGCTCACCATTTCCCGCCGCCGCTTCAGCGCATTGGCAAAAGGATTGACCACCGAGTCGGCCGAGGGTTCGCGCACGATCGTCCCAGCTCCTTGCCGCGGTTCAACCACACCTCTCAGCTCCAGGCCGCGTATCGCATCCCGAATCGAGCTGCGGCTCACCTGCAGCATCTCGGCCAGTTCGCGTTCGGAAGGAAGTTTGTCGCCAGGTTTCAACTTCTTGAGGATCAAGCGCTCGATCTGCCTGGCGACTTCTTCGTAGACTTTGTTCTTGCGAACGGCCTCGAAGTCGGATTTGACCGGGGTTGCCAAGCTGCGCTCCAAGTGGTCTGATAAGTGGACCAGCGAACCAGAGGAGTATACCCCCGTTGTCAAGCCCCTAGCAAATATTTTTGTGGGGCTGACGAAAAAAAATTCTGGGTGTTACTTTCCGGTGTTCCGCACTATGTTCCGCACTACGAGTTCCGCACTATTGTGAATGCTGCCGCACCGTACATTCTGCTAGCAGCTTTGTACAACTGTACACCGTTCGGGTGCAAGTCATGGGCAGGCCCACGCGTTCGCCCAATTCCACCATCGCGCCCACCAATGCTTCCAATTCCATCGGCCGTCCCGCTTCCAGATCCTGCAGCATCGACGTCTTATGTTCGCCAACTTTTTCCGCGCCCGCGATGCGCTGATCGATGGAAATCGGCAACTCCATTCCCAACTTCCCCGCAACTTCCTCCACTTCCCTCATCATGTTGTGAATCACTTGCTTCGTCCCCGGATCGCGCGCAATCTGTACCAATGTGGCGCGCGTGAGTGCGCTCACCGGATTGAACGAAGCGTTCCCCAGAACCTTTACAAAAATTTCATGCCGGATGCGCGCAGTAATCGGGCATCGGAAACCGGAGGCGATCAGCGATTCAGCAATCGCACGGATGCGGTCGGAGCGTGTACCGTCGGGTTCGCCGAGAGTAATTCGATTGCCTTCGGTATGCTGAATCACTCCCGGCTCGGAAATTTCCGTTGCGAAATAAATG
>JBAPQU010000467.1:0-11500 GCA_049280795.1 Candidatus Sulfotelmatobacter sp.
GCCCAGCACCGGGGCAGCGGTTTCCGTCACTCCTGCTGCGTCTTCCAACGTCACTACCTCGGGCGGTACCGCCAATGCGATTCCGTTATTCACGACTACGACCAATATCCAGAATTCGATTCTGACGCAAACCGGGGTGACCGCGGTCAACGTCGGCGGAAAGCTGAATCTGCCAGCGACCGGTACAGCAACCGCAACCGCTGCCAACAACTCGCGTCCGCAAGCTTTCGTGGCCTCAGCGTTCAATAGCACCTCCGAGACAGCTGTAGCGCAAACCTTTCAATTGCAGGCCGAGCCTGCCGGCAGCAACACTGCCGCTCCCTCCGGAAACCTCAGCCTGCTATTCGGCTCAGGCGCGGCAGCACCCACGGAGACCGGGCTCAAGATTAACAACAAGGGCATTCTCAAGTTTGCCGCAGGGCAGACGTTTCCGGGCACAGGCAAGGGCACGATCACATCTGTCGTTGCGGGTACTGGACTCACCGGAGGCGGTACCGCAGGAGCTGTAACCCTGAATCTGAATACAGCCAATATTCCGCAACTTGGCCAAGCCAACGACTTCACCGCGCCGCAAGAGTTTAAAGCGAGCGCCGGTGTCGGTGCCCCACCAAGCACCAACGGTTACACGCCGCTTTCAGTGGGTGGGGGCACCTCATTCGGGACCTGGCTCTCGATTGCGAACAGCAGCAGCGGCGGCCACACCTGGAACATTATTTCTGCCGGCGCGGGCAATGCCGAAGGCGCGGGCAATCTGGGCATCACCGATCTGACCGGTGCCAGCACCATTTGGCTCGAAGGCAACACCAACACGGCCAACCTGAATGCCTCCGGCACCGCAACCGCCTCGACCCTCAATGCCGACCCTCTGAGCAAGAACGCTGGTGGGCCGACTCCAGGTATCGTCTTCGGCGCGGGCAGCGGGGAAGGTATCGCCTCCAACCGCGTGATAGGCCCCACCAAGTACGGCCTCGACTTCTACACCGACTTCACCTCTCGAATGTCCATCCTTCAGGGTGGGCGAGTCGGAATTGGCACCACGAACCCTGGCGCCCAACTGGCGATCGTAGCGTCCGCAAACGGAATTCCCGCAGCCTACATCCAGGCTACTGACGCGCCGGGCGGCTCGGGGCAGAACGGCAGCGACGGACTGGACGCTTATGGCAGTAGTGGGGACATCAACTCTGCATCAACCGGCGGCGGACATGGCATTACAGCCTATGGGGGAACCGGCGGCAATGACGGGGGGATGGGAGGAATTTTTCAAGGGGCCGATGCGCTGTTTGCCGGAAACGGAGTCTACGCAACCGGGGGTAACACCACCGGCGACGGCATTAGTGGCGACGCGGGCTACTTCAATGGTGACCTCACCGCGAGCGGAAACATTTACTCGGGGAACATCATGGTTAGGATCGACCACCCGCTGGATCCGGCCAACAAGTACCTCGCTCAATCGTCGCTTCAATCTCCCGACATGATGAATTTCTACAACGGAAATATCGTCACCGACGCGGATGGAAACGCTATCGTCGTAATGCCGGAATGGGTTGAAGCCCTCGATCGTGATTTTCGCTATCAACTGACTGTCATCGGACAGTTCGCGCAGGCCATTGTTGCGGAAAAAATCGCCGACCACCACTTCACCATCCAGACCGATAAACCGAACGTTGAAGTTTCATGGCAGGTCACCGGCGTCCGGCAGGATGCCTGGGCCAACGCTCACCGCACTCCGGTGGAGCAGGAGAAGAACGCTCGGGAGCAGGGCCATTATCTGCACCCGGAACTTTACGGCGCGCCGCAGGAATCGAGCATCGAGTGGGCTCTGCATCCGCAAATGATGAAGCGGCTCGAGGAAATGCGTCAGGTAAAGGCGCGCGCCGCGGCCGCATCGCCGCAACCATTAAGCCGGTAATGCGCATTCGCTTACGAGACCTCAAATGGAAACCTTCAACCCAGACAAACGTTCGTGTAATTGAGGGGGCAAGTTATGGTTCGCCAAAAAATACACGGCGGCGTACTTCCAATGCTGCTGGCTTGCATTGCTTCCCTGTCATCGCAACAGCTCGCAACCGGCGCAGCGGTTCCTCCGCTTGGTGAAATTCCCAGGCGGTTTGTCCGGGATCGACGGCGAGCCGATGACCATAAGTAGAGAGTCGCGAAGAGGAGGGCCACATGTTCAGAATTCTATTCGCTGTAGTAATAGCTCTCGCCACGGCGTGTTCGGCTGCTGGCGTTTCACAGCCACCCCAAACGGGATCTGGTTCCAAAGTTCGTACCTACTTTGTCGCAGCCGACGAGGTGAACTGGGATTATGCCCCGGGAGGCGTAAACAAAATGATGGGCATGAAGTTCGAGGGCTACTCGACAATATTCACCGAACAGGGACCGCATCGAATCGGCACCGTTTACCGCAAAGCCGTATACCGCGAATATACGGACGACACCTTCACCCGGCTCAAGCCCCGGCCTCCGCAGTGGGAGCACACTGGAATTCTTGGTCCGATCCTGCGAGCCGAGGTCGGGGACACGATCCGCGTTCTTTTCAAGAACAACGCTACACGTTCCTACAGCATGCATCCGCATGGTGTCTTCTACCTAAAAGACTCGGAGGGAGCGCCGTATGACGATGGCACGTCCGGAGCTGACAAAGAAGACGATGCGGTTCCTCCCGGTAAGACACACCTTTACACCTGGGAAGTTCCCGAGCGGGCTGGACCCGGACCAAATGATCCCAGTTCGATCGTATGGCTCTATCACTCCCACACCAACGAGTTGAAAGATGTGGAGAGCGGTTTGGTGGGCGCGATGATCATCACGCGACGGGGCATGGCCGATGCTGATGGCAAGCCCAGGGATGTGGATCGTGAATTCATCTGCTTATATCTGCTATTCGACGAGAATGTGAGCTGGTATCTTGACCACAACATCCAGACGTTCACAACGGATCCGAAAGGCGTAAACAAACTCGAATTCGCACCGGTCGACAACGAAGGCAACTTCGCCGGTGTTGGATCGGGGTTCACCGTTGCCAATGCAAAGTTTGCCATCAACGGCTACATCTACGGCACCGGCCCGATGATGACAATGAAGAAAGGCGAGCGTGTCCGCTGGTATTTGGTCGCACTCGGAGAGCAGTTCAGCGTGCATACGCCTCATTGGCACGGCAACGTGGTTTTGCACGACGGTAAACGCACCGATGTCATTCCACTGATGCAGGCACAAATGGAGATTGCGGATATGGCTCCCGACAATCCGGGGATTTGGATGTTCCATTGCCACATCGATGACCACATGGATGCGGGAATGGTTACGTTGTACAAAGTCGAGCCATAGAGCGAAGTCGAGCTCATGCGCAGAAAGAGATATCCGATTGCGATTGCCGCGGGGAACACTCCTCAAAAGGCCATTAATCACTAACTTTGGACAATCGGAATCAGAGTGCGAATCACATCCTCCAAGGAGCCACCACCGTTTTGAATGCTCCGGACGCAGTAGAAAAACGATGATGCTTCGCGGGAGCGAGCATCCATGAGGGACAAGCCATGAACGAATCGAGATGCTTTGCGCGAATCCGGAAACGACGAGTGTCTATGGCGACAACCGCGCTTCTACTAGGGCTCTTCATCTTGCATTTCACTGTCTATGGACAAGACAATTCCAGTTTCCCCGACGGATTCGACGCGGTGCGGGCCGCTCCGAAAAGTCACAAGGTGATCTTTGAAAACGCATTCGTACGCGTGTTGGAAGTTTCGGTGTCGCCCAACACAACTGTGCCCATGCATCATCACCGCTGGCCGAGTTTACTCGTGAGCTGGGATACCGGCGGCAGGTCGCCACATGTGCGCTATCACCGCGCGGACGGGACTGTGAAGGACATTCCCAGCACGGAAGTCCCCATCCATCCCGGGACCTGGGCCGTGAACTGGATGAAGCCGGAACCTTTGCATTCCGTTGAGATTCTCGACGCACCGGACGCGAACCCCGATCTTCGGATCGAGATCAAGTGTCTTCCCTAACACGAAAACTGCACCAGCAAGATTGCTTCAATTCAAATACGGAGGCTGTACGCGAATGAATACTTGGAGGAAGATTGCTCTATCCGCAACTATGACATTCGCAATCGCGCTGCCTACGACGCTGATCTTCAGCTTTGTGCTTGCCGCGAGGGCTGGAGGGAGACTGCTTACAACAGACGCTTTGACGGGCCTGCCTATATATCCCGCTACAGATTCCCCCCTCCACTTGGGCAATGAGCCTACCCAGTTGCCGGAATCGCAAATCTGTAAAAGCAAAATGCAGGGGGATTTCTACTCGGTTTATGACTCCAAAGTGAATGCGACCCTCGCTTGGTATGACACTCACCTGCGAGGGTTCAAGAAAACGCACGCCTACGCCGCCAACCGCTCGCAAGACACCTACTACAAAACCGATGGGACCGTGCTTGTGTCTGTCACGGGAAGCCGGGGCGAAGAAGGAGGAAACACGGACACATATTCGGTGCTGTATGCTCGTCTTCAGCCCGGACTATCCGAGAAAACGATTGTCGCACTAAATCAACAACGAGTTGTTTGCCCGTGATCGATCCATCTTTGCGCCCCGCTTTTTTCGGCGAGGTAGAAATTGTGAATCATCGTTTCCGGCGCGCTTGCTGATTGGCTAGAAACTCCGTGCCAAAACCTGGCGACCATGCCTATCCCGCCATGTATCTCTGGAGGATCGGAAGCCAGCGTGGAAAGTATGGAAATAAATCCGCCCCCTGTAGTATCGAAAATGGCGCCCTGCCATGTAAACGAATTGCCTCCCAGACTACCCGCTCAGGGTCCCGTCCCTTTGAAATAGAAAGTTGGGAATGCCGAACTGCCGACCCAATTCGACTTAATGCCAGCCCCCGGATCTCTAGCTGGTGTGGAGGCGCTGTGCAGAGTTGTCAACATACATCTCTGATGCGCCGGTGTCCGCATCATAGTACGGCTTGAACGAAGGCGATCAGGGGTCGCCATTGTTGACGGTATCGAATTTGGCTCGCAGCCGCGCAGAGGGGCAACGGCGCGGACTTGGCTGTGGATTTCTTTTCACCTTAAATTCACATTCGCGTCAACTTTTCGTAACTATGCGCACGTTAGGATTGTTGCCGTAGTTCCCCGCTTGAGGCGAGCCTGGTCTTTCAGCCCTACGCGGCGAATTCAGCACCGTACTCCGCGGGCAACGCTGTGCCGCCAGAGCTCTTAATTCCAGAGCAGCGTTGAGCTTCTATAAGGGAGACTGGTGGTGAGATCCGCAGTATCATCAACGGCTGCGGAAGGAAAACCAGCTATGAAACCACGCGAATTCTCCTATGATCTGCTTCGCAGAAATTGCATTTCGACCGCCTTCATTTCCAGCCTGCGAGGCCGTCAACATCGTCTTCCAATCACTCAAATCTTCTGCCTTGTCGCCATCATCTTATGTTTTGCGTGCTCGTCACTCGCTCAGGTGGACCGAGCGGGACTGAATGGCATTGTCACCGATTCCTCGGGAAGTGTTTTGCCGCAGGCCCGGGTCACTGCTGTACAGAGTGCAACCGGGCTGGAACGCAAGACCGTTTCCTCTTCGACCGGAGCGTACGATATCCCAGAGTTGCCGGTCGGAATCTACACCATCACATTTGAGCATGACGGCTTCAAGTCGCTCACGTTCGTTGATGTCGAAGAGGTGATCGGCCGCACGCGAACGCTGGATGCGACTTTGCAAGTTACCGGCCGCGACGAACGCGTGGAAGTATCCGCCAGTTCGGCGCTGATGGACCGCAACACCAGCGCGGTGACCGGTTTGATTGAGAAGGAGCAGGCTGATGAATTGCCGCTAAATGGCCGCAACTGGGCTGCGCTGACGGCTTTCGTCCCCGGCGCCATTGACACCGGCGGCAGCAACCAGCGGACGATTCGGTTTGCTGGACGCGGCCTGGACGACAGCAACTGGACCTACGACGGTATTGACTCAACGAGCGTGGTAAACCAGACGCAGCGCCCCTGGGTACGGCTTGCGATTCCGCTGGACGCAATCGAGGAGTTCCGAGTGGATTCGCTGATGGCAACCGCCGAGGAGGGCGCAACTGGCGGGCCGCAACTGGCCGTTACCTCGCCCTCGGGAACAAACCGCTTCCACGGCCGCCTGTTCGAGTATTTGCGTAACGACGTTTTTGACGCACCACTGCCTGAATGGGCTTCCAACAAGGAAACCCAGCAGCCGCTTCGCCTGAATCAGTTCGGCGGAGCATTGGGCGGGCCCATCAAGCGTGACAAGACGTTCTTCTTCATCGCTTCGGAAATCTACCGGCAAAACTGGGGTTATCCAGTCAGCGGAGATGTGCCGAGCGCGGCACTGATTGCAACAGTTCCGGCCTCATCTCCGGTCTCCGGGCTCATCGACGCCTTTCCGGGAGCAGGCCAAAAGACAATTCTGACGCCCTGGACGCCGGCCACCGACCCGGGCGACCCGAACTACGCGGATTATGACCTGCTGACTTGTTCATGCACGCAGGTGGTCAACGAGGGGTCAGCGATGCTGCGCCTCGACCAACGCTTCTCGGCAGCGACCACAGCCTTCATGCGATTCAATTACGACCGGTCGGTGGATACCCAGCCGTTTTCGGCTGCCGCGACGGACTTGCAGCAGAAGGTGTCTTCGCCGGTGAACGGCGCGCTCGAATTGCTGCACATCTTCAGTCCCACGCTGGTGAACGAAGCCAAGTTTGGATTCAATCGCGCCACCTCGAACACTTACAACTTGGGTAAGAACGACACCATCTATGAGGTTGCGATTGCCACCGGTCCGGGGCCGGGATTCATCACCCAGAACTACGATTACAGCAGCATCTACGTGGGCAACACATTTTCGTGGATCGACAACGTGACGTGGGCTCACGGCCGGCATACTTTCAAGTTTGGAGGGGAGATCCGCCGCGTTCAATTGAATCAGGAGTCCGGAGAACACGGAAAAATTACGTTTCCCACGATCGAGGATCTGGCGGCGGATCAGGTAAACAGAGCCAGCTTGTCAGGAGCTTTGCCGGTCAACCACCTGCGCAAGAATGACTACGCCGGCTACGCGCAGGACGAGTATAAGTGGAGCCCCAACCTAACCCTGAATTTGGGCATCCGCTATACCGTGTTCGATCTCTTCCATGAGGCGAAGGGGTTGGCCAACCCCTTCGATTTCGCCACCTGCGGACCGCAGGGATTCTGCGGCATCGGCGCCAGCTTCGGCCAGCAGAACTACGGAGATGTCGATCCCCGCGTGGCTTTTGCCTGGACGCCCTGGAAGGGCGGCCAGACGGTAATTCGAGGCGGATTCGGCATCTACCACGAAGATGGACAATTGGACGATCAGAATCTGCCCGCCAAAAACGAAGTGCCTTCGTTTTCCGCGAAGAGCAGTTCCAGCGTGCAACTCACGTATCCGGTCGATCCGTTTTTTACTGGCCCCGGAACCCTATCGCCGAACGCAGAACAACGGAATCGCAAGGACTCCTATGTTGAGCAGTGGAGCGCCTCGGTGCAGCGGGAGTTGCCTGCGAACCTCGTGGGTACGGTTTACTACCTGGGAAGCCACGGCGTGCATCTGCTGGATACGAACGTGGTGAACCTGATCGATCCGGCCACGGGGGTGGTGCAATATTCGGCCTTCGCTCCCGCCATACCGTGGCGCGGCTCAGTCGGCATGAGCTCGTACAATGCCCTTTCCGTCGCATTGCGGCGCACGTTCACTCACGGACTGCTAGTGACGGCCAATTACACTTATTCACACGAGATCGACAATGGCTCCAACGGCAGCGGCGATGGCGACGAAATATCGGCGCAGAACCCGTTGTGCCTAAGCTGTGATCGTGCCAGCGGCACCTGGGACGCCACCCATGTGATCAATGGCAATGCGGTCTATCAGTTGCCCTTCGGCTATGGCAAGCCGATGCTGCATGACGGCGGGATTGCAACCGCGATCGCAGGCAACTGGGAGCTGACGACAACCGCCCTGGCACGCACCGGCTTCCCGGTGAATGTGCTGATGCCCAGCAGTTACACCGCGCCGGACGGCGCCACCGGCACGGAACGTCCCGATCTGGTTCCAGGCGTTTCTCTCACTCCGCCAGAGGGAAGAAGCATCGCGGAGTGGATCAATCCCGCAGCGTTTGCTACCCCGGCTGGAGAATTCGGCACCGCGCCGCGCGACCTCCTCCGCGGACCGGGCACCTGGCAAGTGGATCTCGGCCTCGCTAAACGCATCTCGCTTTCAGAGCGCGCAAGTCTTGAGTTTCGCTCCGAGTTCTTCAACATCTTCAACCACCCGCAGTTAGGTCCGCCGCAGTCTACTTTCAACCCGTCGAACACCACGGGGTTCGGCAGCATCATCACTACCGTCAACACAACGACGCCGATTAGCCCGGTCGGCTCCGGGACTCCGCGCGAGATTCAGTTTGCGTTGCGGTTGTCTTTCTAGGTGCGCGGGAGCATTTCTGCGATGTTCGGAAGAACAAGTCATGAGAATTCTGGTTATCGAAGATGAGGCCAAAACCGCCAAGTTCCTGCAGAAGGGACTTGGAGAGGCAGGCTTTGTCGTTGATGTAGCCGGAGATGGATTGGATGGTTTGCATCTGGCGCAGGAATTGCAGTTCGATCTCGTCATTCTCGACGTGATGCTTCCCGGGTTGGATGGTTGGCAGGTTCTCACTCGCCTGCGCCAGGGCGGCCGGCGCGCGCTGGTGCTTTTTCTGACCGCTCGCGATGCCGTGCACGAACGAGTACGAGGGTTCGAATTGGGCGCGGATGACTATCTGGTAAAGCCGTTCGCCTTTTCTGAATTGCTGGCACGCGTGCGATCACTGCTGCGCCGTGGACCTCCGCGCGCGCAAGAGACTCTGCGCCTGGCGGACCTTGAAATCGACTTATTGCGCCAGCGTGCTACGCGCGCCGGTCAGCGATTGGAATTGACGTCGAAAGAGTTCCTTCTTTTATCCTTGCTGGCGCGCCGCTCGGGCGAGGTTCTATCACGTACGCTGATCGCCGAAGCGGTATGGGACATGAACTTCGACAGCGACACCAACGTGGTGGACGTGAATGTGCGAAGGCTACGCAGTAAGGTGGACGATCCTTTCTCGCTGAAATTAATTCATACCGTTAGGGGCGCCGGCTATGTCCTGGAATCCGCCCAGTAGCCTCGCGCCTCCCTCACGTTTGTGGGGAACTTTGGCCTTCCGGTTAACGGCCGGCTACGCACTTGCAGGCTTGTTTCTGGTGTTCGTCGCCACGGCGGGTCTTTACTTAGTGCTGGTGAGCGAACTTGAGAAAAGCACCGATTTGTTCCTGGCCGATAAAGTAAATGTTCTGCGCACCATGCTGCGGGAAAGACCGGACGACTCGGATGCGCTGCGGGAAGAAGTAGAACTGGAATCGGCTGCGCGACGTTACGAACAATTTTACATACGCCTGCTCGACGAACAAAGCAGACCGCTGTTGATCACGCCGGGCATGGCGGATCTGCTCGACTTGGGCCAATTAACAAGTCAAACGCAAAACCGGGCCGATCGCACCATTCCGATGAAGGGCAGAGATGGCCGAGCCTTTCGTGTTACCAGCGCTTCCGCGCCGGTCGGTTCCGCAACGGCTCAAACCGACACGATTCAGGTTGCGATCGATGTGTCGCAAAAAGCGGCATTGCTGGCACGCTATCGATTTTGGTTTGGGGTCATTCTGCTGGCGACCTTCGCCATCTTTCCACTGATCGGGTATCAGATTGCGCGGCACGGCATTCGTCCCGTGGAGGAAATGGCGACGACCGCACGCCACATCAGTTCGACAAACCTGCGGGAACGCATTCTTCCGGAAGGATATCCATTCGAGCTGGCATCCCTCGCCAGTACCTTCAACCAAATGTTGGATGGCCTGGAAGAATCGTTCGAGCGCATTTCGAGATTCTCGGCGGACATTGCGCACGACCTGCGCACGCCCGTGAATAACATTCGCGGCGAAGTAGAGGTTGCTTTGGCACGTCCGCGAAGCGCCGATGAGTATCGCGATGTGATCGAATCCTGCCTGGAAGAAGCCGTGCGGTTATCGGATCTCATCGGTGACCTGCTATTTCTGGCGCGTGCGGAAAGCCCATTGACGCATTTGCGCCGTGAGCGCGTGAATGTGGGCGAATTGCTGGGCGGAGTGCGGGAATATTACGAAGCCTCGGCTGCGGACGGGGGAGTCTCGCTTACCACTGCTGTCGCAGACGAACCGGTCATTGCTGAACTGGATCGCACGCTCTTGCAGAGGGCAGTGGGCAACCTGGTCTCGAATGCCCTGGCGCACACGCCACGCGGCGGGGAGATCGTGTTGGGAACGGGCGTTGATTTTTCGAACCCGGATTTTTCCACGATTCGCGTCGAAGTCTCCGATACAGGCGTCGGCATCCCATCGGAAGCCCTGCCGAGGGTTTTTGATCGCTTCTTCCGTGTCGACTCGTCGCGTTCCCAAGGTTCGGGCGGTACTGGCCTGGGGCTGGCGATCGTCCAGAGTATCGCGCTGCTCCACGGCGGGAATGTGGAGATTACGAGCCGACCGGGACAAGGCACCCGGGTCACGCTTCACATGCCGGCCTCCTGCGAGAGGTGACAAAGAATGCCCATGTCCCAGTCTCCAAACTCAACCGTTCCGCAGCAGGTGGCGCCCCTGCTTGTGTTGGCCACTAACTTCCTCAGGGCCGGGCGGCCAGCCGATTCCATCGCGCCGTTGCGCGATGCCGCGCTGCTGCAGCCGGCCAATGCCATCATCCAGCACGATCTCGGCCTTGCCTGCCTCGAGGTTGGCTGCGTACCGGATGCCATCACCGCACTGCAGCGGGCTGTCGCCAGTGACCCGCGTTACGGCGATGCCTATTTCCGCCTGGGAATCGCCTTCGAGAAGCTGGGCAACGTCGGCGGGGCACTCGCTGCATACGACCACGCCACCAAGCTGCTTCCATCCTTGACCGAGGCGTGGTTCCGCGCCGGCGCCCTGGTCTACATACTGGGCCATCGCGAGGAGGCGATCGGCTGTTTCCGGCGAGCTGCGGTGAGCGGAGGCAGGACCGGCTTAGGCCGCCTTGGCAGGGCACGGGCTCTGCTCATCGAAGATCGCAATCAAGAAGCCGAACAGGTATTGCGAGAGACACTGGCGGCCGATCCGAGGAATGCCTTGGCCTATGATTTGCTGGGCAGTCTGCTATCTGAGTTTGGCCGTTTCGACGAGGCCCGGGCATGCTACGAACGCGCGATTGCGATCGCCCCGCTGCTGGCGGGATGCTACTACGATCTGGTCCGGTGCCGCCCCGTCACGAGCGATGATGACGGTCTGCTTCAAGAGATGCAAGCCGCCCTGTCCACGCCGGGGCTGGAAGCGGGCCAAGTGGTGCGGATTCACCTCGCGATCGGCAAAGCGGCGGAGGATCTTGGCGACTACGGCTTGGCCATGCAGCATTGCGACGCCGCAGACGCCGTGCGCCGTGG
>JBAPQU010000468.1:0-9479 GCA_049280795.1 Candidatus Sulfotelmatobacter sp.
AGTTCGTTGGCCGCAGCAGTGGGGGCGATGCCTCTGGTCTCTTCCGCCAAGGCGCTTTCTTCGTCAACGGCCTCGCCGTCCGAGGGTGAGGATTACTACGACAAGCTTGGCGTGACCAAGATCATCAATGCTGCCGGAACCTATACCACGCTGACGGCTGCCTGCATGCCTCCGGAGGTTTTGGCGGCAGTGCAGAAGGCGGCACTCCATCCGGTTCGTCTGCACGATCTGCAGAAGAGGGCAGGCGAATACATTGCGCATCGCTTGAAGTGCGAGGGGGCGGTTGTGACTTCGGGAGCTTCGGGAGCAATCAGCCTGGCGACCGCTGCCTGCGTGCAATACGCGAACAACATCGAGGTCACCGACATGCCGCAGGCGATTGACGGGAAGAAGAATCAGGTGATCGTGCAGCGTGCGCACCGCTATGAGTATGACCGGGCCATGTATCTGTGCGGGGCACGGGTGACGGAGGTGGTCACGCTCGACGACTTTAAGCGCGCGTGCGACGCAGGCAATGCGGTGATGACGAATTTCTTCAACGCCGCGGAAGATGAAGATGGGATCGCAGGAACTGCACAGATAGGTCGGGAAGAGTGGCTGCGGGTCGCGCACGCGCACAAGATTCCGTGCCATCTGGACGCGGCCGCGGCCATGCCGCCGATCTCGAACCTATGGAAGTACACAGGCATGGGTTTTGACCTTGTAGCGTTTTCCGGGGGCAAGGGAATACGCGGTCCGCAAAACGCAGGACTGCTTCTGGGCAGAAAGGTCCTGACGGACCTGGCCCTGGAGAATAATAATCCGGGAGACGGAATCGGCCGCGGCATGAAGGTGGCGAAGGAGCAGATTGTGGGGATGGTCGCGGCAGTCGACTGGGTTCTTGCGCACACCGAAGAATCGATGCAAGGCGATTACCAGAAGCGAGCCGATCTCATCGCCAGTGCCGTGAAGGGCATTCCTTCAGTTAGAACTGAGATAGTGGTCCCGAAGATCGCCAACCATGTTCCACATCTTCTTATACGTTTCGATCCGGCAGTCACGGGTGTCACCACTGCTCAGATCGTTGACGCTTTACGCAAGGGAACGCCTTCGATTGAACTGAACCCGAATACAGGACAGAAGCCGAACCAGGGCATCCCCGCGGATGCAAATACGCTCGTGGTTGGGGTATGGATGTTGCAGCCCGGCGAGGATGCGATTGTGGGCCGGCGGATTCGCGCGGCGCTCAGGGGATAGGGGTCAGGGATTAGGGTATTGCGCAGCTTCTAACTTCCGGGATGAGCTAAAGCTTTCACGGCGAGATCGGAGCGGAGTCGCAGTTTCTGCATCGTTTCTCCAATCGCTTTGGCTGACGCGGAGGCATCGCTGCTCTCAGCCATTTTGGCGATGTTTGCAGCGTCTTCGGTGGTGCTACTGGCGATATCGAGCAAGACCACGAGCGCGTCCGCGTGCAGCTTCCACAGCGAAGACATGCTTTGACTGCGCTTGAGTTCTTCGAGTTCAGTGTTAACGCGAGCGATGCAGGAAACCAGGCGGATCAGTGTGCGGGCAACATCGGCGCGCAGGCTTTTTTCCTCGAGGAATGCGGCATTGTAGGCTTCGGCCTCGGCAGGGCTCAGGGTCAGATTGAAAAAGCGCATGGGCACGATCTGCCGGTATTTTGGATCAGCCACGCGGACAAAGACCCGAATCGATTCTTCGACGCGCCGCAGTTTGCCTTCTTCGACGGAGAGTTGCTGGGCGGTGATGGCCGGAGGCTGAAAGGCTTGAGCCGGAACAGGAGCCTTCGCGGGTGTAACTCGCGCCGACTTTGCAGCAGCAGCCGCGCCGCCCGAGGACTTTATGGCATTGCCCACGGTAGGCGCGAGCAGCGACTTGCGAATGGGTGGGCGCCGGTCGAGTTCCTTCTTCAGGCGCGAGACGCGGCGGAATTTCTCGAGCGCGCTGCCGTAATCGGCTTGCAGCATTTCGTTCTGCTCAATCGCGGCCACATGTTCGACCGTGACTTCCACGCCGTCAACCGTGCTTAGAATGCTGCCTCCCATTTCATCGAGAGCCTGGGCAAATTGTTTGATCTCGCCCAGAGCCTTGGCGAAAAGTTGATCGAAGCGCTCGCCGAATGCGGCATTGTGCGCTGCGACTGTAGCCAGCACGCCGGGATGATAGAACGAGCCATCCAGCCAGCGCTTCAGTTCGCGCACCCGCGAAACGATGCCGGAATCCATGAGTGCATTGAAGTCGCGATAACGGGCAATCTCTTCGCGTAGCGGATCGAAGTTGCGCAACAGTTGCACGTGTTCTTCGGGAAGCGAGGGCACATCGGTATCGGCAAGAATTTCAATCAACGCGATTTCGAAAGGCGAAAGAGGCAGCGATCCATCCAATCCGTAACCCTGTTGCTGCCACTGGCCTGCGACGCGGGGATGGCGGTAGAGAAAAGTAGAAATAAGATCGGTCTTATCGCGGTCGATCTCGCTGTGCTCGCGCCGCCGCACAAAATAGCGGAGCAGGGCTTCGGCGACTTCTGAATCCGTATCCGGCGTTAGCGCCTGCCGCAACATCGCGGGCGTGATGGCCATATCCAGCACATGAAGCCAGCGATACATGCGGGAAAGAGTTTCTGGGAGATCTCCTTCGGAGTGGCGGAGCGATACTTCGTCGAGCCCGCTCGGAATGGGTACATCTCCGCCAAGCGAGTCGCGCAGCAGCTTCTGGTAAAAACCCTGGACTGTCGCCAGGATCGCTAGTTCAAACTTCAGGTCCTCGGCCAAGCAATACTCCGCAAGCGAGATTCTCCCGTGGATGAGGGAATTCTTTTACTAATGTTTAAGTAAAGACGAAAGTCACCAGTGCCGCAAGTTACTAGCGGAGCGACACTACTAACGCTGGCACTTGCTTTTTCTCCGGAAGTGCATGAACTTCCGCGTAGTGGCAGTTATATCTTTTTGGGCGCTGTCTCAGAAGACCACGGTCTTATTGCCATACAGAAGGATGCGATTTTCGACGTGCCAGCGGACGGCGCGGGAGAGGACGACTTTCTCGAGGTCGCGGCCTTTGCGGATGAGGTCTTCCACCGTATCGCGATGCGACACGCGGACTACATCCTGCTCGATGATGGGACCGTCGTCGAGAACTTCAGTGACGTAGTGGCTGGTTGCGCCGATCAGCTTTACGCCGCGTTCGAAGGCCTGGTGGTAAGGGCGGGCGCCGATGAAGGCGGGAAGAAATGAATGGTGAATGTTGATAATGCGCTGCGGATAGCGGTTGACGAAATCGTTGGAGAGAATCTGCATGTAGCGGGTGAGGACCATGAAGTCGGCTTTGTGGTCTTCGATGAGCGAATGGATTTGTGCTTCTGATTGCTGCTTGTTGTCTTTGGTGATCGAGATGACCGCATAGGGGATTTTGTAGAAGTCGGCGATGGGCTGATTGTCGGGGTGGTTGGAGATGATCAGCGGGATGTCGCAGGCGAGTTCGCCGCTATGATGACGGTAGAGGAGGTCGACTAAGCAGTGGTCGTATTTCGAAACCAGAATGATCATGCACGGGCGATGCGAGGACTGCGCCAGCCTCCACTTCATCTGGAACCTTTCGGCAATGGGAGAGAAATGTTTCGCGAAGTCGGAGAGGTCTTTGTCAGTGAGATCTTCTTCTGTGAGGTCGATATCGAAATCTTTAGGGTCGAACTCGACGCGCATCAGGAAGAGGCCGGATTCCTCGTCGGCATGTTCGTCGGCATGGAGGATGTTGCCGCCGTGGCGGTAGACGAAGTCGGCGATGGTGGCGACTTCGCCTTTTGCATCGGGGCAGGAGACGAGGAGGATTGCGGAGGGTTTCATTCGTGATTTAACAGCACCCCGTCTCACAAAAACCGGGGCTAGTGGCCACGGTGCGTAAGGTAATGTATGTAGTCCCTCGCCTCAGACGAGTAAATCCAACCCACGACTCCGACTAGAGCGGCGGAGCCAAGAGAAAGAGCCCCGAGTATTCGAAGTGGCTGAACGCCCCGTCGGATCCGACGCATGAGTCTGACCCCGCCACCGAGTGCTACCATCATCCCACCGATACCGAGACCCAACACTCCCGCTGCGTCGCTCTTGCTATAGGGCCCGGGGCGTAGTCCCACAGCTCCGAGAAACACTCCCAAGGGAAGAATGACTAAGTCGGACAAGTAGGACCAACCTTTGGTCTTGAGCTTTGCGGGTGCTCGATCCTTTTCCATTGTAAACTCCCTGCTTGCGTCTTGGGCTCCCAGCCTGTCCGATCCTACCTCTTCAGTTGCTTCAAGATTTCGCGCGCGGCATTTGCCCCCGAGCCGCCAGTTAAGCCGGCGCCGGGGTGCGTGCCGCTGCCGCACAAGTACAAATTAATAATCGGTGTTTTGTAGCGCGCCCAATCGATCAGCGGACGCATGGTGAAGAACTGGTCGAGCGCGAGATCGCCGTGGAAGATTTGGCCGCCGGTTAGTCCGTAGACATCTTCGAGATCCTGTGGCGTGATGATTTGATGGGTCAGGATCATCTCAGGCAGATTCGGCGCATACTGCGCTAGCGTCTGCACTACGGTTTGTCCGAGTGCTTTGCGCTGGGCATCTCCATTTTGATCCCAACCGCCTTTCAGCTTGTAGGGCGCGTACTGCATGTAGATTGACATCACGTGCTTGCCATCGGGCGCGAGAGTGGGATCGGTTAGCGACGGGATCGTGGCTTCGAGATAAGGTTGGCGCGAGAAGTTTCCGTACTTCGATTCGTCGAAGGCGCGCTCGAGGTAATCGATCTCATGGCCAATGTGAATGCGACCTTTGAGGGCGCTGCCGTCTCCGTTTTTCAGCGCGGTGAAAGTTGGCAGGGCGGAGAGCGCCAGGTTGACTTTCGCGACCGTGCCGTTGCCGCGGTAGTGCTGGAGCTTCTGCACGAAGTCGGGAGAGAGATGCGTGGGATCGGTGAGCTTGAGCAAAGTGCGCTTAGGATCGGCGTTGGAGATGACGGCCTTGGCGCTGATTTCTTCTCCGGTGCCGAGTAGAACGCCGGTGGCTGCGCCGTCCTTCACGCGAATCTCGATGACCTCTGCGCCGGTGCGAATTTCAACTCCGGCGGCTTTTGCCGCTGAGGCCATGGCTTCAGTGAGCGAACCCATGCCCCCACCGGCGAAGTAGGCGGAGCCGGCGGGATGAGAATCACCGGCGGCGCGGATCAGCAATTGCAAGCTGCTCCCCGCCGACCATGGTCCGAGGAACGTTCCGAAGATTCCGCGAGCAGCAATGACGGCGCGCAATAATTCAGTTTCAAAATACTCCGCGACCAGATCGGCTACGGCCATCGGGCCCCAGCGCAGGACGCGGTACATATCGCGCTTGCCCAGGTTGCGAAGAGCGCGGCCGGTTTTCAACATGCTCCACAGATCGCCGCTACTGGGGTGATCGATATCAGGTGGAGTGGTAGCGAGAGCTTTTGCGATTACTTTACTGATCTTGCCGAGAGACTTTTCGAACTCGGGATATTTTGCCGCGTCTTTTTGCGAGAAGGCAGAGATCGCCTGGGCGGACTTGTCGGCATCCAGATACAACGAAAGTGCGCGGCCGTCGGGTGAGAGCGCGGTGACGCAAGTCTCCGGCGTGATGATCCGCAAGCCGTGTTTTTCCAGTTGCATGTCGCGGACGATATCCGGACGAACAGGACCGGCGGCGTGAGCGAGTGTGGAGCAGCGGAAGCCGGGATGAAATTCATCGGTGATGGCTGCGCCGCCGACCTGCGCGCGGCGCTCGAGCACGAGCGGCTTGAATCCCGCCTTCGCGAGATAGAACGCGGTGATTAGGCCGTTGTGGCCGCCGCCGATGATGACAATATCGCGTGCGCCGGATTTCGTCTCGGGCATGTTAGGCCGCTCCCTTGTCTTTGAGAATTTCGAGAGCCGCGAGGCGTCCAGGTGCGCCCATGATGCCGCCGCCGGGATGAGTGGCTGAACCGCACATATATAAATTCTGAATGGGCGTGCGGAAGCGCGCATAGCCAGGCGCTGGGCGCAGGAAGAAAAGTTGTTCGAGGGAAAGCTCGCCCTGAAAGATGTTGCCTTCGCTCAATCCCCACTCGCGCTCGAGATCGAGTGGAGTGATGACTTGCCGATGCAGGATGATGTCTTTGATGTTGGGCGCGTACTCGGCAATGGTGTTGATGACTGTATCGCCGAAGGCTTCTTTCTGATCGTCCCAATTCAAGCCCGGGCGCAGTTTGTAAGGCGCGTACTGCACGAAGCATGACATTACATGCTTGCCCGGCGGGGCGACGGAGGGATCGGTGAGCGATGGAATCACCATATCTATGTAAGGACGGCGGGAAAAATTCCCATACTTCGCATCGTCGTAGGCGCGCTCCATGTATTCGACCGATGGTGAGATCGACATTGCGCCCCGCAGATGCGGGCCTGCACCAGGCATGCACTTGAAGTTTGGCAGGCCGTCGAGCGCGAGGTTAACTTTGCCGGATGAGCCGCGGTATTTGAAGCGATTGATGTCTTCGAGAAAGTCGGCGGGAAGATGTTCGGCTTCGATGAATTTGTTGAACGTTAGCCGTGGATCGACGCTGGAGGAAATTGTGTCGGCGTAGATTTCGTCCCCGTTCGCGAGTACTACGCCTTTAGCCCTACCATCTTTGACAATGATTTTCGCGATGGCGGCCTGTGTGCGAATTTCGACACCGGCTTCACGGGCGGCGTCGCCAATGGCGTTTGAAATTGCACCGGTGCCGCCGCGGGCGAAGCCCCAGGCGCGGAAAGCGCCATCGATCTCTCCCATGTAGTGGTGGAGCAGAACATAGGCGGTGCCCGGCGAACGTACGCCTAGGAATGTGCCGATGATGCCTGAAGCTGACATGGTTGCTTTGAGGACATCGGTCTCGAACCATTGATCCAGAAAATCGATGGCGCTCATGGTCATGAGCTGGACCTGGTTGTACTTGTCGTAGCTCGACATGCCCTGAAAACGCTTGCCGATGAAGAGCAGCTTCATCAGTTCGCGCGGGTTGAGCGTGTTCGGGTCGGGCGGGACCATGCTGAGAATCGGTTTCACGAAGCGGCACATGGCTTGCATGGCTTTGCCGAATTCGTCGTAGGCTTCGGCGTCTACGCGGGAGTGGCGAGCGATTTCGCGGTGAGTCTTGCCGTGGTCGTTCACGCGCCACAGGTAATCGCCGCTGGGCATGGGAGTGAAGGTGCCGTCGAGCGGGAGGATTTCGAGGCCGTGGCGTGGGAGGTCGAGGTCGCGGATGATTTCCGGGCGCAGCAGCGACACCACGTACGAGCACACGGAGAATTTGAAGCCGGGAAAAACTTCTTCAGTGCAGGCTGCGCCGCCGAGAATATGGCGGCGTTCGAGCACCAGAACTTTCTTTCCGGCGCGCTGCAGGTAGGCAGCGTTGACCAGGCCGTTGTGGCCGCCGCCGATTACGATTACATCGTATGAAGTAGCCATAAAACTCTTAGCCTTTGGGTGGATAGATTGCTGGTTGAGAATGCAGACGAGGAATATTAGCGCAGTTTTGGGGCGCGCGTATTAGAGGCCGCTGGGCAGGACGCTCCAGTTGCGGAGGACATTCGACAGGATTGGAATGAGTGTGCGCATGGCTGAAGTCGAATCGTCATTCTATCGGGAATGCGTGGGTTTGTCTGTAGATTTGTGCCGGATGACTAGAAGTCATGGGGCTGAGCGAGTTGCCGCGCGACTTACAGCGTGAAATAATCCGGCTGCGGGTCGATACACCACAAAGGGCACTAAGGTACACGAAGAAAATAATTAGTCATCGAAGGAAACCACCTTGCCTATTGGAACTGCATTTCACGAGAGAACTTTTCCGCTTTGCCATAGCCTGAATTACCGCGAGTGGTCGGGATACTACACGGTCAGCGTGTATGAGGTGCATCACGAGCACGAGTACAACGCGATCCGCAATGCGGCGGCGCTGATCGACATTTCACCGCTCTATAAATATTTGATCACGGGCAAGGATGCGACGCGGCTGGTGAACCGCGTGATCACGCGCGACATCAACAAGGTGAAAGTGGGGCAGGTGATTTATTGCTGCTGGTGCGATGAAGAGGGCAAAGTCATCGACGACGGAACGGTTTCACGGCTGGAGGAAAATGTTTATCGCTGGACGGCGGCCGACCCGAGCTTGCGCTGGTTCCGGCAGAACGGCCTGAACATGGATGTGCAGATCGAAGATATTTCCGAGAAGGTTGCGGCGCTGGCGCTGCAGGGGCCGACTTCGGCGAAGCTGCTGAAGTCTGTCGCCGAGGCCGATATCGCAAATCTAAAATATTTCCGCGTGACTCGCGGCAAGATTGCGGGCGTCCCCGTCGACATTTCGCGCACTGGGTATACCGGCGATTTGGGATATGAGATCTGGGTGCCGTGGAATGAGGCCGCGAAAGTCTGGGATGCGCTGTGGGAAAAAGGCAAACAATTCGATCTGCACGCCGCGGGAATGCTGGCGCTGGATGTAGCGCGGGTGGAAGCCGGATTGCTGCTGATTGAGGTGGATTACACGAGCTCGAAGAAGGCGCTGATTCCGTCGCAGAAATATTCGCCGTATGAGTTGGGCTTCGGCAAGATGGTGCATTTGGAGAAAGAAAACTTTATTGGCAAGCGGGCGCTGGAGCAGGACTTCATGAATGGCGTGGCGCGGCAGTTGGTCGGGGTCGAAGTGGATTGGACCGACGTTGAGGCGTTGTACGAACGCTATGGGCTGACTCCGGCTGCGCCGAGCCAGGCTTCGCGTGTAGCCGTGCCTTTGTATTCCGGAGAGAAACAGGTGGGCAAGGCTACGACTACGAGTTGGTCGCCGATTCTGAAGAAGATGATCGCGCTGGCCAGTGTCGAGACCGAGCATTCGAAGCTGGGGGCGCAGTTGCAGATGGAAGTCACGATTGAGGCGATCCGGCTGAAGACGGATGTTAAGGTTGTTCCGCTGCCGTTTTTTAATCCGGCGAGGAAGGCGGCGACGCCGGTGTAGTTTGGTCGCTCACCGGGCTTCGCCAGTGGACGGCCTCGGCGGCTGTCCCCACATGGTTCTTGCTGGACTAGCGATTACGTTTCCAGGCGGGATTTTTCTGTTCTTCTTTTTCCGGCTATGTAGATTCCGACTCCAACCAGCAACAGAACCCCTGTTCCTCCAACAATCTTGAACAGTGCCAGCGGCTTGTTGGGCTCGTCCGGCTGCGGAATCAGCGATAAAGCAATCGTCAGTGTGGTCGTGACAAATCCGAGAACGGCGACCAGCTTCGCTACTGTGCTTCCCCCGGGAACGCGGATCACGTCCGGGCCGGCAAGCTCGCCTTGGAGTTTGATCATGGCGGCGAAGAGATAGAGGTAGGGAATGAAGTAGACGATTACGCCCATGCTGACTAGCACGTCGTACGCGCCTTTGACGCTGGTTCCGGCCTGTCCCAGGAAAATGAAGAGCGCGCCTAGAACGAACTGGGTAAGT
>JBAPQU010000469.1:0-3127 GCA_049280795.1 Candidatus Sulfotelmatobacter sp.
GGTAAGCACCGATATGCCCAGGCACAGCGCATCTTCAGTCTCTCGCAGGATCGCCTGCTCGTAGTCTGCGGCGATCAGGTTATCGATAAGCTTAACTTCGAAGCCCGACTGAATCAGCGGCGATGCCAGACAAAGCAGCGAGAGAGGAGCCCCGAGCGCGGGACCGTCGTACGGTGGGTAGAAGAGCACGACTTTTTTCTTTGCCGGCAATCGGTTCCAGTGTCCACTCACGCATAGGGTCATCCGCTAATTGCTTGCACCCTGTGCGTCTGGTTTGCCAGACGTCAACTGCTGCGGTCTGGGAAGTTCCGAATGTAGGACCATGGGCACGGCCAATTGTCACAACAGTGTCAAATCCGTGTCATTTCTCGTATGGGTCATTGCTATGTCGGTTTAGATTTTGCAGACCTTTTACAAATCTGAGACAACTCCCCATCGGTGAGTGGTTACGATTCTGCTTTTCGCGGAACAGGATGTCCGCCGAACTGCCATGATCCTTCTTTACAACCCTAAGGCAACTCGATTTCGCAATCGCCGCCTACCCCTCTCGATCCTATCCATTGCGGCTATGCTAGAAGGCAAAGAAGAATATGCCATCGTCGATGGAAACTTAGATCCGCGCCCGACAGAAACTTTAGTGGCATTTCTAAAAGAGCATCCCGTCGAATTGCTGGCCGTCACCGTGATGCCCGGGCCCCAGACCGTTGGCGCCGTGGCTACCTGCCGCGAGGTTCGCGCCCGGTTTCCGAATGTCCCGATCGTGTGGGGAGGCTACTTTCCCTCGAACTATACGGCTGCCACTCTTAACGTGGCATACGTAGACTATGCGGTGCGCGGCCAGGGGGAACAAACGTTCCTTGAACTGCTGGAGGCAATTCGTGGCCATCGCGACCTAAAGACAATTGCAGGACTTTCTTTCAAAAACCCAGATGGAAGCGTCTGTTACAACCCAGAACGTCCCATGAGAAGTCCCGGTGATTTTCCCTGGTATCCGTATCACCGGTTGCCCGTGGAGCAATACCTCTTACCTACGTTTTTAGGCCATCGCACCGCAGTGCACCAGGCGAGTATAGGGTGCCCTTATCGCTGCAATTTTTGCGGAGTCGTTACGTTTTCGGGGAGCCGCGAGAAGATGGAATCCCCGGCTCGAACTGAGCAAATGCTCCGACATTTGGTCCAAGGCTATGGAGTAGATGCGGTACAGTTTTACGACAACAATTTTTTCTTGCGTGAGGATCACACTCGCGAGCTTGCCGACCGCCTTGCGCCACTCAAGACTCGTTGGTGGTGCGAGGGTCGAATCGACATCCTTGTGAAGTATGAGGATGCTACCTTCGAAGCCCTTCGCCGGGCTGGCTGCACCATGATTTTTTTTGGCGCGGAGTCGGGATCGAACGAGACCCTGAAAGAGATGAATAAAGACCTTCGGGCCGAAGACACACTAGCTCTCGCGGCACGGATTCGTAAATTCGGCATAATTCCGGAATTCTCGATTATCTTTGGAAATCCAAAAGACCCAGACGGAGACACCGACGAGTGCATCAAGTTCATCCGCCAACTGAAACGATTGAATCCGAAGTCGGAGATTATTGTCGAACATTACACGCCCGTGCCCCAGCGCAAGCAAATGTATGGCGGAGTTGAGGACCGGTTTGAATTTCCAACCACCGCGGACGAATGGGCTACGGAACGATGGCAACGTTTTGCCACTCAGAAAGACCCGAACACGCCTTGGTTGCGGCCTCATACCAAAGAGCGTATCGATAACTTTGAGTTGGTTGTGTCTTCCAGATGGCCGACAATACAGGATCTGCGGCTGCCCACATGGGGACGGATGGCGTTGAAAACCTTGAGCAGTTGGAGGTACCGGCTTGGTTATTATTCGGCGCCGTTAGAACTTCGCTGGATTCAACAATTCATCAACCTCCGCAAGCCGAAAGAGGAAAGCCTATGAATGGTTCAGGACGTGTCGGCAGTTCTGTATCCGACTGCGAACTCGAACCGCTCCCCTCTTCTCCTGCTCCGGTCCTCGTCGGTGTAAGTGATGGCTATAAACGCTGGGCTCCCAGCTATGATCATTTTCCCAATCCGCTGCTTGCTCGGGAGCAGCGTCATGTCCTCCCCTTGCTGCCCAGCCTTCGGAATCGCCGCGTTCTTGATCTGGCTTGCGGCACTGGCCGCTGGCTCGAGCATCTCCTCGCGGTAGGCGCGCTCCCGGCCGTGGGGGTTGACCTGTCATCCGCAATGCTTCGAGTTGCAGGCGACAAAAAAGAGCTTTCGGGTAGGGTCGTCCAGGGCGATTGCCTGAGGCTGCCTTTCCAGGATTCGACGTTCGACTTCTCGATCTGTTCATTCGCTCTGGGACACATTCAAGATTTAGCCAGTTTTGCCGCCGAGCACTCACGCGTGATGAAACCCGACTCTGACTTGTTCGTCACCGACCTTCACCCTGAAGCTTACGCGATCGGATGGCGAACTGGCTTCCGCGAGCGGGAAAGCGTAGTGCAAGTTCGCACTTTGCCTCATTCGGCGGAGCAAATCCTCGGGACTTTTAGTTCTTTTGGTTGTGAGTGCGTCACTCATGTCGACCTCTATATGGGGAACGCGGAGGAACCCCTTTTCGCGGCGGCGGGAAAGCAGCAGTCGTTCCAAGCTGCTTGCCGCGTATCCGCCATCCTGTTCTGTCATTTCAAACAGGTTTCACCAGCAACTGCACACAGAAGAATGCCATGAACATTCCAGTAGCCCCTGCAAACCTAGCCTATTGGGACCTGACCGCGGAAAACTATGACCGCATCTTTTCAGAGACTATCGTCGGAAAAATACAACGAGATGCCGTCTGGTGCGAACTGGACAAGAATTTTCAACCGGGGATCCGGGTCCTGGAGTTAAATTGCGGTACGGGGGTTGATGCCGTCCATCTTGCCGCGCGGGGTGTTCAAGTCGTCGCCTGCGACCTCTCCTCAAAAATGATCGACGCTGCTCGCCAGCGCTCGGGCGCAACGGGCCTTGACGCGCTCGTCGATTTCCGAGTGCTGGCCACCGAGAAGATAGGCTCGCTGGTCGGTGACGGTCTTTTCGACGGAGCTTTCTCCAACTTTTCAGGTCTCAACTGTGTGCAGGATAT
>JBAPQU010000470.1:0-5112 GCA_049280795.1 Candidatus Sulfotelmatobacter sp.
GGGACGATTGGTCACATTGACCATGGCAAGACGACGTTGACGGCGGCGATCACGAAGGTTTTGTCGAAGCACAATCCGAAGATTGTGTTCCGGTCGTTTGATTCGATTGATAACGCGCCGGAAGAGAAGGCGCGTGGCATCACGATCGCGACGGCGCACGTGGAGTACGAGACGGCGAACCGGCACTACGCGCACGTGGATTGCCCGGGCCACGCCGACTACATCAAGAACATGATTACGGGCGCGGCGCAGATGGATGGCGGGATTCTGGTTGTCGCTGCGACGGACGGTCCGATGCCGCAGACGCGCGAGCACGTGCTGTTGGCGCGGCAGGTGGGTGTGCCGTATCTGGTGGTGGCGCTGAACAAGGTCGACGCGGTGGATGATCCGGAGTTGCTCGAGCTGGTGGAACTGGAAGTGCGCGAACTTTTGAAGAGCTACAAGTTTCCGGGCGACGACGTGCCGGTGGTGCGGGTTTCGGCACTGGGCGCGCTGAACGGGGAAGCCAAGGCGGAGGCGCAGGTCGACGAATTGATGGCGGCGGTGGATAAGTACATTCCGCAGCCGGCGCGCGAACTGGACAAGCCGTTTCTGATGCCGATTGAAGATATCTTCTCGATTCAGGGTCGCGGCACGGTTGTAACGGGAAGGATCGAGCGCGGCAAAGTAAAAGTCGGAGAAGAAGTGGAAATCGTCGGCTTCCGCGACACGCGCAAGACGGTTGTGACCGGCGTGGAAATGTTCAAGAAGCAGTTGGACGAGGGTATGGCGGGCGACAACGCCGGACTTTTGCTGCGCGGCATTGCGAAAGAAGATGTGGAGCGCGGCATGGTGCTGGCAAAGACGGGATCGATCACGCCGCACACCAAGTTCAAGGCGGAAGTTTACATTCTGACCAAAGAAGAAGGTGGAAGGCACACGCCGTTCTTCAAGGGATACCGTCCGCAGTTTTATTTGCGAACGACGGATGTGACGGGCGTGGCGGAGTTGCCGGCGGGCACGGAGATGGTAATGCCTGGCGACAATGTGAGCCTGGTGATCGAGTTGATCACACCCGTAGCGATGGAGAAGGGCTTGCGGTTTGCGATTCGTGAAGGCGGACACACGGTAGGCGCCGGAACGATTTCGGAGATTGTGCAGTAAGGCGTGTGAGGTGCGAGTGTCGGACTGGCGCGCCGTAAAGTTCGTGCTTGGGTTTGTCGGCCTCCTGATTTTGTGGTTCTCGGGTCCGATCACGAGCGGGTTAGTCGAACTCTGGCGCGTGTGGAGAGGGAAAGACAAAACCCGAACACGAAGCAGCAAGCACGAAGCGATGTTGTGACAGATTTGAGAGTCAAGAGCTTAGGAGCTGTTTTATGCCCCGAGAAATTGTTACGTTGCAGTGCGGTGATTGCAAAGAGCGGAATTATTCGACGACCAAGAACCGGAAGACGACCACGGAGCGGTTGGAGTTCAAGAAGTTCTGCAACCGCTGTCGCAAGCATACGCCGCACAAGGAAGTGAAGTAATTGGGCGATTGCGTGATTGAGTGATTTTGCGATTGAAAAACCGGGCATGAAAGGTTTTTCAATCACCCAATGACCCGATCACAAATCACTCAATGGCTACAGGGGCGTAAGCTCAACGGTTAAACTGTCGGTCTCCAAAACCGAACTTGGGGGTTCGAATCCCTCCGCCCCTGCCAGAATTTTGGAAGGAAGCTGGGAAGCGGTCAGGACAGGAACAGTATGGGAGTGGAAACGAAGAAAATGGGAAATTCAATTACAGCCGCCGGCGGCAGTTTCGGAGATCAGATAAAGTCCTTGCCGGAGCGGACAAAGACGTTTTACAACGACGTGCGCACCGAGATGCGCAAGGTTACCGCGCCGTCTTGGAAAGAAGTGCAAGCTACGACCGCTGTGGTGGTGGTTACGGTGGCCCTCTTCGGACTGTACTTCTACATCATTGATGGAGTGATTACTAAGGCGGTCGGAGCGTTGTACAGCTATTTCAAGTAGGCCCAAGTAAGGCCCCAAGTCGGGCAATAGAGAGGCAATCGGAGTTTAACTTGATCATGCAGGACGAAGAAAAGAACGAAGCTGCCGCGGGCGGGGAGCAGTCACCCGGCGCGGATGGCGTTGCCGCAACCGGCGAGCCGCCCCGCAATCCGAACATGAAGTGGTACATCATCCACTCTTATTCCGGCTTCGAGCGCAAGGTGAAAGAGTCGCTGGAGTCGCGCGTCGCGGCGTTTGGTTTGCAGGACAAGATTGGCAAAGTGCTGATCCCGACCGAGTCGGTCACCGAAGTGCGAGGCGGCAAGAAATATACGTCGGAGCGCATGTTCTATCCCGGCTATGTGCTGGTCGAAATGGATATGGACGACCACGTGTGGCATGTGGTGAAGTCCACACCGCGCGTAACGGGTTTCGTGGGTACGGGGCAGCAGCCTACGCCGCTTTCCGACGAAGAAGTGCAGCACATCGTCTACAAAGTGGCCGACAGCCGCGAGAAGCCCAAGTTGAAAGTTAAGTTCGAGAAGAACGAAACCGTGCGGATTTCGGAAGGGCCGTTTGCAACCTTCACCGGATTGGTCGACGAAGTGAACGAGGATCGCGAAACACTGAAAGTCATGGTAACGATTTTCGGCCGCTCGACTCCAGTGGAGTTGGAGTTTAACCAGGTGGAGAAAGTGGCGTAGCAGGCGCAGGGCGATCGATATGGGCACATTCACGACAAAGTTTAAGGTCTGGAATCCCACCCGGCCGGAGAGCGCTCAGGAGTTGGAGGCGTTAGTCGATACCGGTGCGGCGTTTAGCTGGATTTCCCGCGCGCGGCTGGAAAGCCTGGGCCTGAATCCGAGTCGCCGGATGTCTTTTCGCACGATCGACGGAAGAGTGATGGAACGTGATATGACCGCGATCTATATCGCCAGTGCCGGGTATTCCGCGCCGGACATGGTGGTAATGGCGGAGCCGGGCGAGATGGAAGTGCTGGGCGCTCACAGCATCGAGGGTCTGGGGCTGGCTGCCGATCCGGTGCAGAAGAGGCTTACGCCAACTATTATGCTGGCCCTTTTTGCTGGATTGAATTCATTGAGGAGATCGTAAGCGACAACATTCGCTTGAAGAGAGATTATGGCAAAGAAAGTTACAGGTTTCGTAAAGTTGCAGATCGCGGCGGGCAAGGCGACTCCAGCGCCTCCGGTGGGGCCGGCACTCGGCCAGGCACAGATCAACATCATGGAGTTCTGCAAGCAGTTCAACGCTCGCACGAACCAGAAGGAAATGGAAGGGCTCATCATTCCGGTCGTGGTATCGGTTTACAGCGACCGGTCGTTCACCTTCATCACCAAGACTCCGCCGGCCTCGATTTTGTTGAAGCGCGCCGCCGGCATCGCCAAGGGATCGGGCACGCCCAACAAAGATAAAGTTGGCAAGGTGACGGTGAAGCAGGTGGAAGACATCGCAAAGCAGAAAATGCCCGACTTGAATGCCGCATCGATTGATACCGCGATCAAGAGCATTCGTGGCACGGCGCGATCGATGGGCATTGAGGTGGTTGGGTAGCGCTGGCTTCTGGCCGGCCTTGTGCCGCCGAGACGGCGGCGCTACAAGTTCGAAGTCGAAAATACTACGGCTCACCGGAACAACGATGAGCGGTGGGAGACGAGGAAAGCATAATGAAAAAAGAAGGAAAGAACATCGCTAAGGCGCACGCGTCAGTCGAAAAGCGTCCTTATACATTGCAGGACGCGGTGCCGCTTCTGCAAAAAGTCAAATTCGCAAAGTTTGACGAAACCGTTGAAATTACCTTGCGGTTGGGAGTCGATCCCAAGCACGCCGACCAGATGGTGCGCGGAACGGTCGTTCTGCCGCACGGGCTGGGCAAATCGAAAAAAGTTCTGGTCATTGCCAGCGGTGACAAGATCAGAGAAGCCGAAGCCGCGGGCGCCGATTTCTTCGGCGGCGAAGAGATGGTCGAGAAGATCACCAAGGAAAACTGGACCGACTTCGATGCGCTCATCGCCACTCCTGACGTGATGAAATCTGTCGGACGGCTCGGTAAGATTCTCGGCCCCAAGGGGCTGATGCCGAATCCGAAGACCGGCACGGTGACCGTGGACGTGGCCAAGGCGGTGCAGGAAGTGAAGGCCGGCAAAGTTGAATTTCGCACCGACAAGACGGCGCTCGTACATGTGCCCGTGGGAAAGATTTCGTTCTCGCCCGACAAGCTGATCGAGAACGCTACGGTGCTGATTACCAGCGTGATCAAGGCCAAGCCGTCGGTGGCGAAGGGCAAGTACATCAAGGGCTGCACGCTGAGCTCGACCATGGGGCCGGGGATTTTGCTAGATACCTCGCCTATTGAGACTGCAGCTAAAGCATAAGAGCGAGCCGGGCTGCGCCCGGCGGACGGGCAAGAGTGCCCGTCCCCACACAAGTTCATTAGAGGGGTTGAGCAATGCCAGTTACTAGAGCACGCAAGAAGGAACAGGTCGAGAAGCTGAGCGCGGACCTGCAGAACGTTTCGAATGCCGTCGTCGCCACCTACAGCAAGCTGACCGTGGCTCAGGACTATGAGCTGCGCAAGGCTTTGCGCGGTGCGGGTGCGAAATATCAGGTCGTGAAGAACACGCTGGCCGAGCTCGCGGCCAAGGGAACCAAAGTCGAGGAAGGCCTGAAGGGCCTAACCGGAGTCACCTCTATCGCGTACACCACCGGCGATCCCGTGGCCATGGCCAAGGCGCTCACCAAGTACGCCAAAGACACGCCGGAGTTCACCTTTAAGGTGGGCGTGGTCGAGGGCCGCGTGATTTCGATCAAAGAGATCGAAGCGCTGGCCAGCATGCCGTCGAAGGAAGAGCTCTACTCCAAGCTGCTGTTCCTGATTAATGCTCCGGCGCAACGGCTGGTGACGGTGATGAATGCCGTGGGACGCGATGTGGCGGTTGTCCTCGGGCAGGGCGTGGAGAAGGGCAAGTTCACGGAAGCATAGAAATTGAGCGATTTTGTGATTGGGCAGTTGAAAACCTTAATTGCTCAATCGCCCGATGGCTCAATCGCTAAATGGCAAAGATTTGGTTATCACAATGTCAGGGGTTGCGCGGTTTTGATCCAGGCGTTGTCTGGC
>JBAPQU010000471.1:0-6609 GCA_049280795.1 Candidatus Sulfotelmatobacter sp.
TCGAGGGTAAAAAATGAGAAGTAGATGGGAAGACAGGTCCATGAGGTTGGAGAGGATGCCGTAGAATGAAGCCCTGGAGTTGCGGGCTGGGAAACGAGGGGCGCCCGGCGGCACTGTCCGTTTCACCGCGGGTGGGATCACCCAGGAGAAAGCCGGAAAATGATGCGCCGCTGAATCGCGGGAGTGGGTCTCCCGTGACTGAGAGGGTTGCGAGTGCTAATTATCTGCGGCGCTTGCGGGACAATGTTCGGGCGGACAAGAATGCCGGATTCAAACGACGCAGGGTGGGGATGGATATAACGTGGCTGACCGACCGGATCGCGGTCGGAGGTGGAATCTGGACGGCGGATAACATGGCGGCGGTTTCTCGCGCCGGGATCACGCACGTCATCGACATGCAGATTGAGTTCGACGACACGCCGCTGGCGGCGCCACATGGGATTGTGGTCTGCTGGAATCCGGTCGACGATGACTTTGAGCCGAAGCCCCCTGACGTGTTCGTACGCGGCGTGGAGTTTGCGCTGGCTGCGCTGGAGAAGAATGAAGCGAAGTTGTTTGTGCACTGCGCGGCTGGAGTGCACCGGGCGCCGATGATGGCGCTGGCGCTGCTGGCCGTGATGGGGTGGACAGTGGAGGATGCGATGGACTTAATTGAAACGCGCCGACCAGTAGCCGATTTCGCGGGGGTGTATGTGCGGAGTGTGGAGAATTTTCTGAACGGACGAGGATGAGTTAACGGGGACTTTTAGGTTCCCCTGAAGAAATCCCGGCTGGCACGAAATCAGAACGCGTAATAGAAATGCCTTTCCGGTCCGACAGTGCGCAGGCGGGCAAGGGATCCTTCGACTACAGTTGTGCTCCGCGTTCGCGAAGCACAACCTTCGCTCAGGATGACAACGTTAGGCTAGACAAGTTTGAGGGAGGAAGTATGTTTGAGACATGCCGCCCGGCGGGGCGGCTCTTTTATTTGTATTTGGCGCTGGTGGTGCTTATGGGGGCATGGAGCGTCCAGGTTGCGGCGTGTGCAGATAGTTCAGCGGGAAAACCGGGCGCAGCAGAACCTTCGCCACACGTGGTTTCGGTGGCTCCGCAGAGTGGGCCGGCGCTGACTAATGTGGTGGATACGGTCTACATGGCGAACGGCAGTCCCGCCCAAGGCGTCCTAGTGATTACGTGGCCGGCGTTTGTGGCGGCGGACGGAACGGCCGTGGCGCCGGGGTCCTTGGATGTAACGCTGGGCACGAATGGCGCGTTGAATGTAGCGCTATCGGCGAATGCGGGGGCGACGCCTGCAGGCGTGTATTACACGGTGGTGTATCAACTGCAACCGAGCGAAGTGCGAACGGAATATTGGGTGGTGCCGACGAGTTCTCCGGCAACGCTGGCGCAGGTGAGGACGACGCCTGGTGCGGGAACGGCGGCACAGCCGGTGTCCGCGCAATACGTGAATTCAGTGCTGGCGGGGAAAGCGAACGACAACGCAGTGGTGCACCTGGCGGGAACGGAGACAGTGACGGGAACGAAGAGTTTTGTGGCGCCGCCGAATGTGCCGGCACCAGTGAATACGGGCGATGTGGCGAATAAGGCGTATGTGGATAGTTCCGTGGCAACCGTAGGTTCGGGGAACTATGTTCCGTCAGCGGGCGGGGCGATGACGGGACCGCTGACGCTGAGTGGGAATCCGACAGCGCCATTGCAAGCTGCGGCAAAACAGTATGTAGATTCGAGTGTGGTGGTGAAGGCGGATCTGGTGAGCGGGTTGGTACCGACGGGAGAGCTGGGAAGCGGAACGGCTTCAGCGCTGAATTGCCTGCTGGGGAATGGGACGTGGGGTCCGTGTGGATCGAGCGCAAACGCGACTGCGATTCAGAGCGTGCCGGTAGCGTCGAGCACGCCGGCGAATGGACAAGTGCTGGCGTATTCGTCGTCCTCCGGGCAGTATGCACCAACGACGCCGAGTGGAGCGGCGGGCGGAGTTGTTACTGGCCCAGGGGCAAGTCAGAACATCGCGCAGCCTCTGGGAACTCAGTTGAGCGTGAACAATCTGAGCGGCATTCGCTATGTGACGCCGGGAGACAACTGGAGTGTGAGTCCTAGTGGAAGCCTGGTGGGAGGAACGCAGGCTACGGTTACGCTAACGCCTTGCCCGGTGGGGGTGGATACGAGCGGGAGTTCGATGTACTTCGTCTACATCAGCGGACAAGGGACGCCGGAGCCGGCGATGGTGACTGGCGGGACGTGCACGAGCGGAGCGTCATCGGGGACGATTGTGTTCACTCCGAAGAATACACATTCGGCGACCTATGTCTTGAGCAGCGCATCGAGCGGGATTCAGGAGGGGATCAACGACGCCTGCGGAATTCCGGATGGAAGCGGCGGAAACCCGAATGCACGCATCGTTCTTCCGGCGACGGGTGCGATCTCGAATGCGTTACCGGTATATGGGTCAATCTTCGCGCATTGCAGCCGGGCGCTTATTGAAGGGAACGGCACATTGCTTTCGTGCTCGACCCGGGACCGATGCGTGGTGCTGGGAGATCTGGTGAATTCCAACCATTACGGCGGGACGACGCTGCGAGGCGTGAACTTTACCTCGACGGTGAGTGCAGATGGATGCCAGATCACGAATACGCAGAGAATATCGAACTTGGTCACGATCACGGTAGCTCCGGGATGCAGCACGATTCAGACAGGGGATCGGATCAACATCAACTTCACGGATGTTCCGGGTTATTGGGGAAGCCACGGACCGGTCGCAGTGTCGGGGAATTCAATCACTTATAGCCAGACGGGCGCGAATCTTGCCTCGCAGGCGAGCCCCGGAACGATTGCGATTCAGAATGCGGCGATCGAAGATAATGCGATGCCGGGAACGATAGAAGACGTTAAGTCGTCGTCGGGGGGCGGAGGGAAGTTCAATCAGTTTATTGTGGAGGACGATGACGAGGCAGCGACGATTCGGAATCTGGACGCTGATGGCAGCCAGAGCCTTACCTGCACCGCCAATCATTGCGGTTCGTACGTTTATTCGGCGAACTTGGGCGCGCCCGTGATATGGATCGATAAGGCCAATATCGGCCCCCAGTGTGGAGGAAACGGCGTTACCGTCTACAACAACAATTCCGTCCGCATCACTGACAGTGTGATCCAGGGCTGGGGTATGTGGGCAGTGAATACCGGAACAACTTTGGGTAATTTTGGGGGGACAGAACTTGACAATATCTACATGGAAGAAGGCGCAGGACCTTGCACACAGCCATATCAAGGCACTTACTTCGGCGCCGCGGGAGTCATTTACTCAGCGAATGTTCAGCCTTTGAAGGTACAGGGTGGGGAACAACCGGCTGCCCATGTGCCGCAGTTCACTAGTACGGGCGGTACGGGTACCATCCAGTACAACTATTATGTGGTGGCGCACGATTCCGCGTTAGGATACAGCTTCCCGCTGTTGGCGGGATTTGCTTTGACAACGGGATCAGGAACGATCACGGGCCAATTCCCCCACGTTCCGCCGAGTTCTGCGGCGTCGACAATTACCTACGACATTCTGCGCATGCAGCCTTCAGTTTCTCTGGCCGCGAATACGTCCAGCTTTCCGGTTCACGGGGCTTGCACGGGAGGCAGCGCGACGGCGTGCGGAAGCGTCGTTGTTGCACAGGCGCAGTGCTCGGGGTTGGTATGCACGTTCACGGATACAGCTTCTGCAAATACAACCAGCTACACTGTGAATCCCCCCACTTGGCAACCACTGCTGCCATTTTGGCCAGCCGCGATCGTCCTTGCGGGAAATGGTTCGCAGATATACTTCACACCTCCGGTATTGCTGGATACGGAGGTGAGCGATATTGTGTCGGTAAATGGCAATACTTTTCCGCAGGTGTTTGCGCGTCAGTGCGAAGACAGCAGCGCTATAGGGGACTTGTTTGGTGGAACCTGGGAGCAGTGTCAGGAGGGTAAAGCCGATAATCTGGCAAATGTGGGAGGTATGCTTCTGGCGGACGGCTCTTATAACCGAGGTACGGGAAGCGGTACCAAAGGAAGACTGAATTTTGAAGACCCGACATCGGGGGTAGGAAATATTCAACCCCATCACATCATTACTCTGGTTGATTCCAATTTCGCGAAGACACTGGCTACGATTGGCTTTCGTCCGCCAAACGATGCGAACGATACTTATATCGGAGTCGACAATACGGGATTGCCGAGCAGTGCTCAGCTGGCATTTGGTTCGCCAGTGGCAATTTCGTCCTATATCGGAAATGTTGGAGACAACGCGAGTTTCCTGGAGCGGCTGACGGTTTCTGCGAAGACGTTCAATGTGCCGGTAAACATCAACGGAAATCTGACGGTGACGGGAACCTGTACCGGTTGCGGCGGCGGAGGCGCGGGAACAGTAAACAGCGGAACGGCTACTCAACTGGCCTTGTATTCGGCAAACGGGGCGGCGGTGAGTGGAGACAGTGGACTTACGGATAATGGTTCGACACTGAACTACTCAGGGAGTGATGGAATTTCTGCCGCAGCCGGGATTTTCAGTGGCAATTTGACGGTGAACGGGCAGTTGCTGGTAGCTGGACCGTGGACCGTGAGTTCACCGGTTCCCGGAACAGCGATGGCGGCTGCGGGGGCGGGGACTTCGGCGCTGGGCATCTCGAACGACGGGAACTTTTATATTTCGGCGAATGCGGGAGCACCGCAGAAGGTAGCGACGACGGCGACCAGTTCCTACTTCTCGAATCTTTTCCAGGAAGACGCCAATGACCTGGGTGAGTATAACGGGACCACTGCGCAGAATTTCCATGTGTACTCGAGCTATACGAACAGCTCGACATGGCAGCGGACATCGCTGGGTTTTGACGCGACCGACAATTATGCGGTGGTGCGGAGCGAGAGTTCGACTTCCGGAGCGGCGCCGGGATTGGGATTGTGGATCAACAGCGGACTGAAGTGGGTAGTGGATGCAAGCGGTAACTTCAAACCCTGGACGGACCAGACATATAACATTGGCAGCTTCACGGCGGGGAGCGGGACGGGATTGCGCCCGGGGACGGTGTATGCGGCGGGAAATTCCACGAGCGGGAGCGGGTTCGAGCTAGGAAAATTTGCCAATCAGAGTTATGAACTTTGTAATGACACTGCGAATGGCACGATTGTGAACGGACTAGCGGTGCTCACTGCGGGGGGCTGTGCGATGAAGCCATCAAGCGCGCTGACCAGCGGAGCCATCGGCGTGGTGATAGCTAATGCCGGCACCTCAGGGACGGTTACGCTGGCGAGGATGGGGTCGATTTTTTGCAGCTTCGACGGGACCGCGACTGTGGTGGGGGATTACGTGGTGCCTTCGAGCACGGCGAGCAGCGGATTTTATCCTTTGTGCCATGACGGGGGGGCGACGCCACCCACTGGTACGCAGGTGTTGGGCCGAGTGCTGCAGGCAAGTTCTGGAAGTGCGACGGTGCAGATGTTCCTCGATATGCCGGGATCGAGTGTCAGCACCAGCGCGTCGTATACGATTCCGTGGTTGACGACAAACACGACGGGTACGGCGATTAGTTTCTCGAGTACAGCGAATAAAGTGGAACTGTGGGGTGTGGTGCTGACGTTTCCTCTGACTACTACGCAGGTGACGTACAGCGTTTCGACGGCAGACAACACGAGCAATACCTACGATATTGGCGTGCTGAACAGCTCGGGGAATGTTGTGGCGCACCTTGGGAGTACCGCAGGGACTACGTTTGCGGCAAGCACCGGCTACAAGACCTTGAGCTGGACGGCGAGCGCGACACTGCAGCCGGGAAAGTATTACTTGGCGATCACGAGCAGTTGCACGAGTTCGTGCGCGCAGATTTACGGGGGGAGTTCGGCGGGGTTTACGTTCCTGGGCGGAAGCAGCGGAACAGCGGAGAGCGTGACTGCGGGTGGGACGCTGAACAATGGGATCACGATTCCGGCGGATAACCCGACGGAGGCGACGATCATGGCGTGGGAGATTCACTAGGGTTGAAGCGAGGCCTCGAGGGCCATCGGCGAAAGCCGGTGGCCTTTTTTATTGGCGGCGGTTTTTGGTCGTCAGTATTTAGCGGGAAAGAAAAAGCGTCGAGCTGCGCTCGACGGACAGCCAGGGGCGGCTGTGCCCACATGCCGTTTCACAAGCGTAGGCAAGTCGATTCACACATTTTTGCGAAGGAGAAAGAGTCATGAGTAGTGCGATCAATCCGGAAGCGGCGCAACCAACTACAACACAATCGTTCGAGCAGAGCGACCAAAATCCGCCGGTGACAAATTGGGGCGGGACAGATGTTGAGGGAGGGCAATTGCCGGCGCCAGCTGCTTCGGAGAGCCGGGTGACAGCGCCCGGGCCGGCGGCTTCGGCGAACGCAGGGTTACAGAATTATGACACCGGGGACAGTGTCGACCAAGTGCAGGACGAGGCGGAACGGGAAGGCTGAATCGGGGCCGTCCGCTGTCCGTTGATGCGGTTTGACAAGTAAATGACGTTGAGGGCCATCGGCGAGAGTTGGTGGCTTTTCTTTTTGGCATTGAATAACGCGGGAGAGCATGAGAGTGAAAGTTTCTATCGAAGCCGGCTACAGCGCGAAGGTGCAAGGG
>JBAPQU010000472.1:0-3791 GCA_049280795.1 Candidatus Sulfotelmatobacter sp.
GCACTATGCTCGGCGTCGTCGCCGTCGCCACCACCGGAGCGGCAGCCGCTACCGGCTGCGTCTTCGGCGTCACTTCCATCACGCGCGGCGCAAACGGAGACATGCTCAGGTTCGTCGGCGCTACCGAGGTTTGCGCCACGGTCTTCACCATGGTCTTTGTCTCGGCCCTGGGGACGCTGGCGCTCGCCGCTGTCGTACGCTGCGTGTGCAGCGTCAATACCAGCTTTCCGTCTGCCGACGGAGTCAATTCATAGCGGCAGGCGTGCTCCATATCCACCACGATGCGGGTGGTTGGAGGCGTCTGGCCGTCCATGCCGATGCGCACTCCCTTGATTCCCGCGCTGCCCACCATGATGCGGCTCTGCCCGGTCGCCATAACGGTCCCTGGCAAATCCACAATCACTCGAGCCGGCGAATCCGCCGTGCTCAGCTTGGGCGTCATCGCGCCACGAGCGTTGATCTCGACCCGGACATCGTCCGTGCCGCGAACCACGTTCACTCGCTGCAGCTCGTTTTGCTGTGGCGCCGGAGTCTCTGCGGCCGATGCCATCAGCCCCAGAAGCAGCAGCGGTAGGAATACACTCAGCAGTTGCTTTCGCATTTCGCCTCTCCCCAACTTGCGGGTCTAGCCCGCGTGTCCCTTGCTAGAACTTGATTTTCCCGGCACTTCCGGCTTCCCGGCTGCACCAGCGTCTGCCGTTAAACGGCCGGCGTAAAGAGTCGCTTCACTACTTCCCGAACCATCGGTTTTCCCAGCTTGTCCTGCACGGTCTCCTGGAAAACTACCGAGTCCCCCGTGATTCTGACTACATACCCGTTGAATACCGGATCGTTCTCCCGCAGGAAATAAGCCTTGTTCAGACTGTTGGTCACTACCGCGATGAAGCCGCCATCCGACTTCACCACGCCCCGCACATTGATCTGGCCAATTTCCAAACACTTCTTTCCAGTCGCGCAGCCCGAACCCGTAGGCGCTTGCACCACCGGACTGAAGAAAGGATCGCGCTTCCCGGTCATAGCCCACTTCTTGTCTTCCGGCTTGGGCGCCTTGGGAGCTTCTGCAACTTTGCTCACACTTTCCACACCCACGCCCGGCACAGCCACAATCTTTTCCGGCTCTGGCACGGCATGCTTGGGAGCGGCCGTCGCCGTAATCGCGGGACGCAAGACCGCCCGTTTCGGCGGCACCAGTGGCGGACGCGGTCTTACCGCTTCCCTCACCGGAGCCGGAGCGCTGTGCACCACCGGAGCGGGAACTGCCCTGGCTGGTGCGCCTGCACCTGGCTTCGCTGCGTGCGCAGGAGCCGCAGCCCTTGATCCGTTGCTGGCGTGGGAGCTTTGTGCCCAAACCGCCCCCGTCATCAGTCCCACTGCGAGAATGCCTGTCGTTATCGTTAGCTTCATAGCGATTCCTATTTACCCGCGCCTGCCGCTGCTGTTACTGGCTTGGTTCCAGGTGCCGCACCGGCCGGCTCTAAATCGTGGCTAAAGAATGTCGTGGCCGTAAAGGTCGCAACCACGCTTTCGTTCGGCGCATACTGGTAGGTATGCTTCACCTTCGCCCCAGATGGGTCTTTTGTATTTGAGACCAGCAGTCCGCTGACGTTGACGATGCGCTCCAGCTTGCCGACCCGGTCAAAGAAATTCAGCATTGAGTAATACGGACCGTCCAATTCCATATCGAACGGAACCTCCGAGTAGTACTCTTTGGCGGTGACTGGCTTAGCCGAGTACCGGCGCAGTTCCACGCCCGCCTTCTGCGCTTCCCCGTCCAGCGTCTCGATGAAGCCGTCCACCTGTTTCTCGTCCGGCACGATCCGCCGTTCAATCTCCAGTTGCTGTTTAAGGTTGGCTACCTGCTGTTCCATATCCTTCAGCTTGGGACGGTAGGACTCGAGTTCGTTGTTCTCCCGAACCTTGTCCTGCAAAGTCTTCTCCGCCGCGGCGTTCTTATCGCTCTGGGTCTTGAACACCGTAAAGAACAGCGCCGCCGATACCAGCGCTCCTCCCACGATCACCGCTCCCCACTGCTTAATGCCCGACAGTTCGCTGAAATTCGCCATAGGTCCGCCTCTTACGATTTTCCCTTCTCGCAGGTCAGCGTGAACTGGAACGCCTGCATGTCCTTGATCGCGTCGTCCTGGAAAGTTTCCTTAATCTCAACGTTCTTAAAGAAGCCTGTCTTCTGCAGGTTCGCGATCAGGGTGGCTACCGCATCCGTGCTCAGTGCCGTGCCTTCCAAACTTAAGCTGGCTCCCGTATCGTCCATCTTCCTCAGCCAGACTGCTTCGGTTCCATTCACCGTCTCGCCCAGCATGGCAAGCAGGTTGACCGGGCCAGCCTGTCCGGCACGCAAGGAATCGATCACGTCCACGCGCCGCTTGTAACTGTTAGCCTGAGTCTGCCGCTCCAGATAACGGGCCTTCACGTCGCCCAGTTCGCGATTTTTCTGCAGGGCCGTCTGCATCTGCACGGCGATTGTCTTCGACTGCCGGTCCAGCCGGTACCAGTAAACAAAGTTCACCGCTCCCGCCAGCAATATCACCACCAGCACTTTCAGCTTGGGCGAACCCATGTCGCCCATTTCCATCGTGGGCAATGATGGTCCGCTGCCGCCGCCGCGCTTATTTTTCCCCTTGGATGATTCGAGCAGATTGATTTTGATCATAGGGATTCAAAACTCCTCAGAGCCAAACCCACCGCCACTGCCAGTTGGCCCGGATTTTGTTCCACCAGCTCCGCTCCAGGTCCGTCAGCTGGCGGCACCACGCGCTGGAATGGATTCAACAACTCAACCGGCATCGAGAATTCCTGCCGCAAAGCTTCCATCAACCCCGGCACCTTTGCCGAACCGCCTGCCAGATAGATCTTCTCGATGTGCTCGCCCGCCGCGCTGGCCCGGAAGAAGTCGAACGTCTTCTGGATTTCCAGCACGATGATCTCGGTCACCTGCTGCAGAATCGGCGCTTTTGCATCTTCACTCACCGTCCCGACCTTGTTGCCCAGCTTGAGCGACTCTGCGTCATCGAAGCTCAGATCCAGCTCCTTCTGCAGTGAATCGGTATACTGGTGCCCGCCCACGCTGACGTCGCGCGGAAACAGCGGCGTCGTGCCCTTCACAATGTTGATGTTCATCACGCTGGCGCCCAGGTTGAGCAGCGCCACTACCTGGCCCGGTGCCGGCTGGTAGTTGTACTCGTAGCAGTTCTGCAAAGCCAGCGCATCGATGTCCACAATAGACGGCGTGCGCCCGGCCATCGAGAGTACGTTGGTGTAGTTCAAAATCTTGTCCTTCTTCACAGCCACCAGCAACACGTCCATATTCGCGCTGCCCGCTTCCTCCGACAGAATCTGGTAGTCCAGACTCACATCCGCCAGATCGAAGGGAATGTGCTGGGCCGCTTCCTTCTCGATGGTCTCAGCCAATTCCTGGTCGCTCATCGAGGGCAGCGAGATCTTCTTCACGATCACCGAGTGGCCGCTTACCGCCGTGGCCACCGCCTTGGTCTTGATCAGGCAGTCGGTGAATAATTTGGAAATCGCGCTCGATACCGTTCCCGAGTCCACGATCATCGAGTCCACTACGATGTCGGAGGCCAGCGCTTCCAATCCCAGGTGTGCCACTTCAATCTGTGCACCCTTCTTCTTCAACTCGACAGCCTTGATGCTGGAAGAGCCCACATCCAGACCTACAATCGTCTTCGATCCCATTCCAAACATGTGCCCACCCTTTCGTAGCGCCGTCTCGTTGGCACTATCTTGTAGCGCCGGCGTCCCGCCGGCACTATCTT
>JBAPQU010000473.1:0-11410 GCA_049280795.1 Candidatus Sulfotelmatobacter sp.
ATGGCTGGATGTGAACTTCGACGGATCGCTCATCCATGTGCGGCGTACCTGGACTTGGGGAAAGGTCGGACAACCTAAGAGCAAAGCGTCACAAGCTCCGGTTCCGATGCATCTTCTGCTGGCAGAATTCATGCGGGCGTGGCAAATCCGCACGCCCTACCCACAACCTGAAGACTGGGTATTCCCCAGCCTCAGACTAGACGGTAGAAAGCCACGGGCAGCAAACATGCTGGTGGAAGACTATCTCCGGCCAGCAGCGGTCAAAGCGGGAGTGATCGCCGCAGGCGATCCATGTCGGTTCGGTTTCCATAATCTCCGGCATTCGCTGGCGTCGTTTCTGGTTCGCTCGAAGACCGATCCAAAGACGGTGCAGGCGCTCTTGCGGCATTCGGACGTGAAGACGACGCTGCAGCTCTATGCACACAGCGTCAGCGCGGACCGGATGACGGCGCAAGGGGAGGTCCTTCAGGCCATTCTTGGCGGCGCTACTGCCGCTAACAGCGGACTGAATGCGGACTGAAGCGATTTTGCTGATTCGATCTAAGTGCTTTGAAATGTGGTGGCCAGGGACGGAGTTGAACCGCCGACGCCAGCCTTTTCAGGGCTGCGCTCTACCACCTGAGCTACCTGGCCACGTTTCGAAACCCGCTTGGCTGCGGGCTGCGAGGACTGTTCACTTCACGCTGATTTTGGGCGGGATTGCCGACCGAACGAAAACTCCGAATGCCGGAGGCGTGCGGAACGCTTTTGATTATAGCAAAGCCCGGCATTCCCTCAAGCGCCACGGTCGAACCAGCAACGGCTCTGTGCTGCGGAGAACCGCGGAAGCTCACACGACGAAAGCCGCTGCGTTTGCAAGGAACGGCCCAGTCGAGGCTGACCCCAACCAGGCCATTCATGGTGAGAGGCCAAATCGCCCTCATCTATTGTCCGGCAACCGCGGTGCCATGATGTCCCAGCCATGATGCGAGCTGCGGTTCCTGTTGCGACTTCAGGTCAATGCAGTTGTTGATTCGCTCGATCGACTGCCTGTAGGTTCTTTCCGCCGCTTCGATTCTGTGCGCCTTAAAAAATTCCACAACTTCGTCACGCATGTGCGCATCGCAGAACGAGTCGGTCGCGCCCACGATTTGAGCGCTGGCAAAAACACCGCCGGCTTTCTGCACCGCGTCCCAGTGCGTCAGAACAAAATTCCAGGCCAGTTTTTCTCCGCCGGGATTGCTCATCACGCTGGAGATCAACCCCAGCGCATCCTGAGAACGCACATCGGACGAGACAGCGTAGTCCAACGTCCGTTGCAGCAACTTTGGGTCCTCGAACCGCGCCAGCGTGGAGAGGGCGATGTAATATTCCTCGGGAGACTTCGCATTCTTCAACTGCGTCATCATCCGGTCGTAAAACGTCTGATCTCCGGCCAAAGCCGCGAGCCGAAATGCGCTGGCCGCAAGTTCCCGATTAACTGACTCGGGATTATCCAGTGCTTTGTCTGCGATCTTGCGCGCTTGGGCCAGCACCGCCGGATCTCGGGCGTCGCGGCCCAGGGCATTGAACAGACGCGCTCGCAGCGTACTCTGCTCGTCGCTCTCACCGGGCTTAGGTTCCCAGCCAATGTCTTTGAGGATCGGGGACAGATATTGCCGCAGCCAAACTTGATATGATTCGCGGTCGGTATCGGTTACCAGATATTGGTCAATAAAGTGGAGCCTGTCGAGAGCATCTTCCAGCACGGCGCGATTGCGGTCGCTTTCCAGGCCTTGCGCGAAGGCAAGATAGTCGCCTACCGGTTCGCGTCCGACCCGCACCGATGCCCAGATGTCGGTTTGCAGTGCGATCCGCTCCGCCGGAGAAAGTTTGCTCTCAGCGTCACTCGCGAGGGCTCTCACTGCATCGGGCTGGTAGCCAACGCGGTAGTAGCCGGTTGCACCCGCATTTGCCAGCACCCATGATGAGCAACCGGGAAGCGTGAAGGTCTCCTGCTTCTTGGTGAGCAGTTCACACTTCGGTGCACCGCCGGTTGACGACTTCATGCACAAGGGCACCTGCCAGAGCTCGTTATTCGGCGCTTGGAATTTCTCGCGATCATAATAGTAGCGGCGTTGATCCAGCGTGACGGTAGTCGAATCACCGGAGCACTGCGACTTTACATTGATAATCGGAACACCCGCCTGTTTTACAAAAGTTGGCATGATTTGGTCGACGGGTTTCTTCGAGGTCTTCGCCTGCGCCTCCCAGAAGTCATCCGCAGTGGCGTTGGCATACTGATGCTTCTGGATGTAGGCGTTGACGCCTGCGCGGAAAGTTTCCTCGCCTAGGTAGGACTCCAGCATACGTAACACTGCGGCGGCTTTTCCGTAGGCGATTCCATCGAACAATTCCTGAATCTGCGCCGGAGTTTCTGCCGCCTGGTGAATCGGACGCGTGTTCTCCAGCGAGTCTGTATTCATGGTTGCGCCTGCCTGGCTCACATCGTCCAGATTGAAATTCCATTCGGGCTTCCAGGCTTCAACCGGCTTGCTCGACATCCAGGTGGCAAAACCTTCGTTAAGCCAAATGTCGTCCCACCACTTCATCGTGACCAAATCGCCGAACCACTGGTGAGCCATTTCATGTGCGATCACCGAAGCAATTTCCTTCTTCAAATCGACGGAACCTTGTTTCTCGTCGATCAGCAAAATCACTTCACGAAACGTAATGCAGCCGGTATTTTCCATGGCACCCGCGGAGAAATCCGGGATGCCGATAAGGTCAAGCTTTCCGTACGGATATTTAATGCTAAAATATTTGTCGTAGTAACTGAGGATGTGCTCGGCCGCTTCCAAAGCAAACTTCCCCATCTCCTTTTTTCCGGGTGTGGCGTAGACGCGGATAGGAATGCCGTCGGCTTCGCCTTCGATGTACTCAAAATTTCCCACCACCAGCGCCGCCAGGTACGGAGACATTTTGGCCGTAGTGGCGAAGCGGACCGTGTGCTTATCGCCAGGACCGGGCGTATCCGAAATAATCTTCTGGTTCGAGATCGCTACCAGTCCCTTGTCGGCAACCGCAGTGATGTCGAAGGTCGCTTTGTAGTCGGGCTCGTCGAATGACGGGAATGCACGCCGCGCGTCGGTGGCCTCGAACTGAGTGGCGGCGTATTTGCGCCCCTGATCGTCTTTCCCGATGTAGAGGCCACGCATCTCACTGTTGAGGATGCCCGCATATGTGATGTGGATGGTGGCTGGTCCCGCCGGCAGCGGCTTTTCAACTGCAAGCACCACCATCTCTTTATCTTTCTCCGCCATCACCTTGGCCTTTTGCACGCTCGCGCCGCTGGTGATTGTGATGTCGTGGAAGTCGATATCCACCGCATTCAGAGTGATTTCGGAAGTCAGCTTGAGAACTCGGATGGAAATCGTCGCATCGCCCTCGAATGTCGCCGCCTCGAGATTGGGAGTAAAGGTGAGCTTGTAATTCTCGGGCCGGGCCACCTCGGGCAGCCGCTGCGCCCCAGCCACGGACAAAACCACCAGCATGGTAAATGTTACGGCAAATATTCGCTTCATAGAATTCCTCGGAGATTCATTTGTATTCATTTCGCCAGAGAGCCAGCTTCAGGGGAATAATCTCGTGAGAAGAGTTCGACCCGTTCTATTTCGAGACGCACTCTCCCTGCTCAGACATACGGAGAACTCGCGATAAAAGTTCACTGTGGGCAGACAACCGCCCCGTTCATCACAGTCATTGAACACCGCTTGGAGCCGAACCAGTAGGGAATCTCGCGGTAGTCTTCCACCGCAAATACGGCCAAATCCGCGTCTTTTCCGGGCTCGATCGTTCCCTTCCGATCGGCAATCCGCAGCGCCCACGCCCCGTTGATCGTGGCAGCGGCAATCGCTTCCGCCGGCAACATTTTCATGTGCGTGCAGGCCAACGACATCGCCATCGGCATGCTCAAAGTCGGCGATGTGCCCGGGTTGTAATCCGTTGCCAGCGCCACTGGAACGCCGGCGTCAATCAGCTTGCGCGCCTGCGGATATTCCTTTAATCCCAAAAAGTAATTCGCTCCCGGCACCAGCGTGGCGACTGTGTTATGCGTGGCCAGCTCAGCGATATCGCCTTCGTTGACGTGATCCATGTGGTCGAATGACGCTGGATTGAAACGCAACAACTGAGCAAGATGCGTCTCAGAAAGCTGGCCCATGTGAGCGCGCACGCTTAGACCGTGCCGCGCGGCTGCTTCAAATATTCGTTCGGTCTCGTCCGAAGTGAACGCCCCTTTATCACAAAAAACATCCACGAACTGGGCGAGCTTCCGCCTCGCAGCCTGCGGAATCATCTCTTTACAGACGGTCTCAACATACTTTTGTGAGCGGCCCTGAAATTCTTTTGGGATTACGTGCGCCCCTAGTAGAGTCGCAACAACCGTTCCCGGCCAGCGCGACGCAGCTTCGCGAATCGCCTCCAGCGATTTCAATTCGGACTCGACAGTGAGTCCGTAGCCGGATTTGGCTTCAACTGTGGTTGTGCCGTGAGCAGCCATACCGCTCAGAGCGGCGAGAACTTTTTCGGCCAGAACCCGCTTTCCTGCCTCGCGGACGCCTTCCAGGCTCGACCGAATGCCGCCGCCAGCCGCGGCGATCTCCTCGTAAGAAGCACCCTCGATGCGCTTCTCGAAGTCCACCAGCCGCGGGCTGACAAAAACAGGATGGGTATGGGAATCGACAAAGCCGGGTAGGACGACTTTACCAGCGCAGTCGATCTCGGTAACTTTCTTTCGATTCTTCTTCAGCCAGGGATCGCGCAGCGCGTCTTTCGTTTTGCCGACGGAGACAATCTTCCCGCCAAGGCAAAGCACCGCACCGTCTTCAATGATGTTGAGTTCTTTGAGATCGGGACCGCGGCGTGGACCGGGCTTAATTGAGGAGTTTTGTAACGTGAGCAACTGGCCAATGTTGGCCAGCAGCAACGCTCGGTCTGCTCGGGATTTGGCGTTCCTGTTTGGACTCAAGCAGCAATCAGTTTAGCAGGCGGATGCATTTATCAGGATCGTGACATCGGAATGCTAACGCCCGTCTTCCTCGCAAACTCCTTCGCCTCGTCATAACCCGCATCCGCGTGGCGAATAATTCCCATGCCAGGATCCGTGGTCAGCACACGCTCGATGCGCTTGGCCATCTCATCCGTCCCGTCAGCAACTGTGACCTGTCCCGCATGCAGCGAGTATCCAATACCCACCCCGCCGCCGTTGTGAATCGACACCCACGACGCACCTGCCGCCGTATTCAGCAAAGCGTTCAATAGAGGCCAATCTGCAACCGCATCGGAACCGTCTTTCATGCTCTCGGTTTCGCGAAAAGGAGACGCCACCGATCCACAATCGAGGTGGTCACGGCCAATCACGATCGGCGCTTTGATCTTCCCTTTCTTCACCAGATCATTCATCGCCAGTCCGAACTGCGCCCGCTCGCCATAGCCCAGCCAGCAGATGCGCGCTGGCAGTCCCTGAAACTTAATGCGCTTGCGCGCCAGATCAATCCAGCGCCGCAGGATGCGGTTCTCGGGAAATAATTCCAAAACCAGTTCGTCGGTTACGTGAATGTCCGAGGCCTCACCCGACAACGCCACCCAGCGGAACGGTCCGCGTCCCTCGCAAAAAAGTGGACGAATATATGCCGGCACGAACCCGGGAAAATCATAAGCATTCTTCACGCCACGCTGAAAGGCAAAGGTGCGGATGTTATTGCCATAGTCGAACGTCACCGATCCCATCTTCTGCAGTTGCAGCATGCCTTCGACATGCGCCGCCATGGCATCAAGCGATTTTTCCTGATACGCCTTGGGGTCGTTTTTCTGTAACTCAATGGCCTCGGCTAACGTCATGCCATTCGGCACATATCCATTCAGCGGGTCGTGCGCCGAAGTCTGATCGGTAAGAATGTCCGGCACCACGCCACGCGCGGCTAACTCCGGAATTACGTCCGCGCAATTCCCTACCAGACCAACCGACACATTTTCTTTCTTGCGCACCGCATTCTTCAGAATGCGCAGCGCTTCATCGAGCGTCGTGACCATGAAGTCGCAATAGCCGGTCTTCAGCCGCTTCTTGATGCGCTCCGGATCGACGTCAATTCCCAGAAATGCCGCGCCCGTCATAGTCGCCGCCAGAGGCTGGGCTCCGCCCATCCCGCCCATTCCTCCGGAGACAATCAGCTTGCCGGCGAGGTCGCCGCCGAAATGTTTTTCGCCCGCGGCCGAGAACGTTTCGAATGTCCCCTGCACAATTCCCTGCGAGCCGATGTAAATCCACGAGCCCGCCGTCATCTGCCCATACATCATCAAACCGGCGCGCTCGAGTTCATTGAACTTCTCCCAGTTCGACCAATGGCCCACCAAATTCGAGTTCGCGATCAAAACACGCGGTGCGTGATCGTGCGTCCTGAAAACGCCCACGGGCTTGCCCGATTGCACCAGCAGCGTCTCATCGTTCTCCAACTTCTTCAACGCCGCAATAATCGCGTGGTATGCCTCCCAACTACGCGCCGCCCGGCCCGTTCCACCGTACACCACAAGGTCCTGCGGCCGCTCGGCGACGTCTGGATCGAGATTGTTCATCAGCATGCGCATGGCAGCTTCCTGCTGCCAGCCTTTGCAAGTAATCGAGTTGCCGCGCGGCGCGCGAATGGACGCGGAAGCCTGGGCGAGTTCCGTTTCAACCGGCATAAATAGATGTTACTTGGTAAGCGTCGAAGTATTCAATGTTGAAAGAGTTGAAAGACTATGAGAGACAGACGCTTGGCGGGAGCAGGCTCACCACGTGGAATACGCAGTGCCCTCGCTGGAGATCGCATTCGACGCGGAATGCACATCGCAGATGCCCGGATCCTGCTGATCGACGGATTCAAGTTCGTCACAGGTGGGCGCTTCCCAGTTTGCTTCGTTGGTCATTGGATCTTTGGGAACGGTTTTAATGTAGCCGCCCTGCACCAGGTCATCCAGCGACTGCGGCGCCTTTTGTTTATCGAGGGTGTACTGCGTGATCAGCTTGCGCATCTCGAAGAGATCGTTGTGCAAAACGGACTCCCGCGAGCGCAGGATCGACTGGTTGTAAATGGGAAGCGCAATCGATAAGAGTATGCCGATGATGACGATCACGATCATCATTTCGAGCAAGGTGTAACCGGGACCCTGCCCAGTCACCTTCTGCCCCGTGAAAATTCGCCCCGTCAAGCTCCGCCCGGATTTGATCCTTCTTGCCATTTACCAGTCCTTATACTTCGTGCCATCCAGCCCCGTATCCTGCGACTTGGTGTAGACGTCGAAAACGCTTTGCCCGCCCCAGGAGTCGGAATCTGGATCATCCTGCATCGAACGCAAACCCCACTCGGTGGTTCCCGTCATGGGATCGGTAGGAATACTGCGCAGGAAGCGAACCTTCTTGCCCTGCACATCCACGCCTTTCACCAGCGTTTCGAGATCGGGCGGATAATTCTGGCTATCCACCTTGGTTTGGAATCCACCCCGATCGGCCGCATCTTTGTAGCGGTCGATCGCGTCGCGCATCTCCCACAAATCGAACCGCAACTGTTTTTCCTTTTCGCGCTTGATGGTCAGCCGCGCCGTCGGAATCACCATCGTGGAGAGAACCACCAGGATGGCTGTGGCGATGATCAACTCCAGCAGCGTAAAGCCCTGCTCGGGCCTTCCCTGCCCGTGATGGAATCTGCGTAGCTTCATCTTCTCTGCTCGGAGAACGCGCCGGTCATTGATTATTGCATCGTGATTTATTGCACGGTGATCGATGCCTGCGCCCCGTTTACCGTGATCGCCTGTTGACCGGGGTCGCGCGCTCCACCCCGGGTAATGGTCAGCGGAGTCTGTCCACTGGCCTTCGCCTGAAATGTGAGCGTGACCACGGCGCCCTGGCCGGAAACTCCGCCCGCTCCCGGCGGCCGCGTGGCCGTAACCTGCAACGTTCCAGTAGTCTCATCTTCGCGATGCACCAGCGCCACGGCCTGCCCATCCTGAGAGAGGAAGCCGCCGTTTGAAACGTTCACCAACTGCAGCTTGGCCGGATCGTAGTTCATCTGCACCGGCACCGAGTAGACGTTCTGCGCTCCAGAGATCAGTAGGTTCACGACAAACGTGTTCCCTTTCACCGCCGTAATCTGCCCCGGATCAAACAGGAAGTTGGTAGCTCCCCCGCCGGTCGGATTCGCCACCGGAGCGGGTTGCTGGCCCGGATTTGGATTCGCCGGCACCTGGGCTCCCGGAGCCTGACTCGCCGGAGGCTGCACCGCAGGGGCGGGTGTGGCCGGCTTGCTTACGTGTCGAAGCGCAATCGTGTTGGCCGTCCCAATATCGATCTGACGCTGATTCAAATCGGTGACCATGGTTCCGCGCACCACATGCGGCGTAATGACGAATACGGTCTCGTCATGCTCGCGGTCCTGTGTCGTCTGCCCAAAGAGATATTTCAAGATCGGAATCTGCGTCAGTCCCGGGATTCCAGCCAGCGATCGGGTCTCGGAATCGTCCAAAATCCCGCCGATCACGCTCGATTCCCCGTCTCTCAAACGGATTTCGTGCTCGACCTTTTTCTGGCCAATGATGGGCTGGCTGATGCCGCCGATGCTCGACTGGCCCACAACCGAGGAGATTTCCATCGAGACCTTCAGCGTGACATCCCGGTCCCCGTGCACATGCGGCGTCACGTCGATGTTCACACCGACATCCAGATATTGAAACTGAGTATTCACCAACGGATTAATACCCACACCGCCAATTCCCGGCTGAAATGATCCCGTGGCTACCGGCACGCGTTCGCCGATTTTCAGCGTAGCCTTCTGATTATCAAGCGCGCGAACCTGCGGATTCTGCAGCATCTTGGTATCGCTATCACCCATCACTGCCGACAAGTTAGCCGAACCAATCGATACTTGAAAATCGGTGGCGTTCAGGTTGCCCAGAGTATTCAACTCCAAACCGGAGGAACTCGCCGTGGATGAGGTGGTGGTCGTGGTAGTAGAGGTTGTCCCAGTGTTTACATTCGCCTGAAGAGTGACAGTGGCGCTGGTGGGTGGACTGAATCCCAAGGTGCGCGATCGGTCTTTGCTGATCTGCAAGACCGCGATGTCGACGATAACCTCGGGACGCGGCTTATCCAAATCATCTACCAGCTTCTCCGCAAGCGCAATCTGATCGGGCGTGCCCCGCACCACCAGCGCATTCTGCGAAAGCAGCTGCTGCACCCGCTGCACGTCAAGCACGGCGCGGATCGCGTTCACTACGTCCTGCAATTCGGTCGGCTGGGAAAGGTTTGCTAGATAGAACGTCTTCAGAACACTCTGTTCCAATTCCTTGCGCTTCGCCGGATTGTCCTGCGCCACAAAAATCGTATTACCCGTCACCGGACGCCAGAAGGTTTTCGATTCCAGCGCCGTAATCTCCAGCGCCTCTTCCAGCGTCACTCCGTTCAGCTCAACCTTAATGCGCCGCGAGGTGTAATCCGGATCGAACAGCACATTGATCCCGGCGATTTTGCCGATGGTTTCATAGATCACCTTGCTGTCGTCCGTGGCTTTGATTGTAAGGGGGGTATTCGAGATGGGAACCAGTTCTACCGGGCCGCCTGCTTCCTTGATCCTCCGCTCCAGGCTGGGCGGCGGACCCGCGGCCTGCGGCGGAGGATTCTCCTTATCGTGAATCATCTGCAGCGTGTTCTTCAACTCCTGCTGCGCCATAAACAGCGACGGATCGATCTGCATCGCCTTCTGGAATTCAGCTACCGCTTCCTGCAGCTTGCCATTGTCGCGCAACACCTGTCCCTGATGGACAACTTCCTGGGCCGCTTTCGACCGCATACGCTCAAACGACGTCCGATAGCGCAGGTCCTTCGGCTTCAGGTCGTAAGCCTGCTTGTAAAGATCGTAAGCGGCCTCATAGTTCTGCCGCGCTTCGGCATCCTCAGCCTTTTCGTAGATACCTTTGGCCTTATCGGCGATGGCAGGCAATATGGTTAGCAAAACCAGCAGCCCTACGGCCGCAGGCATCAGACGTCTCATTCGTCATTCCTCGTCTAAAAATCTTCGCCGGAAGTCCGTCGCCGGACAAACCATTCTTACGCCTTCGGCCCGTGAACCTGGGACGCAATTGGCGCATGTAAAAAGAGTGCTTTTGCTGCGATTATAGCATCGCCATTCCTTACTCCCCATGTGATTGCACCCGTGGCAGTTACACTCTTTAGTCTTAGTCCCAACGGGGGAAGTCAGGCTTCGGGCTTCAGCGCTCGGCCTTCGGCTAAAACCCTCCCTAACACTTCGAACTCTTCGCAAACTTCCCACCGCAGACCACCAGATGCCTTAGCTTGGCCGAAGCCCGATAGCGGAAGCCCGAAGCCCCGTTCTTTGCTGCTAAGATTGAATCCGAACTAAACCCATGCCCCGCCAATCCACACACCAAACCAAGCCCAGCCCGGAGAAATCTCCGCGCCGCGAGCCTACGGCATCCGGTCAGCGCGATGCCGCCGTTAATAGGATCGCTTCACATAACTACTTCTTGCTGGAAAAATTTGAGTGCGGCGTGGTTCTTACCGGAACCGAGGCCAAATCAGTCCGCGGCGGCCTGGCTAACCTCAGAGATTCCTACGGCCTGGTCAAGGACGGCGAACTCTGGCTCCTCAACACCCATATCGGCCCCTACGAGCACGGCAACATGAACAACCACGCCCCGCTCCGCACCCGCAAGCTGCTGATGCACAAAGAAGAAATCCGCAAGCTGATCGGCAAAACCCAGCAAAAAGGACTGACGCTGATCCCAGTCCGCATGTACTTCAAGAATGGCAAAGTAAAAGTCGAACTAGCTCTGGCCAAAGGCAAGCAACTCTGGGACAAACGCGAAACCGAACGCCGCCGCACCGCCGACAAAGAAGCCAGAGAAGCCATCCGCAGCCGGAAGAAATAGGCGCAAGTTTCACCACAGAGTCACAGAGAGACAGAGAAATTCATGTTGGGCGTGTGCCTTGTATGGGACGGACACTCCTGTCCATCGCCTTTGACGTTGCTTGTGATTTTTGCGAGTTTTGGATTTTCTCTGTGACTCTGTGTCTCTGTGGTGAAGACTCGATCCTTGCCCTTCACCACACCTCAAGTTTAATCCGACGGTACCGATTGATGAGCTCAAAATCGGCCCGGTTGGTAGTGATAAAACGTGCCCCGTGGGTGCGGGCTGTGAGGGCGATGAGAACGTCGAAATGCAGGTCACGGAGCTTATGCGGCTCGAAGCCTCGATCTGCGCGGATTTTGGTCAGTATCTCGCCTGACTCCAGCCAGTTCCCTTGCGTCGGAGTCAGAACTGGGTGGTTTTTCGCCAAAGCCGAGAGAAACTTACGATCCGAAGGCGTTTGAGCGCCCCGCCATAACTCAGCCAAAACCAC
>JBAPQU010000474.1:0-8763 GCA_049280795.1 Candidatus Sulfotelmatobacter sp.
ATCCTGGATCGCGGCCTTTGGCTGAAACCTGCTTGAATCTAGTCGATCATGGCTGACTCGATCTCCCCGCAAGTTCCGCCGCAGCCGCTACTCTGGTAAACCAGTAGTAGCGAAACTGCCCGGTAAACGAGGTAAACCGCATCATAAGAAATGATTCCTGCTTACGATTCCAAACCGCCAAAGCAATGCAACGCAACTGCTATTGTATCGAACTGGCTACGTTGGAGAAGGCATTATTAGCGTTGGAGCCGATCAGTCGAATCGTGCCCACCACCAAAACCAGAATCACGGCCAGCATCACAGCGTATTCGGCGATATCCTGCCCCGCATCTTCCGCCCACATTCTACGAATGAATTCAGACATATTTTCCTCCAAAAACCCCACCGTCACCCTCTCAGCGAAGAAAGAACTACATTTGAGCACACATCATGCCCCAGTGTGCGGCGCTTGTCAAATGCCGGGTTTTATGATTTCCACAATCCTGTCGGCCATTGCAGGCGTTGCTGAAAGCGGCGTGGATGAAATCTTCTGCACGAGCTTCTGAGCCGAGCCTTGCGCATACTGCAATGTGCCGTTTGGAAATATTCCCAGATAGATGGTCGCAACCAGGCAAACCGTCACTGCCAGCCGGAGTGCGAAAGGAACCGGCATCACCGGAACCTCCTTCCGCGACTCGCGCATGTACATCATGACGATGATGCGCAGATAGTAATACGCGCCCACTCCGCTGTTGAGCACGCCGATGATTGTTAGCCAGATCAAGTCGGCTTTCACGGCTGCGCTGAACACGTAGAACTTGGCAAAGAATCCGCCGGTCATCGGGATGCCGATCAGCGAGAGAAGAAAGATGGTGAGCGTCGCCGCCAACAGCGGAGAACTGCGGCCCAGTCCTTCGTAGTCTTCCAGCGTCACGTAACGCTCGCCGGCGTTCGCGAAATGGCTTACCACCGCAAATGCGCCCAGGTTCATAGCTGCATAGGCAGCGGTGTAGAACATGGCCGCGGAAATTCCCAATTCTGGCGCGGCAGCGAACGCTACCAACAGATAGCCCGCATGTGCAATCGAGGAATAAGCCAGCAACCGCTTCACATTGTTTTGCACCAGCGCGCTGATATTGCCCAAGGTCATGGAAAGCGCTGCTACAACCCAAATGAGCCAGATTCTGCCGGGCGCGTTAATCACGAACATCACCCGCAACAAAACCGCAAACGCCGCCGCCTTGGGCGCGGTCGACATTAATCCCACGATCGGCGCCGGCGCTCCTTCGTATACATCAGGTGTCCAACTGTGGAATGGAGCGGCGCCCACCTTGAAGCCCAGGCCCACAAACATGAACGCCACAGCCACAAACGCGAGCAAGGGAATCGGCCCGGACTGCAAGGTCTGGCTGATCCGGTCAATATTCGTCGAGCCCGTAGCTCCGAACATCAACGCGACTCCATACAGAAAAAATGCCGTGGCAAACGAACCCAATAAGAAATATTTCAGCGACGATTCCGCGCTGGAAGCTTCGTTCCGGCGGAATCCAGCCAGCACATACGAAGAGATGGAGGAAATCTCGAGCGCAATGAAAGTCAAAACCAGCTCGACTGCCGACGACATTAACGCCATGCCGACCACGCCGAAAAGAATCAAAGCATAATATTCACCGGCCCTGATCCGCTGCACCGCCATGTATTCATAAGAAATAAGAATGACGACGGCGGCGATCGCGATCACTAGAACATGAAAGAAGACGCTGAACCCATCCACCTGCACCATGTTCCAGAAAGCCAGCCCGGGAGTCTGCGCCATGAACCACGTAGCCCCAAGCCCCGCCAGCGTGCCTACCAGAGCAATCAGCCCCAGAACCTTCTGGCCTGTCTCTTCATTGAGCAGAGGTTCGAGCAGCATCACAACGATGCCGAAAACGGAAAGCACAATCTCCGGCAGGATGCGAACGTAGTCGACCCCTTGTGGCAGCGGCTGCAATAAGGCCGGAAGACAAGCCGCGATTCGAGGCTCTATCAAAGTCGCGATCATTGTCCCACCACCCGGCTGACGATTTGCGTAAAGGGAGTGAGTGCCGCATGAACCGCCGGATCAATCGCGCCCAACCAGAGTATCGGCGCCAAGCCCATCACCAGCGCTGCCACGGCGCAGGGCCAGACTGCCCATTTTTCAAAGCCGGAAAGATCACTTAGCGAATTGTTCACCGCATGCTTAACCTTGCCGTAAAAAACCCGCTGATACATCCACAGCAGGTAAACCGCGCTCCAGATCACGCCAGTTGCGCCGAGTATCCCGTAAACGGCTTTGTCCTGGAATGCGCCGCTCAGTACCAGAAATTCGCCAATGAATCCGTTCAACAACGGAAGCCCCGCCGAGGCCAGCACAATCACCAGATACGAAGCGGCATAGACCGGCATGGGCGCAGCCAACCCGCCGAATTCGCTGATCTCGTAAGTATGACGCCGTTCATGCAGAATTCCCGCCAGCATGAACAGACCGCCCGTCGAAATCCCATGCGCCAGCATGACGAATATCGCGCCATTCAGTCCCGCCTGCGTGAAGCTAAAGATTCCAAGCACCACGAATCCCAAGTGGCTGACCGAGGAGTACGCGATCAACTTCTTCATGTTGGGCTGCACCATGGCCACCAACGCGCCGTAAATAATTCCGATCAGCGCCAGCGTCATCACCCACGGTGCGTTATGCCGCGATTGCTCGGGGAACAAACCCAAATTAAAACGCAGCATTCCGTATGTGCCCATCTTGAGCAGCACACCGGCCAGCAGCACTGAGCCCGCCGTAGGAGCTTCCACGTGCGCATCCGGCAACCATGTATGAAACGGAAACAGCGGAACTTTCACCGCAAACGCCAGGAAAAATCCGAGAAATAACCACTGCGCGGCTGCCGGAAAACCAGGCACAGCCCCGCTCGCAATCTGTTCGCGAATCGTCACAAAATCAAAGCTGCCCGTATGCGCGTACAGCCACAGGATCGACGCTAGCATGAACATCGACGCGATCATGGTGTACATGAAAAACTTTACCGCCGCATACACCTTGCGCTCATGCCCGAAAATCCCAATCAGCAGCGCCATCGGGATCAATGTCGCTTCCCAGAAGAAGTAGAAGAGAAACAGGTCGAGCGATGTGAACACGCCGATCAGCGCCGTCTCAAGAATCAGCAGCAGGATGAAGAACTCTTTCACACGTTCGTGAATCGACTTCCAGGAGATCAGCACACACAGCGGTGTAAGAAAAGTGGTGAGCACTATTAGCCACATCGAAATGCCGTCCACTCCCATGTGGTAATGAATATTCGGAGTGGAAACCCAGGGCTTATTGATCTCGTACTGGAATCCCGCGCGCGCCCGATGAAAATAAACCGGCAGATGCAGCGACAAAACAAACGTCAAGAGGGAAATCACCAGCGCAAAAATCCGGATGTCGCGGTCGCGCCGAGGCAATAGCATCAGCAGCAATCCGCCGACTAGCGGCACAAACGTTACGAGCGTGAGGATGCTGGAGCTGAGATTGTCGGTGCTCATCGCGCTCCCGTCCACATCCAGATCATGAACGCAATCACCACCGCCGAGCCTGCTGCAATCCATCCCGCATACGAGCGAATGTTCCCGGATTGCATATGGCGGGCCTCGTCAGAAACATGGCGTGCTCCCTCACCGGCATCATTCACCGCCGCATCGATAATTTTTTGATCCACGTCATGCCAGAGGATTCGAGTTGAGCCATCGATCAGCGGCTTAACGAACACCGCCGCATAGATTTCGTCGACATAATATTTGTGCACAACCGTTTGATAGAGCTCGCCGAGCGAATCAGCAATCTTCTGCGGCAACTCCGGACGGCTGTAATAGAGTAAATACGCCAGCCACCACCCCAGGAGAGCGACCGTGACTGATACACCCATGAGCAGCATCTCAGTGCCGTGGCTAGCCGCTTCGACGGCTTCAGGCGTGCCGAACACCGGCGCCAGGAAATGTTCAAATCGATTTCCGATTCCCACCAGCCCGCCTACGAGCGAAAGCGCCGCGAGGATCATCAACGGCACCAGCATCACCATGGGGCTCTCATGCGGTTGGCCATGCCCGTGAGCATCGTGTCCATGAGCATCGCGGGCGTGAGAGCCGTGCGAGTCCGCCGATGCTCCGCGATAGTCGCCGAAGAACGTCATGTACAACAACCGGAACATGTAAAATGACGTGATGAACGCGGTAATCAATCCCATCAGCCAATACACCCAGCTGACCTGGTAAGCCTGCCACAGAATTTCGTCCTTGCTCCAAAAGCCCGCCAGTGGCGGGATCCCGGCGATCGCCAGCGTCGCGATCCCCATGGTGAGGAACGTCCACGGGATAAACGATTTCAGCCCGCCCATCTTCCGCATGTCCTGTTCGCCGCCCACGGCATGAATCACCGATCCCGCCGCCAGGAATAGCAGTCCCTTAAAGAACGCATGCGTCATCAAGTGAAAAATTCCTGCGGAGAAAGCACCCACGCCGCAGGCCACAAACATGTAACCGAGTTGCGAGATCGTCGAGTAGGCGAGAACCTTTTTAATATCAGTTTGCGTAATGCCGATGGTCGCCGCGAAAAACGCAGTCAGCGTGCCGATGATCGCGACTACGGTAAGCGCCGTCGGCGCGCGCTCAAAGATCACGTGTGAACGCGCAACCATGTACACACCTGCCGTCACCATGGTCGCGGCATGAATCAAAGCTGAAACCGGTGTCGGACCCTCCATCGCATCGGGAAGCCAGACGTATAAGGGAATCTGCGCCGATTTTCCGCAGGCGCCTACCATTAGCAAGATTCCGATCGCCGTGAGCAGCCCGGTCCCAGCGGTTTCAGCGCTCATAGGAGCGATGCTCTGAAATACCTGCTCAAAATTCAGCGATCCAAAATGCTTGATCAAAAGAAACAACGCGATCAGAAGACCAAAGTCGCCAATGCGGTTAACGATGAACGCTTTCTTGCCGGCCGATGCTGCAGAATCTTTCGTAAACCAGAACCCGACCAACAGATATGATGCGAGCCCCACGCCCTCCCAGCCAATAAACATCACCAGATAATTGTTGGCCAGCACCAGAGTCAGCATGAAAAACATGAACAGGTTCAGATAGCTGAAGAACCGGTAGAAGCTGGGGTCGTCCCACATGTAGCCCACGGAATAAATGTGAATCAGAAACCCAACTCCGGTGACCACCAGCAACATGACCAGCGAAAGCTGATCGAGATAAAAAGCAAAGTCGACGCTGAAGCTCCCGGAACGAATCCAGTGCGCTAGATATTCGTGGTAGGGAAGCGTCAAAGATGAAAACCGCAGTGCAACCCACAGCGCCATCGCAAACGCCGCGCCACTAAAGAAGAGTGCGATCGTGGTCACGGCCTGGCGTGAAGATTTCTTCCCGAGGAAGCCGTTAATCGCAGCCCCCGCCAGCGGCAGAATCGGGATCAGCCAGAGATTGAGGGATGAATTCATAGTTTGAGCAGGTTCACTTGATCCACGTTCAGAGTCTCGCGCGTACGATAAACCGCGATGATGATCGCTAGCCCCACCGCCGCTTCCGCCGCCGCCACGACCATCACGAAGAAGACGAACACTTGTCCCGCCAGAGCATGCCAGTGCGCCGCGAAGGCCACGAACGAAAGATTTACGCCGTTCAGCATCAGCTCAATCGACATGAAGATGGTGATGATGTTGCGCTTGATGAGAAATCCCACCACGCCGCAGGCAAACAGAAACCCGCTCAGCAGCAAGTAATAAGAGAGAGGTACATACGATTGCACCATCACTTTGCCTCCCCCTTCGCTCGCTCCGGCTTGCTGGCCAGCACCACCGCGCCCATGATGGCGATCAGGATTAATACAGATGTCACTTCGAACGGCAGCAGGAAGTCGTGAAAAAGAAGCTGCGCTAAATCTTTCGGAGATCCCGGCAACGCGCCGATCGCCACGGCTTCAGTCCCGGAGTGCCGCAGCACCGCCCACGCGGTAAGTACGCTGCCGGTCAGCATTCCCGGTACGCCCAGCAGAGTTGCGACACGGCTGCCCTTCGTCAGTTCTTCTTCGCCGGCGTTCAGCAACATGATGACAAAAACGAACAGCACCATAATCGCCCCGGCATAAACAATCACCTGCACCGCAGCCACAAACTCCGCTCCCAGCAGCAGGTATTCGCCCGCCAACGCGGCCATCACCGCGATCAGCGACAGTGCGCTGTTAATGGGATGCCGTTGCGCCAGCAGGTTCACCGCCCCGCCGACGCAAACCGCTCCAAACACAAGAAATAAAAAGAGGTGCATGAATCAATTCTCAGTTGTCAGTTCCCGGTTCTCAGCAAAGCCTTTAAAAGGCTAGATCTCAGCTGGCACTCGAAGGCCTTTACTGAGAACTGAGAACCGAGAACTCGTCTTTGTCACCACGCGACAGCAATTGCCGTTGCCACCAGATTCGCAATCGCCACCGGCAGCAGAAACTTCCAGCCGAAAGCCATCAGTTGGTCGTAGCGGAAGCGCGGCAACGTCCCGCGCACCCAGATATAAAGAAAGAGAAAACAGAAAATCTTCGCGGCAAACCAAAACACCGGCAGCAATGCCTGCATCAGCGGAGGCCCGAACAGCGGTCCATGCCATCCTCCAAAAAACAGCAGCGTGGCCACGCAGCCCACCGTAATCATGTTGGTGTATTCCGCCATGAAGAACATGGCAAACTTCATCGAACTGTATTCGGTGTGGTATCCAGCAACCAATTCGGTTTCGGCTTCCGGCAAGTCAAACGGAATGCGATTGGTCTCCGCATACGCCGCTATCAAGTAAATAAAAAAGCCGAAGAACTGCCCGTGAAAAATATTCCACCGCGGAATGAATCCCCAGAAGTGCCCGCCCTGCGCATCCACAATCTCGCGCAGGCTGAAACTGCCGGACTGGATCAGCACGCCCACCAAGGACAATCCCAGCGCAATCTCGTAGCTGACCATCTGCGCGCTGGCCCGCAATCCGCCCAGCAGCGAGTACTTATTATTCGATGACCACCCCGACAGCGCTACGCCATACACGCCCAGCGAAGTCACGCCCAGAACCAGCAGTAGACCGATGTTCACATCCGTAATCTGCAATGGAATGTTGTAACCAAAAAGTGTGATCGAATTGCCAAACGGGATCACGGCAATCGAAGTCAGCGCAAAGATCAGCGCGAGCATCGGCGCCGCTATAAATAGCGGTTTATAAACGTGCGGCGGCGTCAGATCTTCTTTGAATAGAAATTTCAGCCCATCAGCCGCGGGTTGCAACAGTCCAAACGGCCCCACCCGCGTGGGTCCCCACCGGTTCTGCATGTGGCCGACGACTTTGCGCTCCAGCCACACCGTATAGGCGACGGCGGTGAGCAGCACAAAGATGACGAGTGCCGACTTAATCACCGACACGAGTATGAAAATCCAAAGCGGCAATGCCTGTGTTTCCTCTCAGAAATTTAATTAGTCTGCCGCAACCTCTGCCGGCTTGACCTCGTGGCTCTCCGCCACTGATTTCAATGCCCGCGAATAACGTCCCAGGGTTCCGGAAGTGAAAAGATCGTCATTCGCCGGAGCAATCGATTCCGCCCTGTGCGCAACTCCCGGCCCGGCTTTCTCCAAAGATGTATGCTCGCTGTTGCCCGCCAGCAGATTCATGCGGGAAACATCGTAGCCGGGAACCAACCGCTGAATTTCATCCAGAATCGCAGTGGGCTCGAACGGACTCATTTTCGGCTCCAGTCCATGCGCCTCGAGCCACACCGCATGACGGTCAGCTTCGCCCGACTGCGCTCCGCGCGATTGTCCCATGTCGGCGTAAGTTCCGCCGCCGAATGGCACCAGCTTGCGCACATCAAAGCCCATGGCGTCGGCAATGCGCACGATCATTTCGAAGTCAGACTTCGTGCCCGTGACCTCACCGGCCTTTTTCACAAGCTGCAAATCCCCGCAAGTATTGGTGAACGTGCCGGACTTCTCGTAAGCGTTCGCAGCAGGCAACACAACGTCGGCAATCGCCGCCGTCTCTGTCAGAAACATGTCCTGCACCACGACGAAGCTCTTCGAAAACGCGAAGGGATCGATATTCAACCGCCCAACGGGATTTGAGCCGACCACATAGAGAGCCTTCAGTGCACCGGATTTCCCGGCCTCGATCATGCCCGGCAAATCGAGCCCCGCCGCCTGCGGAATGCTGCCCCATTCTTTGTGGAATTCGCTGTTTCCCGCAGTCGGGTGGTATCCAGGCAACAGATCGGGATACAAACCCATGTCTGCCGCGCCGTGCGAATTCGCATAGTCCGCCAGGCAGACAAACCTGGCTCCGACAATTTCTGAGCCGAATTTCACAAGGCTTGCCAGATCGTCTCCCAGAATCTCGGAACCGAAAACGATAATCAGATTCTGCTCGCCGCGCAGCTTTTCGCGCAGCGCGATCCAAGCTTCCCTGCTGATGGAGGAACTAGCGATCCCATCCGCAGCCGCATCGTTGCCTGCCAGGAATGCCGCAACTTGTCCTTCCGTTCCTACTGGAATTTGCGTGAAGCTCATAGCCTGCCGCCGCAATTTGATCGACTTGGAATTGATTACATGAAGCCGCGCCCGATGCAGTCGCACATTGTTGCGAATCTGCCAAGCCAGCAACGGATGCTGCTCCGTCGGATCGTTCCCAATCAGAAGAATGGACGGAGCCGTGAAAACGTCCGCCATGCTTGCCGTCGCATCCGTCTTGCCGCGAAGCGCA
>JBAPQU010000475.1:0-4229 GCA_049280795.1 Candidatus Sulfotelmatobacter sp.
GCCATCATCGGTGACGCTGCCGGCAAATCCTAATTCCTTATTGTCGGGGCGCTCATAGATAAGCTGGTCTTCCGACTGGGCCGTGCCCACGCGGTGGTAATAGAGTTTCTGGAAATAGTTGGCGTCGCGCAACGGCGCGCCTTCCTTGGGCTCGGCATAACGGCTGTAGTAGAAGCCTTTGCCGTCCTTGCTCCAGGACGCTCCGGAAAACTTCACCCACTTGACGAGGTCGGTTAAATCCTTGCCGCTGTCAACATCGTGGACGCGCCACTCCATCCAGTCGGAGCCGGAAGCTGCAGTGCCGTAGGCCATCAGCTTGCCGTCGTCGGTAATAGCCTGGCCTGACAGCGCGACTGTGCCATCGCTGGAAAGCGTATTGGGATCGAGAAGCAAGCGCGGTTCGGCATTCAGCGAGTCGGCAACAAATAGAACACTTTGGTTCTGCAGGCCGGTATTGTGCTGGTAGAAATACCTTCCACCATGCTGTTCGGGCACACCGAAACGTTCATAATTCCAGAGTTTCGTGAGCCGTTCGTGAATTGCCGGGCGGTAGGAAATTTGGTCGAGGTAGCTGAAAGTCAACTTGTTCTCGGCTTGCACCCAGGCTTTTGTGTCGGCTGAGTCGGTGTCCTCAAGCCAGCGGTAAGGGTCGGCGACCTTGGTGCCGTGGTAATCGTCGACCTGGTCGACCGTCTTCGCTTTCGGATAATCGAGCTTGGTCAGGGACGGTGTGTTCCCCGCGAGCAGAGCAACCGCACAGAGCAGCGTGGAGAGCACGAGGAGAAGTGGCAACATATTGCGGTGTAGGAGATTCATGGTAAGTCCTCTGCAATTATTTCCTGGGTGGAAACGGAACATTCTACTCCATCGAGAGCGATGGCTGGCGATTATCACGGACATGGTAGGTAGCGGTGCAGTTTGATCGTCATCCTGAACTAGGCGTTTTTTTGCAGCGCTCACTGCGCCGCCAATCGATGGCGTGCCAACCAAGCCTGCATCGAATTCTTCGCAAATCTTTTGAAGGCGCCCCAATCTTCCGTTACCATTGCCTCCGGCCAGGGCAGCCGCAATAAAGTAATTCGCATGGCTGGACTTTAGGCGGAAGAAGTATGCAAACGGTTTGGTAGCGCCGCCGTCCCGGCGGCTTTTGTGCGCCCGCTATCGGTGAATCGAGTTGTCAGGGAGCCACTCTTGAGCTTTTCCGAACGCTTCGAGGAAATTCGCACCGGGTTTGAGCGTCCCTTCTGGGTCGCCAACATCAGCGAGCTTTTTGAACGGCTCTCTTACTACGCCGTTTTTGCCGTACTGGCGCGCTACCTGCACGAGGGCCTGCATTTCGATGTCGAGCGCGCCAGCAGTCTTACCGGGATGTTTGGCGGGTGGGTCTGGTTCCTTGCCATTGGCGGGGGCGCGCTCGCCGACCGTCTCGGCTTCCGCCGGGCGCTTTCGATTGCCTATCTGATCCTTAGCCTTGCCTATTTTCTGATGGGGTCGTTAGGCGCCCCATGGCTCGCCCCGTTGCGCAGCAGCGTGCCGCTGGTGGGGCTGGTGGCATTCGTCCTGATCCTGCCCGCCCTGGGCGTTGCTCTGGTGAAGCCTTGCGTGGTCGGGACTACGGCTCGCGCCTCCAAGGAAAATGTCCGCTCAGTTGGATATTCGATTTACTACACGCTGGTAAATGTGGGTAGCACAGCGGGACCGCTGCTCGCCTCATGGGCGCAGAACCACGGTGCTATGGAAAATGTTTTTCGCATCGCCGCGCTGAGCGTATTTCTCATGCTCTTCTTCGTCCTGATTTTTTTTAAAGAGCCGCGCCGCATCGAAGAAGGCGAGACTGCAACTCTCGGCCAGGTGGCAAAGAACTTTCTTACCGTGCTTTCGAATCCGCGGTTCATGTTATTTCTGCTGATTTTCACGGGATACTGGGTCGTCTTCTGGCAGGAATTCATCGCGCTGCCGTTATATATTTCCGCATACATTGATCCGAAAGCGGACACGGCGCGAATCCTCGCCACCGATCCGATTGTGGTCATCCTGTTCACGATGGTGATCGGGTTCCTGACCAAGCACATGCAGGCGTTTCACGCCGTGATTCTGGGCACGCTGATCTCGAGCCTGGCATGGATTCTGCTGATCGTCCATCCCTCGGTGTGGATGGCGGTGGCCACGCTGGTCGTAGTGGCAATTGGAGAGATCGTGCAACAGCCCCGCTATTACGATTACATCTCGCGTCTCGCTCCCGAGGGGCAGCAGGGCACTTATATGGGTTTCGCGTTTCTTCCGCTCGGCATCGGATCGTTTGTCGCAGGCAAGTTCAGCGGTTGGCTTATGCATCACTTTGGAGAGGAAATGCACCGGCCGGAATTCGTGTGGTGGTCGGTGGTCGCCGTGGGAGTCGTCACCACGCTGCTGCTGTGGATTTACGACCGGCTCATCCGGGTAAAGGGGGACAGTCGAGCCTAAGTAAAATGGCGCGCGTACGTCCGACGAAGCAAACTCTTTTCGATCTCAGCCAGTCGCCGGCCGACGTTGCCGCGCAGATTCGCAGCGCGCTGAGAGACGGCGGCTCCGCCGAGCATTCGGCGGCAGTGCAGTGGTTCTTCAAAGATAAAATCAAATCGCACGGCTGGTATACGGGAGACCTGCGCAGAGCGTCAGTGCATTTTCGGCGGGAAGTGAGGAAACAGCGCGGGCTCGATTTTCTCGTTGGAGTTGCCGATCAGCTTTTTACCGGCCCCGTACTGGAAGAAAAAATTGCCGCTGTGTTCTTGCTGGAGAAACTTGACGCCGAATTTGGTGACAGCGAATTCAAGCTGTTCGAGTCCTGGCTCGACCGCATCAGCAGTTGGGCCGACCACGACGCGCTCGTTCATGATCTGCTTGCTCCCATGATCGTTTCCAAGCCTACGCGAGGAAAAACAGTTTTCCGCTGGGCGAAATCAACGAACCGTTGGCATCGTCGTGCGGCCTGTGTGGCGCTGATCCGCGGCACGCGTGCGAAGATGTTCTTCCCTGAAATTAAGAGGCTTTCCGATTCGCTCCTCGCTGACGAAGACGACATGGTGCAAAAGGGGTTGGGCTGGCTGCTTCGCGAGACCGCGAAGTATGACGCCAAGCGCACAGTTCCGTATCTCATGAAGATTCGCGGGCATGCCCCGCGTTTGGTATTGCGCACGGCCTGCGAAACTCTGCCCCTGGAGATCAGAAAGCGGATTCTGGCGGCCGACCGCACGTAAGCTGCTGCGCTGAGTGATATTCAAAACTTTTGTCCCGCTTTGGGACGCGATCTGGGAATTTGTGCAATGCACACTTGTGCGCAGCCCATTCCGGTGTTCACATCGCGTCAGGGCTCGTGGTGTAAAGGAAACACGGCGCTCTGTCCAAGCCGCAGATGCGGGTTCGAATCCCGCCGAGTCCATTTCCCCAGGTTCCTAGGCCAAAGGGAAATCTTCAAGGGAGGGACAAAACAGAGATAGTCCCTCCCGTAACTTGACATCATTCCATCCGCTGTCGATACTGAAGTTGGACAGAGCGCTTTGCACCACGAAATTATGATGGCCCCGGCTTGCTGGGGCCATCGGCTTTTTGGAGAGTCAAGTTGTCCGGCCTATGGCCCGGTTTCAGAAATAGCTGAGCCAAGCATCGGCACGACGTCGCTTCAAATCCGCAAACCAGCGGCACAGCGGATAAAGAGTAATCACCACCAACGCCCAAAGCAGATAAACAATCGGCAAAGCGTATCCCCATCCTGGCGGCGGAGTGATTGGGAACTGGCGAAGGCCTGGCGATTCGAACATCCAGTAAATGTGCCCATAGCGGATATAGCACACGGCAACCGCAAGCAGGTGAATTAGCGGTATGTGCAGCAGGTAATAAAACATAGGCACCTTACCCACGATGAGAGCGGGCTGCAACCATCGCGGCGTTCCGGAGTCCACCACACGCAAGAAAATCAGTGCCGGGCCGAGCGTCATCAGCAGATACAGCAGCGATGGCGGATATTTATTCGTATTCAGAAACGAGAGCACGGTGAAGACTGGGGATCTTTGCGTGGTCCAAGGCAACGGATCTCCATAAAGATTGATGACGCGCAAAATGACGAAAGCTGCGGTCAGCCCGATGCCAAGAGGCAGCAGAAGCGCCGTGCGGCGTTCCGCCGGCCAGCGATAAATCTGCCCCAGGCCGTAGCCAACTGCTGTAACGCCAACCCAGGGAATGAGCGCGTAGGC
>JBAPQU010000476.1:0-1845 GCA_049280795.1 Candidatus Sulfotelmatobacter sp.
GATCTGATCGCCCACGCGCATTACGGGATTGAGCGCGGTCATCGGCTCCTGAAAGATCATGGCGATGCGCGAGCCGCGCAGTTGGCGCATGGAGTCCGGGGCAAGCGTGGCGAGATTGCGGGCCGAATCGTTTTCAGCGAAGAGTATGTCGCCGGAAATGCGCGCCTGCGGCGGAAGCAGGCGCATGATGGCGAGAGATGTAATCGACTTGCCGGAGCCGGATTCGCCGACCAGGCCGAGAACTTCGCCTGGAGTGATGGAGAGGTTCAGGTCGCGCACGGCACGGAGGGTTTGTGTGGGACTAACCGTCCCCGGCTGTCCATCAGTCCGCGAGGCGGCGGGGAATTCGATGTTCAGATGGCGGATATCGAGTAGCGGGGGCACGGTGTCATGGTAGCAGCGTTAGAAAGCGCTACGGACCTGAATCTTCCCATTCTCCGGCGCATCTTTTATCCTTGAAGCTGTATTCTTAAGAACTATGAGCAAGATTCATATTCCTACTCCTTTGCGGCAGTACGTGGGGAAACAATCAACGGTGGATGTGAAGGGCGCGACCGTGGCCGAAGCCATGACCGACTTGCTGGCGCAGCATCCTGAGTTGCGGCGACATTTATATGCCGACGACGGCAAGCTGCGTGCCTTTGTAAATCTCTACCTCAACGACGAAGACATCCGTTATCTGCAGAAGGAAGCGACCGCGCTGAAGGACGGTGATAATATTTCCATCGTGCCTTCCATTGCTGGAGGCGGCCAAAATACCTCCACGGTTGTCATCCCGAGCGGAGCGAGGGATCTTGGTTTCTGCTCGTGATCCCCGACTAGGTGGTGCTGCAAGCCGGAACCAAGGTCCCTCGCTTTGCTCGGGATGACAGACGTTTCTGCGGTCAGACTTGATCGCCTGATTCGCAATCCAGCAATTTAGAATTACCTGAGGACTCTATGGCCACCACCACTACAGAAATTCCAGTCACTCTCAACAAAGACGAAATCCTGCGCTACTCGCGGCATTTGATCATGCCTGAGGTCGGCATGGAAGGGCAGCAGAAGCTGAAGGCCGCGCGCGTGCTGTGCATCGGCACGGGAGGACTGGGGTCGCCGATGGCTTTGTATCTGGCGGCGGCGGGAGTGGGCACGCTGGGGCTCGTCGATTTCGATGTGGTCGATTACACGAACTTGCAGCGCCAGATTATTCACTCGACCGCCGACGTGGGGCGGAAGAAGCTGGATTCCGCAGTGGACAAACTGACAGCTCTCAATCCTTTCGTGAATGTGCGAACTTTCGACACGCGGCTGAGCAGCGAAAACGCGCTTGAACTCTTTCGCGACTTCGATGTGATTGCCGATGGCACCGATAACTTTCCCACGCGCTACCTGGTGAACGACGCATGCGTACTCACGGGAAAGCCGAATGTTTACGGGTCGATTTTCCGCTTTGAAGGGCAAGCCAGCGTGTTTGCCACCGAAGACGGGCCGTGCTATCGCTGCCTTTATCCCGAGCCACCGCCGCCGGGGTTGGTGCCTTCATGCGCAGAAGGCGGTGTGTTGGGCATTCTGCCGGGGTTAGTGGGCGTGATGCAGGCCACCGAAGTGATCAAGTTGATTTTGGGAGTGGGTGAGCCGCTAATCGGACGGCTGCTGCTGATCGATGCGCTGGATATGAAGTTCCGCGAACTCAAGTTGCGTAAGAATCCCGATTGCCCGGTTTGCGGAACCCATCCCACGGTGACCAAGCTGATAGACTACAACGAGTTTTGCGGCATTCGCGGGGAGGAAAAATCGGTGACGAACGGGGTTCCGGAAATTCAGGTGGAAGAACTAAAACGGCGTTTGGATGCGAAGGAAGAT
>JBAPQU010000477.1:0-14408 GCA_049280795.1 Candidatus Sulfotelmatobacter sp.
AGCTCGTCCACCACCTTCCACACTCGCTTGGCCAGCTGTGGATCCACCGTCGGCACACGATTGATCGCCCGCGACACCGTCGCCGTCGATACCTTCGCCCGCCGCGCTATCTCCCGGATATCCATACCCTGCCATGCCAAATACCGCGCCGCCAAGCTTCGCATCTTAGCATAGCAAAGCGCACAGCTTGGGCCTGTCTGGATGGAAAACGTTTGCTAGTGGCATCTCGGACAACGCAACTTAATTCTGTGCGGATCCCTCTTGTGATTGCTGAAACTGGTATCCCGGCTTGAGTTGGCAACGGTAGACTCTGGTTTGGTCCGGATTGGCGCGCGCGTTACACTCCGCCCAACTCAACACGTTTGTTGGCCCCAGCGGGAAAATGACGGTTTGCCCATCGAAATCGGCTTCCAGGCTTACGCCGTCCGCATTCGCGGGTAGCGTAAAGTTCAGCCCATCGCCGAAGATGACCGGATAGGACTCATGTACAATCTGGCTTACCATAGGATGGAACACTTCGGCTTCCAGCAGGAAAGTCGCGGTGTCTGACCAGTCGCGAACGGAGACCATGATGGTTCTACCCCCCTGGGTGAACTTATCGGATTCGATTTTGGTGAATGGACATGGTCCGGCGATGCATGAGGCTCTGGCATTCCTGAACTCGTTGCCCGGACCGGCATCGAGAGACTCGGAACCGAGGGCGGCTTTCCATTTGCCGTCGGGTGAGCAGGGACGCTGCTTCTTGCACGGGACATTTCCCCGGTTCTCGATTTGAAATGCTTTGGCTGCGCTACCCACATTCAATTCAGTTTGCGCCTTGACCGAATACCGCACTCGGACATTGCCTACCTTAATATCGGGATGACGGGAGGCAAGGACTTCATTGGACAACGGAACCATGTGCACTACATAGAGTTTGTCACCGACAAAGTCATTGAGTTTAAGGTCGGCATATTGAGGGTGGTGAAAAAGCAAAGTGATGGCATTTCCCCGGCGCACCGACCGTCGTAGCGGCACGGTGAAAGAGCCGGAGGAATCAGAGCGGACCGTCGCCGTGGCCAAATTACCCGCGACTGATACTTCGACGTCGGAGATGGGCCGCTCTTTGCGCGGATCGGAGGACTGCACCGTTACCGCTCCCTGCAGCACGATGGGAGGGCGGGTCCGCCATCCAATAAATAAGATAGAGCTGGCAGTGAAGACTAAGGTAAAGAAAGCGGCAATCCAGACTTCAAGTCGATGGATAGAGGTCATTCCGTTACTCTTTGTAGCATCATACGATGCCACAACCTGTGGATACGCTTCCAGTCCTGGTTACGCTAAGTCACAAACGCGGGCATCTACGATGACTTGGCGGATACATTCCTTTATACCTGATCCGAATTTATTTAAGATCGAAGTGGAACGAACCGGATGAAGGGTAAAAGATCGAATTGGCTTTCGCGGCGGCAGATGCTGCGACAAATCCTGGGAATGGGTTTGAGCTTGCCGCTGGCGGGGATTCTAACGCCATGGTCCGCCCGGGCACAGGCATCTACCGCACAGCCGGTGATGCCAACGCTGTCTCCCGAAGACGACAAATTTCTTGACGAAGTAGAAAACGCATGTTTCCTCTATTTTTGGGATCAAGGCAGCGCGAAAACTGGAATGATCAAAGACCGTTGCAATGTCCACGTCGATGATCAGGGGATCGTGGCGAGCATCGCCGCAACGGGCTTTGGGCTTACCGCACTATGTATTGGTGAGCAGCGCGGTTTTGTAACCAAGGATGAGGCCCTGGAGCGAGTGTTTGCCGCTCTCCGTTTTCTATGGAAGAAGCTGCCGAATCACCGTGGTTTTTTCTATCACTTCGCAAACATCAATACCGGGGAACGAGTTTGGGACTCCGAAGTATCTTCGGTCGACACGGCGATTCTGCTCTGCGGAATTCTGACTTGCCGGGAGCACTTTCGACATCCCGGCATTACCGAATTGGCAAACCTTATATTCAATCGCGTGGACTGGACCTGGCTCTCGGAAGACACGTCTTTACTACCTCACGGATGGACCCCTGAGTTCGGTTTTCTGGGGTCGCGCTGGGACTACTACAGCGAATTGATGATGATGTACCTGCTGGGTATGGGATCTTCCGTCTATCCTTTAAAGGAAGAGGCTTGGAACGCGTGGAAGCGCCTCACTTTCGAATACGAAGGTTTGCGCTACATCGGCTCCTTCGCGCCGCTGTTTGTGCACCAGTATTCTCAAGCCTGGTTCGACTTTCGCGGGAAGCGCGACAAGTACGCCGATTATTTCCAAAACTCCGTTACCGCAACCGAGGTGCACCGGCGTTTCTGCCTGGAGTTGGCAAAACAGTTTCCCGACTATAGCGAAGACCTTTGGGGAATTACGGCGTCCGACTCGGATCACGGTTATGTCATTTGGGGTGGTCCTCCGGCCATAGGACCGATCGATGGGTCGGTCGTGCCAAGTGCTGCTGGGGGATCTTTGCCGTTCCTGCCGCAGGCGACATTGCGTGTGCTGAAGACGATTCGGTCCCGTTATGCCCCAGCCTGGAATAAGTATGGATTTGTGAACGCCTTCAACCCCCTCAAGAACTGGTATGACACCGACGTGATCGGCATTGATACTGGAATCACCATGGTCATGGCGGAGAATCTGCGGTCTGGGTTCGTCTGGGACACCTTCATGAAGGCCCCCGAAGCCCAACGAGGAATGCAGCGGGCCGGCCTCAAGAAGTACTAAACTGTCAGCAAGGGGCGGTTGGTCACACTCTTGGTTCTTTTGATCGGGCAACAACCGAGGGCTTATTTTCTTCATCCAAGACGTACTCGATGACGGGCTGATCTTGATTAGCCGGAATTCATTGGTCTACACTTTCTTGAATCCGCAGCCACTCATCTGATTCACGGCCTCGGTTGCTTTTTGCGCTTTTCGCTGGCGATTCAACGAAAATCGGGGCAATACAGGGCCAGGCCATGACCATGAAGAGGGAACAGGATTTCTGGAGCGGATGGCGGGAGCGATTCTCCGCCCTCCGCAACGTGCCTGCTGTCTTGCGCATTGTCTGGGAGTCGGGCCGGGCCGTGGTTTCCGCCGGCATCGTACTTCGCGTAGTTGTGTCTTTACTCCCGGTCGTCCTTCTCTGGATCACCAAACTTATAATCGACGGCATCGAGCATGCGAGGGCGATGCACGAATCCGTTCCAACGAGGTTATGGTGGTTGGTCGGCGCCGAATTTGGGGTTGCGCTACTGGGAAGCGTTTTAACGCGCGGCCTGGATTTTCTCGATGCGTTGATGGCCGATAAATATACCCGCCACGTCAGCGTGCTGGTCATGAAGCACGCGGCCGGCCTGGATCTGGTGGCCTACGAGAATCCTGAATTTTATGACCGGATGGAGCGAGCCCGAGTTCAGGCGACGGATCGTCTGGGGATGATTCAATCCATCGGCCGTCTGGTTCAGCAGGTGATTACGACCATCTCCTTGTCGGTTTCGATTGTTCTTTTTTCGCCGTGGCTTCTGTTGCTTCTGGTGGCGGGTGTGGTGCCGGCATTCCTGGGTGAAAGCCATTTTGCCTTTTTGGGATATGCGAAGAACTTCCGCCAGACGCCCATCCGCCGCCAACTCGATTACCTTCGCGTAGCCGGTGCCAGCAAGGATGCTGCCAAAGAACTCAAATTGTTTGGGCTGGCGAGCTTCTTCACCGACCGTTTCACCAAGCTCTCAGACCAGATTTATAAGGAAGACGTTTCTCTGGCTCGACAGCGCTTGGTGGCCGGTTCGTTACTCTCGGTGATTGGTACTGGGGGATATTATTCGGCGTATGTGCTGGTCATCTGGCGAACTGTAATGGGACTGCTCAGCATCGGCACTCTGACTTTTCTTGCCGGCGCCATTCAGGGAGCGAGCAGCAATATTCAGCAAATTTTTTCGACTGTCTCTGGCATCGCCGATCAGGCTCTATTCCTCACCGATCTGGTCGCGTTCTTCGAAATGAAACCGACCATTCAGTCCAAGCCCAATGCGTTGCCAATGCCCCGGCCCATCCAAACTGGGTTCGAATTTCGCAACGTCTCTTTTAGTTATCCCGGAAGTGATCGCCTGATTCTCAACGGGCTTAATTTCCACCTGTATCCTGATGAGCGGATTGCCCTGGTTGGAGAAAACGGCCAAGGGAAAACCACCATCGTCAAGTTGTTGACTCGCTTGTACGACCCCACCGAAGGCCAGGTGCTGCTTGACGGCATCGATCTGCGCGAGTACGACCTGGAAGACCTTTACCGCAACATCGGCATCATTTTTCAGGACTTCATGCGTTATGAAATGACGGCCCGGGAAAACATCGCAGTGGGCCGGATCGAAGAGATGAATAATCTAGCGCTTCTCCATCAAGCTGCCGAGAAAAGCATGGCGGACGAAGTGATCAGCCGGCTCTCTGGACGATACGACCAGATGCTCGGCCGGCGTTTCGACGGAGGAGTGGACCTCTCAGGCGGAGAATGGCAGAAAGTTGCGCTGGCTCGAGCATATCTAAGGAATGCACAGCTTCTGGTTCTCGACGAACCGACCGCCGCATTGGATGCACGCAGCGAATTTCAGGTCTTTCAACGGTTTTCGGAGTTGACCGCGGGGAAGATGGCTCTGTTTATTTCGCATCGCTTCTCCACTGTACGTATGGCCGACCGGATTGTAGTAATCGAGGGCGGCCGCATCGCGGAAGACGGAAGTCACGAGCAGCTCACTCACCTCGGTGGCCGTTACGCGGAAATGTTTGAAATGCAGGCTGGTAGTTATCGTTAGAGGTTGGGACAATAGGTCGAAAGATATGGTTAATCCTCACGCCGAAAGCGTCATGTCAGAAGAGGAACGCAGGCCGGAACTTGCCGGGAAGGCCAGTGACCCGGAGAGCACGCGTGGCGCTGCTTTACGCCTCGCTGCCGTCCTCGGCTGGTTGCCAGGCACAAGTTCTTCGCCGACGTTTTCGCAGCGTTCTCGCAAGTTGGAAATTGAGTTCAAGCCGATATTCGCCGCGATCGATGCGTCATCCGAGACTAAGTCGTTGTCGGAACCGTTGCGCGCGATTCGCGACAACCTGCAGCTGATTGCTACGGAGCTCCGCAACGTTCCCATTGAATTAAAAACGCGTAAACGGATAGCTCACGTACGGACGAAGACCAATGAAATCGTCCCCCGCGTATTGGCGATTGCAGAAGCGTTTCTGGATGTCACGGCCAATCATTTCAGAGAAGCCGAATTCACCGCTTATTGCCGAGCCTTCCAGGAAACCGCCGTTCTGGATCTCCCGGAAGTGTTGGCGCTGGTTCCGGCTGTGAAGCTCATTCTTCTGGAGCGCATCGCCGCGCTTGGCCGGTCGGCAATCGCCGGTGATGTCTCAGACTCTCAGGCTTTGGAGGTTTGCATACAAAGCCTTCGCGATCTCACGCACACTCCCTGGAACGATGTTCTCGAACCTCTGGTTTTGTTTGATCGCATTCTCGGCCGCGATCCTGCGGGCGCTTACTCGGCGATGGACTTCGAGAGTCGAGCCTTATATCGAGAAAAACTTTCCAAGATCGCCCGGCGCTCCGATATGTCGGAAACGGAGGTCGCGAACGAGGCGATTGGGTTGGCGCAAAAGGCGCACGCTCGCGCCTATCACAATCCTCGAGTCAAACTACGGGAATCGCATGTAGGTTATTACCTTGTTGCGGAAGGGGTGACCGAACTTCATCGGCAAGTTGGTTTCAAGCCCAATATTGGCCAGCGGGTGCAGGCTTTGCTGCGCCAGCATCCCGATGAATTTTTTCTTCCCGGAATCGCAATTCTTACTTTCGCGATCATCACCGGCATCTTGCTGGCTGTGACCTCCACCAGCAATACGCCCTTGCTTTCGATACTTTGTCTGTTAGTTCTTCTGATACCGGGCTCCCAGGCTGCGATTCAGGTGATGAACTATCTGGTCGGCGCCCTTCTGCGAGCGGAGATTCTGCCCAAGCTGGATTTTTCCGAAGGCATTCCCAAAGATTGCATGACCCTGGTTGCGGTTCCGACTCTGTTGCTCAATGAGAAGCAAGTGCGCGGTCTGGTCGATGATCTTGAAGTTCGTTTTCTTGGCAATCATGATCCTAACGTCCATTTCGCGCTTTTGTCCGACCTTCCTGATTCCGACCACCCCGCCAGTGAAGACGACTACTTGATCGATCTGGCTGCATCGCTTATTGGCCAGTTGAATGAGCAATATGGCGCGCAGAAGATGGGTTCGTTCTTCCTTTTTCACCGTCATCGCGTGTACAACCCTCGCGAAAAAGGTTGGATGGGCTGGGAGCGTAAACGGGGGAAATTGCTCGACTTGAACAAGTTGCTGCGCGCGGAATATGACAGCTTTCCAGTCAAGGTGGGAAATCTTTCGATACTTCCAGAAATTCGTTTTGTAATCACGCTGGACTCCGATACTGAGCTTCCGCGAGGGTCGGCTCACCGCATGATTGGAACTCTGGCGCACCCTCTGCACCAGGCCATCATCGATCCGGAGAAAAATATTGTCGTGGCGGGCTATGGCATCCTGCAGCCGCGAGTCGGCGTTAGCGTGCAGAGTACGGGCCGCTCGCGCTTGGCGGCTATCTACGCGGGTGAGACCGGCTTTGATATTTACACGCGAGCTGTCTCCGACGCTTACCAGGATCTGTACGGTGAAGGTAGCTACACTGGGAAGGGAATCTACGAAGTCGACACGCTGCAGCAGGTGCTCAACCGCCGTTTTCCGCGAAATGTATTGTTAAGTCACGATCTGATTGAAGGTTCTTACGCGCGTGCGGGCATGGCCAGCGATATCGAGGTGATCGAGGATTATCCTTCGCACTACAGCGCATACAATCGCCGCAAACATCGTTGGATGCGGGGCGATTGGCAGATTCTGGAATGGTTGACTGCTTCAGTGCCTCAGGAATCTGGCGCACACGTCCCCAATCCTATCTCGCTGGTTTCGCGTTGGAAGATTCTTGATAACTTGCGCCGCAGTCTGGTCGAACCGGCTACTCTTCTCCTGCTGCTCTTTGGCTGGCTCTTGCCAGGTGCAAACCATCTTTATTGGACTATCGCTACGGTTTGCATTTTATTTATCCCCTCGTGGTTCGAGCTTGCCTTTGGGGCGGTTCGTTCAATCGTGGAACGTGACGCGCAGGTGGCAAGGGAAGCGTTGCACGCGTTTTATGCGACGAATGTCAATGTCTTTCTTGCCTTGATATTCCTTGGCCACCAGACGCTGCTCTCGCTTGACGCAGTGGTGCGAACCTTGGTTCGCCGCACGCTGACGCACGAGCGGCTTTTGGAGTGGGAAACGGCGGCCGAAACGGAGTTGGGCGCGCGGCGCACGCCAGTGGATCGTTATCTGGATTGGACGCCGGTACTGGCTGTGGGGATCGGGCTCTTGCTTTGGCTTGCGCAGCCTTCATCTTTGATTATCGCCGCACCATTCTTATGTTTGTGGGCAGGTAGCAAACTTGTGGCTCTTTGGCTCAACAAGTCGCCGATCCTGCGGGACGGAGAAGTTCCCCGTCGCGACACGCTGTTCCTTCGACGTTGCGCACTTTATACCTGGCGATATTTCTCCGAATTTTGTACCGAAGAACATCATTGGCTGATTCCCGATAACGTGCAGGAGGATCCGCTTGTAATCGCAGCTCGCTTTTCGCCCACGAATCTTGGATTTCTCCTGAACTCCCGGCAAATCGCGGTCGAACTTGGCTACCTCACGGTTCCAGAAATGGCGACCTTGACGCACCTGACTCTTTCCACGGTCGTCAGCATTCCCAAGCATCGCGGCCATTTGCTCAACTGGTATGACACGCGCACGCTGGAACCTCTGAATCCCCGCTTTGTTTCATCGGTCGACAGTGGCAACCTGGTGGCTTCGTTGTGGACTTTGCAACAGGGCTGTCGCGATCGTTTGAACCAGCCGCTTTTCCAGCCGAGCATGGTGGAAGGTTTTCTCGATTACCTTCGTGTTCTTGCCGAGCGCCGGTTGCTCCCGAAAAAGACGATCGCCCGATACGAGGAAAGTTTTCAGGGAGAAGACTGGCTGCTCTCGTTGCTGACGTTCCCTGAAGAGATACTTGATGAAGGAACCCTGTCAACGAAGTCAGAGCGCGTTCCCGCTGTTGCCTGGTTTCGCCAGGAGGGGCACACGCGTTTGCAAAACATTCGAGGGATGGTGCGGTTATACGCACCCTGGTGGTTAGAGGAGTTTGCTCCGCTCCGAAACGATGCTGCGATGCGCGCAAAATATTTGGGTCATGTGCCCCTGCGGCAGCTTCCCGATTTCATCATTGAATTGCAGGCCCATCTGGATGGGGCCATGCAGTCCGCCTCCGAGGAGAATAAGGCGCTGTACGAGCGCCTTAGAGCTTTGCTTACAGAGGCTCGTGTGAATGCCGCCGCTTTGATCGAAGATTTGCGCCAAGCCGGCGCACTCGCAGGCAGCATGGCTAATGAAATGGATTTTCGCTTTCTTCTCGATACCCGGCGCAAGCTGATGTCGGTGGGTTTCGATACGGACACTGAGCAATTACAGTTGGCGTGTTATGACTTGCTGGCCACTGAATCGCGGATCGCCGTGTTCGTGGCCATCGCCAAAGAGGATATCCCGCAGGATTGCTGGTTCCGGATGGGCCGCGCGCAAACCCTTGATTGCGGCCGCCCGGTCATGCTCTCCTGGACTGGGACTATGTTCGAATACCTGATGCCGGGAATCTGGATGCGCTCCCACTCCAATACACTGCTTGATCGTACCCGCATCGCCGCGGTACGGTCTCAGCAGGATTATGGGAACAAGAGAGGCGTCCCGTGGGGAATTTCCGAATCGGCGCATGCCAAGATGGATGATGCAGGCAATTATGGCTACCTGGCTTTCGGGCTGCCACAACTTTCAATGATGCGAAGGGACTCCAATCCTCTTGTCATTTCCCCCTACTCCACATTTTTGTCACTCGATGTAGACCGGCCTGCGGCGCTGCGTAACCTGCGGCGCATGGATGCTTTGGGCTGGTTCGGGCCTTACGGCTTCTACGAAGCCGCCGATTACAGCAATGCCGGCGGGCGATTTGGTTCGTCCCGCGTTCAGGTGGTGCACACGTGGATGGTTCATCACCAGGGAATGAGTTTTCTTTCCATGGCGAACGTTCTCTGCGGCAACATAGTGCAGCGCTGGTTCCACAGTGATCGCCGGGTGCAGGCTACCGAATTTGTTCTGCACGAAAAGCCCGCAGCCAGCGTTCGCCGCGTTCAATTTCCTTTTAGAAGGTCTGCGGCGTAGCTCCTCTATATCCTGGGAGGCTGCGTGTGCATCATCGTATCTGGAATACTCCATGACAAGATTCCTCAAACGACAACGATTTCTGTTTGCGCTCTTACTGGCGCTGGCATACTCTGCGGCGCTTCACGCGCAGGCTCAATCTTCCGCGAATGTAATCGTGGTCGATGCTTCTGCGCCGTCCCATCCGTTCCCACATTTTTGGGAGAAAATGTTTGGCTCGGGCCGGGCTATTCTCAGCTTGCGCGAGAGCTATCGCCGGGATTTGCACGCTGTGAAGCAGATCACGGATTTTAATTATGTGCGCTTCCACGCGATCCTTGATGACGAGGTCGGAGTGTACGACGAGGATGCGCAAGGCCGGCCGGTCTACAACTTTTCCTACGTTGACCAGATTTACGATGGCTTGCTGACGAATGGGGTGAAGCCCTTTGTCGAGCTGAGCTTCATGCCGAATAAACTTGCCGCCAAGCCGGTGTTTCAGGCTTTCTGGTACAAGCCAGATGTTTCTCCTCCCAAAGATTGGAGCCGCTGGGACGATCTGATTACCGCATTTGTCCAGCATCTTGTAGATCGCTATGGCGTTGAGGAGGTCGCCACCTGGTACTTCGAAGTGTGGAATGAGCCCAACCTCGATTTCTGGGCCGGGCAGCCCCGGCAATCAAGCTATTGGGAACTTTACGATCACACGGCGCTCGCCGTTAAAAAGGTGGATCGGCGTCTTCGCATCGGTGGTCCCGCCACGGCGCAAGCCGCATGGGTAGACGCTTTTATCCAGCACTGCGTTCAGCAGAAAATTCCACTGGACTTCGTTTCCAGCCACGTCTACGGAAACGATCGTGCTCAAGATGTTTTTGGAACGGACGAGGACATTCCCCGCGACCGGATGGTTTGCCGCGCCGTCGGCAAAGTTCACGAGCAGATCCGCGCCTCCGCCGCGCCCGCTCTTCCGCTGATCTGGAGTGAGTTTAATGCGAGTTACAAGAACGAACCTGATGTGACCGATTCGATTTACATGGGCCCCTGGCTCGCCGATATGGTTCGCCAATGCGATGGGCTTGTGGACATGATGTCCTATTGGACCTTCTCCGACGTATTCGAAGAGCAGGGAGTAGTGAAGGCACCGTTCTACGGAGGCTATGGCCTGTTAGCAGAAGACGGTATCGCGAAGCCCGCGTACCAGGCCTTTGCTCTTTTGCATAAGCTGGGAGATCAGCGTCTCACGCTGAACGCTGACTCCGCATTGGTAACCCGCACCGCGGACGGCTCGCTGGTGATGGCGCTATGGAACTATGCCTCGCCGGGCCAATCTGGTCCGAGCAAAAGTGTGACCGTGCGCTTTCAACATACAACCGCCGGAAGTGCGGCTTTGTGGCGCCTCGATTCGGAGCACGAAGATTTTCATGAGACTTATGCGAAGATGGGATCTCCTGCATATCCCACTCCGGCCCAGATCCACGAATTGCGCCGCGCGACCGAAATGGCTGCTCCGGAAACTCGCGCCTTGAAAAATAACGAACTAACTTTGGAGATTCCGGCCCAGGGGCTCGTGATAATTGAACTCAAGTAAAAAAGCTGGCGTTCCGGTGTTTACCGAAACGCCAGCCAGAGTCTTTAAAGTTACACCAAGAAGCTACACGCCGGCGCTGGCAGCTCGGACTAGCGGCGCAGTCCGAGGAGCTTCCGCTTCCCGGCTAAAATATAACCGGTACGAGCGGTGGATGCCATACATTACCGGGAACACCACCAGCGCTGCCTGCCAGCCCCAGTGACGGCTTATCGTGTTGACCATCGATGTCATCCCCGCACTTACCACGTAGTAAGGGAATGACAACTGCACGATGCTCACCCAGACCCGGCGCATGGCCACACCCTGCGCCACTTTAATGATGCCCGCGACCGGTGCCGTTTGCCCCAGGAAGAAAGCAGCGGTTGCCGATGCCAGCATGAGCGGTTCCGATGCCCACGCTTTTCCCACCCAGCCAGCATTCCAAATCAAGGTTGCTATGCTGGTGGCAAAAGCCATCATGCTCACGTTGAACAGCATCTGTTCCGGCTTGAACTTGCTATCAGCTTTCGGCCAGCACTGCACCACGGTAGATAAACACGCAATCGCGACTGCTTCCAGAGCGCTCAGGTTCACCACCGCGATCAACAGGAACGGCAGGTTCATTGACATGTTGCCGTCGATGCCCGGCAGTTTGATCTTCATCCGCGACGTTACCGCTGCCAGCGCCAGTACGGCCAGGGCGTACGATGGATGCAGACTATGGCTTCGCAGTCCAGCGAATAATGTCGCTCCCGTCGCTGCCAGGGCCATCACTGCGATGAACGTTTTGGTTAGCCGTGTATTGGGTTTCATGATCGTCTCCTTTCTATCGATTTACTGCACACGGCTTACTGTTCATCGTCTCCAGCGTCGGAGAATGCTCCATCGGCAGTCGATACGGCCGCACCCCAAACCACACTGGTAGCTTGCGTCCCCGTACCGGTGCTCGAGCCCCAGACCACGCTGAAGGCGCTCAGGACGTTGCTGTTCCAGGGTAAGGATGCGCCCCAGACTACTGAACTACCACTTACGTTTGCGCCCCAGACTACTGACGCCCCCCACACTACCGATGAGCCCCACACCACCGAGGTCGGCGAGACCGAGCCATTTCCGTATACCAGGGAAACATTGCCGGTATTCGGGTTGTAAACAACTGACGGCGACAGGGCCGAACCTACGGTAGACGATGCGAGGTTGGTGTTTGATACCGCGGTCTGCATATTAAGCAGCCCCGCCCCGACCGAAAACAGATCGTAAGTGCTGGTGAAGTTCTGCGAAAGATGCGGAACCCAGGCCACGGTGGAGGTTGGGAACAGCTTATACGTCGTCTTCATCAGTCGCGCTTTCACCTGGTCTGGAGTCAGATTGATGTTCTGCTGCATTAGCAATGCAACGGCTCCGGTGACAACCGGCGTTGCCATGCTGGTGCCGCTAAGCGTGAAATAGTCGTTGTTCCCATCGTTGCCAGTGACCAGTTCGGACGGGAAGAGCGCTTCCAGAGTGGTGCCGGGAGCCGATAAAGAAACGATGTCGTTGCCGGGAGCGACGAGGTCAGGCTTTACCACGTGATCGTAAGTGCTCGGGCCCTTGGAACTATAGCTGGCCAGGGTCTGAGCCGACTGTGAAGAAGATCCATTACTCTTCGTTGCGCCCACGGTAATGACGAATGGGTCGTTGCCCGGAGCCGTAATGGTTCCAAATCCGTTGCTGCCGTTGATGCCTACGCGTCCGTAATTGCCTGCTGCAACAACCACCACAATCCCGGCTTTCCATGCGGATTCCACGGCCTGGCAGAGCGGGTCCTGAGTGTAGCTGACGAAAATGCCACGACCGAGCGACAGGTTAATCACCTGAATGTTGTAAGTGTTCTGCAGAGCAATCGCTTCCTGAATGGCCGCGATCACGGTGCTGTCAGTCCCGGCGCCATTGGCGTCCAGCGCGCGCAGATCGATGAGGTTTACGTTGGGCGCGACTCCAATATAGTTTCCACTGGACAGGTAGCCGTTGCCGCCAATGATTCCGGCAACGTGAGTCCCGTGGCCATACAGGTCATACTTTGCGCCGAGCAAGTTGGAGGTCGGCGTGCCCGTGAAATCCTGGTGATAGACCACGCGAGAGTGAGTCTCATTCGCGTTCCATAAATCGGGGTGGCTGTCGTTAATTCCGCTGTCAATCACGGCGACGCCAATTCCCGCTCCGCCGTAGCCGGCATTCCATGCGGAAGTCACGCCCGTCGCTATATCCGTGGTGTCGTCCAACTCCTTCATAGGATGGTCGACGCTCACGGAAGCAATTTCGGGATCGGCTTCAAGGGCGGGAAGCGCGCTTGCCGGAATTGTGAGAGCAATACCTTTGACTACGCCGAGCCTATGGTTCAGGCGTGCCCCGAGGCGCTGCACTTTGCCTTCTTGGGCCGCCTGCGGCACCTGCTTGTATTGCACAATGACAGTCACCATTTCATTGGCAGATGTCTTGCCCTGATGGGCGCGTGTCAGTGTAGGCGCGAGGTCAGGAGCGAACTTGCCGACCATCTTACCCTCGCCTTGGGCAAAGGCGGCTTCCGCCACCAGGAGCACCAACAGCATGCTCAGGCGTTTTCCCCAAGCAGCGCTATGGCGCTGACCTCGACTCGGGCTCTTTGGTTTCAGTGTCTGCGACATAAAGTCTCAACCCTTCCTAAAGCCAAACGAACGAATGTGGCGCAAACTGCTCTTCGACTCGGCTTAACTATTGCACGGGCGGGGCCAAACAAGTCCTCGTAAGTTGTTGTGATTATTGGTTATTAGAGCGGTCGCTGAGGATCGCATTGAGCCAGTCTGTCCCGCGCCTGGGGCGTGGGACACATTGTCCCACAGCCTCAATTACTTCAGTTACGCTGAAACTGGTTACCCTGCATTTGTGAAAGCGGAGCTTTGGAAGGCAATGCCGGTGACGCAAAGTCGTGACGCGTGGTTGGGTCTGAAGCCTGGATGGAAGCTGGGTTTTAGCGTCCCGCTGCAGCTTCAGCTTTTGCCTGGAGCTGCGCGTTCGTCGGCAGAATACGCGGCAGAGCTGCCATCAGCCGCTGCGTGTATTCGTGTTGCGGATGCGAGAATATCTGCTCGGTCGTTCCGCATTCCACGATTTCTCCCTGATGAAGAATGGCAATGCGGTCGCAAATTCCCGCTACCGAGGCCAGATCATGAGAGATGTAGAGAATAGCCATTCCCGTGGAGCGGTTCAGCTCGCGAAAAAGCGCAAGAATTTCCGCTTGCGTAATTACATCGAGAGCGCTGGTTGCCTCGTCGGCAATCAGCAGCGCCGGACGGTGCATGACGGCCATGGCAATCAGCACTCGTTGTGCCTGCCCCACGCTCATCTGTGAAGGATACTTGCGCAGGAATTCGTCATCGGCCGGAAGCGAAACGCTTTGCAGGCAGGCGCGGATCGCGGCGGCGCACTCTGTGCTACCGCTCGTGGCATGAGCCCGCCACGCTTCTCTGAGTTGAGTTCGTATTTTCAGCGCTGGATTTAGAGAAGACAGCGGGCTTTGCAGTACCAGCGCAACCGC
>JBAPQU010000478.1:0-9849 GCA_049280795.1 Candidatus Sulfotelmatobacter sp.
CTTCGTAGCTATGTAGTACTGCTGTGTGACGCTGTCTTCGTGCAACTGAGAACTCCATCAGAAACACTGATCGAGGGCGATTCCCCTAGGATCAGCCGTTGGTAAATATTCAAGTAATCATGGGCCATGCGCTCGGAATTGAAAAACTGTTCAAAGTGCCTCCGGCATTTTCTTCTGTCGATTTCTCCAAGTTCCTTAACTGCTCTTACAGCACTCTCTAAGTCAGGTACCATGAATCCGGTGACCCCCTCTTGTACGACCTCTGGGACGGAACCCAACGGGTAAGCAATCACCGGCGTGCCGCAGGCCATGGCCTCAATCATCACTAGGCCGAAGGGTTCGCGCCAATTGATAGGAAACAGAAGCCCAGCAGCATTGCCTAAGAAAATATTCTTCTCTGGATAGCCGATTTCGCCGATGAACTCAATCAGGGGATGGTCCAGCAGAGGCTTGATGATGGTCTCAAAGTACTCCACATCAACCCGATCGATCTTGGCCGCGATCCTCAGTGGCATTCCAGCTCGTTTCGCGATCTCGATAGCCTGATCTAAACCCTTCTCAGGCGAGGTCCGCCCGAGAAAAGCGAGATAACCGCCCTTTCCGGCGCCGAGAGAGAAGGAGTCCTTTGGCAACCCGTGATGGATCGTGCCTTGCCAATTCGCCCAAGGCAGAGGCTTACGCTGGGCATCCGAAATTGAGATTACTGGTATATCGCTGAAGTGCCGATAAACAGGCTGCAAATCCGGAAGATCGAGTCTGCCGTGAAGTGTTGTAACGTGGGCAGTCTGCTGATGGCAACTGTATGGGAAATGCAAGTAATCAACATGAAAATGAATGATGTCAAAGTTCTCTCTTTCGCTGAAGACCTCGTCGAGCATGATGACATGATGTGCTAACTGATCCACGCAGTTCGAATCGAGTCGCAAAGCCTTCTTGCAGGCCGGCACCAGACGCGCGGTCGTCAGCGAATCGCCACTGGCAAACAGTGTGACCTCGTGACCGAGGCGAACCAATTCCTCGGTGAGCCACGATACGACACGTTCCGTCCCTCCATATAGGCTAGGGGGCACACTTTCGTAAAGCGGCGCAACTTGTGCGATTTTCATCGAAGTCCTTTGAATTGAAAATCCGGATCATGGATCGTAATTCTTGCTCTAAAGTGCTCAAGGTTCGCCATCAGCACGCCTACCTATCTCACTGCGAAATATCGCGTTGCACCACAGGTCAGTTTACGGTTGGTTTCGAGACTCAACTATCAGGAACATGCTGTATTCCCTGTCATTAAGGCATTGAGCCCAAGGGCTGCCCCCCATCCAAACGACGATTCGATAGAGCGATGTCCTCACGGGACGCCATATATCGCAGAACGATACAGGCTGTGGTTGACAGCGTGGCGCGCTCGATTTTTGTTTCTGCGCTCACAGCCAGGCACTTAACGTCCGTTACGGCAAGGAGAACCCAGATGGGAGCGTGACCAGTCGGCAACTGGACTGATCCGTCAGCGAATTGAATCGTAAAAGAAGTATTACCGATATCTTCGTAAACGGCATCACTATGATGAGCTGTCATGAAGTTGGTTCGATGAATCGTGTGGCTCGCGGGAAACATCGATGGATGGCAATTAGGAGAATCGACAGGTGAAAGAGTTGAGTTTGAGAGGGAAACAAGGTAAGCCTTCTAGCGAGCAAGCAGTGTGGAAGTTCATTTTGGCGGGCGCAGTGGCCGGGCTGGCTGGCGGCTGGACAATGAGCCAATTTAGCCGACTCTGGAACAGAAGTCCTCGGCCCTTGCGGGCGAATACCGGCGGAGGGTCTTGTCTTTACAGTCCTCAAGAGTGGGACTCGATCAGCAGAGGCGCAGAATGGATTGCACTACCGTTCGTTAAACGACAACTCTCGTTGCGCGAAACGAGAATCGGGAGTGCGATAGTCCACTACGCGCTTGCCAGTGTCGCGGGGGCAGTATACGGTACGGCGGGGTTCTTGGCACCGAGTATGACAAAATTTCGCGGCATGGGGTTTGGGATCGCTTTGTGGATCGTCGGCGATGAAATGGTCATGCCGGTCCTAGGGTTCACGGAAAAGTCCAGCACCTATTCGCTTCGTATGCGGGCCAATGCCTTCGGTGAACATCTGGTCTACGCCTTCACAGTCAATCTCGTCTACCGCAGACTCACTGGCCTCGGCGAAAGTCGGCCCTAAGCAAAGTCATTCGAACCCTCTGTTCGAGAATGCTTCATTTATGCTGCGCGGCGATCTCCGCCTCCCATCCGGGAGTCGCCCTGCGACTCGGAACGCTGCTCGCGAGATCGCGAAGCAAAATAAAAGCCAGCCCCAGCACATGCGGTGAGGAGCAGCCCAACCCACCCTCGATGTAGACCCATCCAAAGTTCGGAACTGTGGTCATGGGCACGACTGTCAAAGGTGCCGTGTGTCCCGTGGTCCCCGGCGACTGGCTCCCAGAGATTGTTGGATCGACTGGGATTTTCCGGCTCATTCGTCTGCTGAGAATCGTACCCTGTGCGCCCGAGATAGTGGTCCAGTAGGCCCGGCGCGACCTTGTTCGCGACAATCGCTTCCACCGTAGGTGCGGCGACCCATACTTCCCGCCGATCATGATGCGCTGCCCAGTAGATTGCGCGAGCTCCTACCTCGGGCTGAAAGATCGGTGGTACCGGCTGAGCCTTATTCTTCAAGCGACTCTTCACCCAACCGAACTGTGGGGTATTGAGGGCGGGCATCTGTACCATCGTCAGTCGAATCCTGCTCTTGTCGTGAATCAGCTCGCAGCGCAGAGAATCGGTGAAGCCAGCGATAGCATGTTTCGCAGCACAATAAGCGGATTGTAGCGGGATGCTACGATACGCAAGCGCTGATCCTACCTGAACGATCGTACCTCGATCCCGCGGCAGCATTCGCTTCAAGGCAGAAAGAGTGCCATAGACGACGCCTAAATAGGTCACTTCGGTGACGCGCTTGTATTCCTCCGGCATCATTTCCTTCACTGGAGAGAAGACTGACGCCATCGCATTGTTGATCCAAATGTCGATGGGTCCGAATTCTTTTTCGACTGCTTCTGCCGCAGCCTCGACTTTTCCGGAATCCGCTACATCTGTCGGTACAACCAGGCCTTTGCCACCGGCAGCTTCGATTTCCCGCTTCGCACCTTCCAGCCCATCGACACCGCGCGCCAAAAGTGCAACGTTTGCACCACGCCTCCCAAATTCATGAGCCACAGCTCGGCCCAACCCCGCCGAAGACCCCGTCACCACTACCGTTTCGTTCTTCATAAATAACTCCTTCCCAGCAATAAAAGCTTAGGCCGCCGCTCTGTTTGATTCCGAAGAAAATTCGACGTCGAGCTTACCGTCAACTTTTATGACATCGGCGGCCAGGCTGCCGTCAGATTTTCGATTGAAGCTCAAGTCTACGGTCGCTTTGCCAATCCTCAGCCGCCGAAGCTCTAAACTGTGCACAAACTCGGGGAGAACAGGGCGCACAATTTGCAGATGGTTCTCAAATGCATTCGGCACCAACCCGAGCAAAGATTCAAGCATGAATGGCATCGTCCCGGCAGCCCACGCTTGCGGGTGACAGGCGATGGGGTATCGAACTGGAATGGGGAATTCATCTCTTGAGAAGCCGGCAAAGACTTCGGGTAGTCGGCGCCTTTCAAAATGCTTAGAGGCCTCTACGATGCCAGCAAATATCCGGCAAGCGGCATCATCGAATCCATATTTCCGAAATCCAGCTGCAATGATCGAATTATCGTGGGGCCACACGGTTCCGAGGTGATAACCGACAGGATTGTATCGGGACTCTGCACTCGAAAGAGTTCTGACGCCCCACCCACTGAACGTTTCACGCGACATGAGCTGTTCCACGGTCCTTTTGGCCCTCGCGGCGTCGACCATTCCTGACCAAAGCGCCTGCCCAGCATTCGAAGACACAACAGCGGCCGGGTTTTTGCCCGCTTGGAGGGCTAACGCATAGATACCTTTTTCTTTCAACCAGAAATCCCGCTCAAAATGTGTGCGGAGTTGGCGGGCCTCATCGCGCAAACCTTCTGCCGCACTCCTATCTCCGGCTCTGTCATACAACTCGGCGACGGTCATCTTTGCCAGATACACGTATCCCTGCACCTCAACGAGTGCGATGGGAGGGAGCGCCAGGCTGCCATCCGAATTGACGATCGCATCTCCGGAGTCCTTCCACCCCTGATTTCCTAGCCCCTTCTTCGACTTTGACTTGTATTCCAGATACCCGTTTCCACTCTCATCGCCGTATTTCCGTATCCAATTAAACGCCGACTCGATTGGGCGTTTCAGCTCGTGGAATAGGGTAAGATCACCCGTCCATTTGGCGTGTTGAGCTACCAAAATCAAGAACAGGGGAGTTGAGTCAACCGATCCGTAGTACGGTGTTTGCGGAATTTCATTCAAATGAGCCAGTTCACCAACGCGATACTCGTGCAGGATCTTGCCCGGTTGCTCGTCCCGCCATTCGTTTACTTCGGCGCCCTGGAACTTGGCTAATAGGCGGAGAGTGTGCTCCGCGATCCGAGGTTCAAATGCAAGGCTCTGCAGCGAAGAAATAGCGCTGTCACGGCCAAACAATGCTCCATACCAAGGCAATCCGGCGGAAAAATATTCGTGGTCGTCGAGGGAAGTTCTCAATATGCGCAAGTCAAGAATTGACCGTTGAAAAACGTCGTTGAGCAATGGGCTATTGCTCTTTACTTCACAATGTTTTTTCACCCAGTCATCGATGTCCTGATGAAGATCTCTAGTCAGGCGATTGGCATCGGGCTTCGAACTACGCAAGGCCGCAGGTTGTTTTTTTTTATTCGATTCCGAGATTGCGAGCGAAATGCGAACCTGTTTGTTTTCATTGGGGGCTAACGAGAGTTCCAGATCCACCCCGTCTCGCCGTATTCGGCTCGTCTTCGGTGCCAGGCTGATTCGGAGCGATCGGTACAGGCCATCGGCACCGTTGTACTGAAAAAATAGGGAGCCTGACTGCCAGGTTGGTTTTCCGCGTCGACCGATCTTTTCCGGTTGCAGACCGCGGATCTGAAAAACGTCCTCAAAACCTGCTGCAAAATGGAACGACAGTACAAACTGTAACGGAGAATGCTTATAGTTCGTACAAGTAATAATGTCTTTAAGCGAAAGCTCCGCGGAGTTAATGATTCGCTGCCAATGGATACCAATACTCTGCTTTGGGAGGGGGCTTTCATCCGGCTGTTGCAGGTCGGGATTCGTTAGCACGAATTCAGACATGAAGCCATGCTCTGATGTGGATGCTAATGAGTTGAGGGGCATACCCCCGATACTAAGCTCGTAACCCCGAAGGAAACGGCAGTCGTGATAGTAGAGTCCGAAACCCTGCTGGTTTCCCACCGGGACATTGCCACTTCGGTCGCACAGAAAGAACACTTCCTCGTCCTTGATGACAACCGCTTGGGAAATATTGTCCGGACCGCGGGTGGCACGCAAGGCTTTGGCACGTTTACCGGACCTGCGAGATCTGTCTACGCTGTGTCGATGTACACTGTGCCGTCCTGTTACGGATTCCGCGCTTGCTGAGCGACTTGTCATTCTGAGTCTTCAGAGACACCAAAAGTTGTTTGCCCTCGTTTTCTCGTAAGATCGGCCATGTTACTTGAATCAGCGTGTGAGCTCCGCATAATGGCCTCTTCTCTCAGCAGAAAAAATGCTGATGGCGTGGCTCGCAAGGCAACGACTACAACGTCTTGAGCGCTACAGTCCATTCGTACATCTGGCAAGCCCTTTTCTCAGGTGCTAGAACCTGAGAGCAAGTTGCCACAGCGTGACAATAAATCCGAAGTTGGTATTGATTGCTCCTTCCGCAGGATGGACGAACAGCGTCATTGCCACTTGCCGATGTCCTGATAGCGTATCTCGAAAGGGAGCCGCAAGAGTGCCCGAACGTATATCGTTCCACGATATGTATCTCAATTCAGGCTACCCAAGATCAACTTTTGACAACTAAAGAGTGGAGATTCGTCCACACCTGTGTCAGATCTGCAAGAGAGGATATCCTCACCCGAATGCAGAGGCTTCTACGTTCATCCGCCTAACGCAATTTGGTCGACAATAAATGAGTGGAAACGGTAGTTTTCGTTGGCCGGAGATCAAGGACTATGGCGTCATCGGCGACTCTCGTTCGGCTGCGCTGGTGTCGCGCGAAGGCTCGATCGACTGGCTTTGTTGGCCTAGGTTCGATAAGCCCGCTATCTTTGCCGCGCTTTTGGATAGAGAGCGGGGCGGATACTGGCGCATCTCCCCGGTCGAACCTACGGGCATAGAGCGGCACTATTTGCCGGATTCGAATGTTCTCGAAACCCGCTTTATCAATCATTCGAGTTCTGTCATTCTGACAGACCTGATGGCCGGTGGTGGTGCTCGCAGGCAGCGGGTAAATGTGCTCGTGCCCGACCACGAGATCATCCGGAAAGCTACTTGCATTGCAGGCGAGTTGGAGCTTGAAATCAAATTCTCGCCCATGGCCTACTATGGCAAGCGAGCTATGCAGATTCGTAAGTTCGGAAATCTAGGACTGCGAATGCTGGTGGGCAGAGGGGTTTATTGGCTACGGAGCAGCGTCGCGCTCTCAATTTCTGATGGATCCGCTCACGCCCGTGTCGTTCTGCGAACTGGCGAGAGCTTACGTTTCTCGTTTACCTATTCGGAAGAGGCTCCGGCCGTACTGCCGCCACTCGACCCATCGCTGGATGACCGGATCGATCAGTCGGTGAGCGATTGGCAACAATGGGGCCGTAATACCCTTTATGACGGTATCTACCGAAATGAAGTAATACGTAGCGCTCTCACTCTCAAGTTGCTCAGTTTTGCACCCTCGGGTGCAATGATTGCCTCTCCAACCACCTCTCTTCCGGAGCGCCTCGCCGGAGATTTGAACTGGGACTACCGCTACTGCTGGTTACGCGATGCCTCGTTCACAATTCGAGCATTGCTGGAGTTGGGGTACTGGGACGAAGCCGAAGGCTTTCTCGACTGGATGCTACAGGCAACTCGGCTGACACAGCCCAAGTTGAGGGTTCTATATTCAGTTTACGGCAACAAGGCTCCCGCCGAACGTGAACTGGAATACTTGAGCGGGTATCGTGGGTCGCGGCCTGTACGCGTCGGAAATGCTGCCCGCGATCAACTGCAACTCGACGTTTACGGAGAGGTCATCGACGCGGCCGCACAGTTCGCGTTCCACGGCGGACACCTCGATCGGGAGATGCAGAAAACATTGATCGGCTTTGGAAACTACGTAGCCAAGAATTGGAACCAGCCAGACCAAGGGATTTGGGAGCCAAGGTCTGGAGCTCAGAATCACACCCATTCCCGACTTTTATGCTGGACGGCGCTCGATCGTCTGACGCGCCTTATTGAACGTGACATGTTGCGCGGAGCGCCGACTGAGCGCTATAGGGAGTATTGCAATTCGATTCGGCGCCAGATCGAAAATCGCGCCTGGAATGAGCAATTACAAAGCTACGTTAGTGTGCTCGATGGCAACCAGCTCGACGCGAGTTTGCTTTTACTTTCCTGGTATGGCTTTGAGGAGGCCGGATCGCTCAGGATGCGCCGGACCTACGAAGCAATTCGCCGCCAGCTGGGAACTCCAGAGGGACTGCTGTACCGATATAAGAAAGACAAGTCAGAGGGGACGTTTGCTATTTGCAGCTTCTGGGAGGCTGAGTATCTTGCTTTGGGAGGTGGTTCGCTCGATGATGCTCGCCGATTGTTTGGACAATTGATGAAATATGGAAACGATCTGGGTTTGTATGGAGAAGAAATAGATGCTAGCACAGGGTTGACACTAGGAAACTTTCCCCAAGCGTTCACGCATGTGGGCTTGATCGGGGCTGCATTATCGATCCGCCAACGAGAAAAGGGACAACAGCAACTGGCGCACCGCCCGGCCGCCTCTACGGGACAAGCATCCCCGGAGGTTAGATCATGAATTGGGCAAGTTGGCTATTGTCAGGATTTCTGGCGACTTTGGCACTGTCTACCCTTCTTGCAGCCAGCCATGGTTTTGGCTTCACACGAATGAATTTGCCGTATCTGATTGGAACTTTCATCACACCAAAGCGCGAGAAGGCAAAATTCTATGGTTTCCTGATCCATTTGCTGAACGGCTGGTTGTTTTCGATCTTGTATGTGCGGGTGTTCGAAGCTCGGCACATGGCTAATTGGTGGTTCGGAGCGCTCCTAGGTTTAGCTCATGCCCTGATGGTCTTGACTTTGGGAATGTCGCTGATGCCTGGGATGCATCCCCGTATGGCAAGTGAACAACATGGTCCTAACGCAGACCGGCAACTTGAACCCCCCGGGTTTATGGCGTTGAACTACGGGGTTCAAACCCCCATTTCAGTCTTTCTGGCGCATGCGGCGTTTGGGGCAATATTGGGCTCGGTTTACCAACTTGCTCGAACTTTATAAGTCGCTTGAAACAACTCGCGCGCAGGAATAAATCGTCCGGGTGAACTTCAGAGGAGAAGTTGGCCAAGGGGCTCAAGCGTAAGGTAGCAATTGTTGACATTGTTCGACGCGAATGCTTACTTCCATGTCAAAAACACACCGATCGAGGCGCACAGCATTACTGCCGTGGCAAGCCAACCCACCACTTTGAGATATTGCGGTATGACCAGCGGCCCCATGACTTTTCTGTTGGAGGCCATAAACATGATCACTGCCATTAAGGGGGCAGCGACTAGGCCGTTGAGAATCGCCGCCCAGAAAAGCGCCTTTACAGGATCGATATGCATGAAGTTCAACAACAGGCCGATTAAGGTCGCTGCTGTAAGGGCTCCGTAGAATCGGATCGCTTGTCGGGGTTTACGCTCAAGGCTGGTTCTCCAGCGGCACGCTTCACCGATTCCATAGCAGGCGGATGCCGCCAAGACCGGAACCGCCAGCAGGCCGGTGCCAACAATGCCGCATACAAAAAGAAGAAAGGCAAAGCGCCTGGCCAGCGGCTCTAACGCCTTGGCAGCTTGTCCGAAGTTGAAATTTCAGTAATCCCGCCAGCATGCAACGTCGCGGCAGCCGTCAAGATGATGAAGAATGCCACGATGTCCGAGAAGGCCATGCCGACATACGTATCGATGCGGATGCGGTCCAGTTGCTTCGCAGCTTGCGAAGGCGCCGCTTTCAGTGGTTTCTCTCCTTGATTCCGGAGAGCGCACTGTGATCTGTCTGGCGGCTTCCAGCCCGTCCATCACGGGCATCTGAAAATCGAGTACGACGACATCGAATTTCTCGTTACTAAACTTCGTGACAGCTTCCTGGCCATTTGAGGCCTCATCGCACACTTTCCAGTGGTCCGTCCCCTCCAACAAGGTCCGCAGGCTGCGTCGCATCAGATCGCTGTCATCGACAACCAGGATGCGCGTTTCGTGTTGAGCTTCAATGGCTTGCTGCATTATCCTCTGATGCCGTTTGTAGCGGGTGGGGCTATGGATAAGTTAGTTCTCCAGCCCGGCCAGCATGGCGAACATTGACTGATTCAAGCTTGGGTATGACCCGCATTCGTCCGTCCTGTGCGGCTACACTGGATACCGGCCCAGCAGAGGGGGAGTGAGCGACTTTGCGCTGGATAGAGGGACAACACCGTATATGCAGTGCCGGACAGGCGAGATTGCGATGGTTCCCGTCAAGTCTTGAGTGCTGTGCCTTGAAGGAGACGGCGTACCGTGTTCGGCGTGCTTCCAAAGCACTGAATTCAATTCTGAATTCTCGACTCATCGGCGCTTCGCCCCATTCAGTGCATACCGCCGGCAATGTTCCAAATAGGCGGATTCATGCCT
>JBAPQU010000479.1:0-13837 GCA_049280795.1 Candidatus Sulfotelmatobacter sp.
TGCGGCTCCCGCGTCCTTCATCTCGTGGAGGCCCTGAGCGCCATCGTCGCCCATGCCGGTCATAATGACGCCAACCGCCTTCGAGCCAACGGAAATGGCCACCGAGCGAAAAAGTACATCGACACTCGGACGATGTCGCGAGATCAATGGCCCATCGATGACCTGAGCGACTAGTTCTCCGCCGCTGCGATTGACCAGCATGTGCCGGTTACCCGGAGCGATCAGCGCCTGGCCAATCTGTAACCGTTCGCCATCCCGGGCCTCGGCAACCTCTACTGCACATTCCTTATTCAAGCGATTGGCGAAGGCCTTGGTAAAACCCTCAGGCATATGCTGCACAATCACGACTGGCGGGCAGTCGGTGGGCAGTGCCATCAGGAAAACTCGCAGCGCTTCAGTTCCACCAGTAGAGGCGCCCACCGCAATGATTCCGCTCGGCGCCGCTGTAGAACAGGCCTTGTTTTTGCGAGGCAAGATCGCATCGACGTTTATACGAGGACTGGCCGCTAGAGTTGGCACCGGCCGGAGCCTGACATGAGCCTGAGATGCGCTCCAGACTGCATCCAGAAGGGTCACCGCCGATTCGTGCAGAAACTCACGCACGCCCACCTTGGGCTTGGTGATCACTTCAACCGCACCTTCTTCGAGCGCCCGCAGCGCGAGCTCGGTGCCGCGAGCAGCCAACCCGGAGCAGACGACAACCGGAGTCGGCATCTCCATCATGATTTTTTGAATGAAAGTCAGGCCGTCCATGCGAGGCATTTCCAGGTCCGTAATAACGACGTCCGGCGGTTCCTTCTGCATCTTTACCCACGCGATCAGCGGGTCCGCAGCCGCCTTCACATTGATTCTGTGATCGGTCGCCAGGATGGACTGCAGCACCTGGCGGACCATCGCCGAGTCATCCACCACCAGGACCTGCAGATTCTCCCCATTCACATCTGGCACGTCATTTCCTCTCGTATTTCTTAGGCACCCGAAGGCGCCATGCTATGCCACATTCACAAACCTTCCGTATCGCTGATCTTCGTGTAAATAGTTGGTTCCAGACTTCGTAATTGGGACGATATGCTGCACAAATTTTCGGCGTGACCGACAAATAAGAGTCCGTTGACCACGAGATGTCGAGCAAGATTTGTGACTGCTGTGCGCTTCGAAGCCGCGTCAAAATAGATCAGAACGTTGCGGCAAAAAATCGCGTCGAATGGGCCTTCGGCGACGTCCAATTCCTGAAGAAGATTCAATCTTCGGAAATCGACCATCTGCTGGATTTCGACTTTCACTTTGATCTCGCCTTGCCGCTCTGCTACTCCGCGCAACATAAAACCGTGCAGCAAATCCCGCGGCAGCTCCTTCGATCTCGCCAGGGGATAAATTCCCTTACGCGCTTTTTCCAGAACCCGGTTTGAGATGTCGGTGGCGAGAAGCCGCACATCCCAGCCCTGCTTCGCTGGAAGATCTCTCTCGAGCAGCATCGCCAGCGTGTACGGTTCTTCCCCGGATGAACATCCCGCACTCCATATCCGCACATGGCGTGGCCGTAACTGGCGTTCGGCTTCCATGCGCCATCGGGGAATAACTTTCTGCACTAGGAACTCGAACTGCCGGGGTTCGCGGAAGAAGCGAGTTTCGTTTGTAGTGATGGCGTCGATCATCCGGGAGCGTTCGTCCTGCTGCTCTGGCTGCGTAACGCATTCGTAGTAACGCTGCAGGGAATCAATCTCCAGAGCCCGAAGCCTGCGGTAGAGGCGTCCGCACAACAGGGCGGTCTTTGAACTGCCCAGCCAGATGCCGGTTTCGGCGTAGATCAATTTCTGGAATTTATTGAACAGCGCAGGACTGACGCTTAGTTGGGCAGGCTGCTCAACGCATAGCTCGCCTTCGATGCGGCGGGACTCACCTGAATCCTTGCCTGCAACTGTAGGAGCCGGCACAGCTATGCTCCGGCCTCGAAGTGTTTTTCTTTGTTTGCCGCATCTGGGTTCGACGCGTTTATGCCCGATGCATCCGGGGACGAATCGTCCGTAGACCGTTCTCCGTCCGCCGATTCTGTTACCGCAAGTAGCTCGTCTGCGGAGAGAACTTTATCGATGTCAAGAATCAGGCAGAATTTTTTGCCCAGCGGTCCCATGCCGAGCAGGTATTCGGTCTTAACGCGAGTACCAAAAGGCGGAGGCGCTTCGATTTCATCAGCGGAAAGCTCAACCACCTGGCTTACAGAATCCGCCAGCACTCCCATCGTCAGCTTCTCGCCCTGGAACATCACTTCCGTGATGATGATGCAGGAAAATTTGGAAATATTGCTGTGCGGCAATCCGAACTTAGCCGCGAGATCGATCACCGGCACCACCCTGCCTCGCAAATTTGTTACACCGCGAATCCAGACCGGAGTGTTGGGCACCGTGGTGACAGTCTCGTACTCTACGATCTCGCTCACTTTCACGATGCCGACCGCATATTCCTCGCCGGCAGTCAAGAACGTGAGGTATTGCACCGTGTTCAAAGGGAGTTGATTCTTCCCCGAATTCGACGCTCCCATAGTTTGGATCCTCTTAATTTCTATCGTCTTATGTTCGATAGCGGCGGCCTTTTCGGCAAGCCGAATCGATGTACCGCAACGCAGCACAATGGCGTCCCTTTTTAAAACGGCGAGAAGTTAGCCTCCTCCGCTAGTTTGCCGTGCGCCGGTTGGGCGTGTGTAAGTTGCGCATACTCATCCCGAAACGTTCGCTTCTGCGGAACTGGCGCGGGCTGTTGGCCGTTGCCATTGCGATTGGGGCGCTGTTCGCCTGCCACACGGAAGAAAGTCATCAGCTGCTGCAGTTGTTCGGATTGGGCCGCCAATTCTTCAGCCGTACTGGAAAGCTCTTCCGCTGACGAAGCATTGCGTTGCGTTACCGTGTCGACCTGCGCCATCGCCTTGTTGATCTGCGTGACTCCACCGGATTGTTCCGTGGAAGCCGCGGCCACATCCTGCACGAGTTCGGCAGTCTTCTTAATCGATGGCACCAGGTCAGACAGCAACTGGCCAGATCGCTCCGCGACGCCGACACTCTTTCCAGCCAACCCACCAATCTCCTGCGCCGCCAACTGGCTACGCTCGGCCAGCTTTCGCACCTCAACCGCGACTACCGCAAAACCCCGGCCCTGGTCGCCGGCGCGAGCCGCTTCGATAGCGGCGTTAAGCGCGAGAAGATTGGTCTGGTAAGCGATCTCTTCGATTACCGATGTCTTCGCCGCAATTTGCTTCATGGCATCGACCGTCTCTTTGACGGCAGTTCCGCTTTCTTCCGCGGACATAGCACCCTTGGCGGCAGCCTGCTCCACTTGCCGGCTATTGTCCGCATTTTGAGTAATCGAAGCGTTCATCTGTTCCAGGCTGGCGCTCATCTCTTCCACGGAAGCAGCTTGTTCGCTCGTTCCCTGGGAGAGAATCTGCGATGAGGCCGAAACCTGCTGGGCTGCCGAGGCAACTGCAGCCGATCCCTCGCGAACATCCCGAATAATTCCCGACAGTCTGCCGCTCATCTCCTGCATGGCCTGTTGCAGTTGGCCAGTTTCTGAATGGTTCGTGACCAGAATCTCCCTGGTCAAATCGCCGGCGGCGATGGCCTCCGCATACTTGACCGATTGCTGGATAGGAACCGTGATGCTCTTCGTAACGCTGAAGGCCGCGAACGTGGACAGGATCAGAGTGACCACCAGAAGCAACAATGCAATTCTGCGCCCCATGGCGTAAGTGTCCTGGCTCTCCTTGATGCTCTGCTGCATGGCTGCTGTCTGAAGATTAATGAACTTCCCCCATTCCGCACGGTACGTGTCGAGTACAGGGATCACATCGTCGCTCAGCGCTGACAGCGCCTGGTCCCGCTTTTTGTCGAGCAACAGTTTTTTGGCTTTTTGCCTGGCTACTCTGTAGGCCTCGCGATCCTGCATGACAATTGCAAACAAATCCCGCTCCTGGGAAGAGCTGAGGCTCTTTTCGATCTCCGCGACCTGCCCGCTGATTTCTTCGCTGATTGCATCGTTTTTCTGGTTCAGCGCCTTCTCTTTATCGGGATCGGTGGTCTCGAATAGTTGAAAGGTGATGCGAGCGTTGGTGATTGAGTGCTCAATGGTCTGGCGTGTCAACTCAACCGTGTTATAACGCTTCTGGATCGAAGCCGCCATGTTGGAGTTGAGGCGCCCGAGCCAACTCAATCCGAACGCACCCGCCGCAATCACACACAGTAGGATGGTGCCGAAGACCACTCCTAACCGCGTGCCGATTTTCTGATCTTGCCAAGTTCTCATTGTCCTTCACCCCTCTAATATCCGATATCTCGCTTCCAGCTAAGCTTGTGCCTGCAAAGTCGATTGCATCGCTCCGCGCATAAGACTGGGAACGTCAAGGATCAAGCCAACCCGCCCGTCTCCAAGAACCGTAGAACCTGCGATCCCGGAAACTCCTTGAAATGCCTTGCCCAACGGCTTTACCACTGTCTGCATGCTACCCAACAGTTCGTCGACTGCGATTCCGGCGTGGAACTCATTGATCTTGACGACCACAATGTTTTCCTTCTTGGGAGCCTGACCGGATAGGCCAAATACGCGCCGCAACCGGATGTATGGCAGGACCATCCCCCGCAGGCGAAGGATTCCGCTGGCTTCCGGGTTACGCTCGTCCGCTGGTAGTTCCGTGCATTCGGTGACATGTTCGAGCGGAACGATGAAAATCTCTGTTCCCACCTTGACGGAAAACCCGTCAATGATGGCCAGGGTCAAGGGCAAGCGGATGGTGATCGTTGTACCTTTGCCGCCCGCACTCGATACCTCAACCATGCCGCGCAAAGCGTTGATGTTGCGCCGAACTACATCCAGTCCAACGCCGCGCCCGGAAAGATCCGTGACTGACTCCGCAGTAGTGAATCCCGCGTGGAATACGAGGTCGAAAATGTCCTGGTCGCGAATTTCATCTTCGGTAGACAAGAGTCCCAAACGGCGTGCTTTTTCGACGATCCGCGCCCGGTCAAATCCTGCTCCGTCGTCCTGCAACGTTACGATAATGTTTCCGCCGCTATGACCGGCCGTCAGGCGAATTACTCCACAAGAATTTTTCCCCTGGCTCTGGCGCACCGCCGGCTTCTCTATGCCGTGATCGACCGCATTACGTAGCAGATGAAGCAGCGGGTCTTTCAGTTGTTCCAGCACAGTCGTATCCACCTCGACGTCTCCTCCAACCACTTCCAGCCGAGCCAATTTCCCATGGCTCTTTGCAAGGTCTCTCACCGAGCGGACAAACTGGCGGAAAAGCGGCCCTACCGGAACCATCCGGATGCTCATTACTTCACTCTGCAAGTCCATGTACAGGCGCTCGGCCTCGCGATGCATCTCCAGGATGGCGCGCCCTTGTTCGGTGCCGAGATTCTCGATCATCCGCCGCAGCCGCCCTTGCGCAATCACAATCTCGCCGGTCAGATTCAGCATGTGGTCCAATTTGGCGACATCCGCTCGCAGAGTACGGTTGCCGGCACTTGGCAGCGCCTCAGCCTTTGCCGCTGAACCGGATTGGCCCGAGGTTCCATCGACATTGCTGGACCCGTTGGCCCGCGTTTCTACCTCACGTGCGATTTGCTTTACGAGGTCTTGCTGTGCCGAAGTTAGCTCATGCGATCCGGTCGTCGCCGCTCCGGCGACCATGGCGCGAAGTTCGTCTACAGTCTTCAACAAAAGTGAAATCAAGTCCGCGCCCGGCATTGTCTGCTGTTCGCGGAACACGTCCAGCAGATCCTCTACAACGTGCGCAAACCCTGCGAGCTCAGTGAGCCCTAAAGAAGTTGCATTCCCCTTGAGCGTATGTGCAACGCGGAAAATATTGGCCAGGAGCTCCGGGTCGGAAGGATTTGATTCCATCTGAACCAGCGCCTGCTCCATCGAGTCCAGGCCCTCCTGTGACTCGGCGAGAAACGAGGCGAGGACTGCTTCCCGGTCGAAGTCCGCTAACTCCACCATTCCTCCGTCAGGTCCGCGCCAATTCGCGCGCGACCGATTTCCAACGCTGCGTTTCGTACTACACCTGATCAATTACACCTGGTCAAAATTCTTAATGGCAGTTACGCCATCAGCGATCCGAAACACCAATCGCCGCCCGTGCTTTCCTGAGACGTCTCGTTCCACCACGGAAATGCCTGCGGAACGAAGAAACTGTTCGGCGAGTTCCACATTCCTCGATCCCAAAGATTGCAATGGGTCACCGCCGAAAGCGCTGGATCCGCCGAAAACCTTGGCTCGCAAGTGCCGGGTTTCGCATCCCAATGCCAGAATCTTCTCCAGAAGTTCAGGATTCGCAACGTTGCCATAGCGCAACCGGTTCAACCCCTCGCTAGGCCCGTCAGGCAGAAGATAGTGGTTCATTCCGCCCGCCCTCTTGTGCATATCCCAGAGGCACACGGCCGCGCACGATCCCAGTATGGTTGAGATCGTGATTGGTTCTGCGGTTACGAAAACTTGTCCCGGATAAAGGAAGTGCCGTGGTTCGTTTGCCTCTGTAGACTCAAAACGCTTCATGAACTCTACAGGCAAGACTGCCGGATTGAATTTGGAGGATTGACCGCTCATTCTCTATCCTCTTCCCGTAGCCAGAGCTTTTGAATGCGCGGACGGACCAAACAATGCCGCCCCCGCCTCATTGGAGAGAATTTTGAACAATTCCACGTCCCACTTGTCGAAAGCATGCTTGTGAGGCAACAAACGCAAAATTGCAACGATTGCGATAACTTCATTCGCCAAACGGATTGGAATAAATGCCTGCACCCTGCCAGAAGCATCGGAACGGTCATGGCTCACGTGGTACTCGCCACCCATCACCTGCCGCAGGCCAGCGTCCCCCAAAACCCGTCGTAAATCGTATTTTTCCAGATCGATTCCGAAGGACCAATAAGCCTGAAGATCTGCAGTTTTCTGATCCACCCGAAACAACCCAACCTCCTCGGAGCCGAGGAAGTTGGCTGCGATCTCGCGCAACCCTTCAAGAGCGTCTTCCGGATCGTGGCTCTCAGCCATTCGCTTTCGCGCCGCTTCCAACCGGGCTTCATTCATCGAATCCGACCCAGCGGGCTTTTGCCCAGCGTTGCTTGTGCTCGTGTCCATAGAGGTCCTTCTTGCCCGCTTCAATCCGTCTGACACCATTCGAATCGAGCCCTCAGCCGCCCTATTCGCCCAGATAGCTCTCTACGAGGGCCACCAGTTCCGCGCCATCGACCGGCTTGGTAATGTAGTCGTTGCACCCGCTCTGGAACCCAGCTTCCATGTAGGACTCTTCACTGCGAGTGGTAACCAGAACGATGGGCGTCTCGCGAGTGCTGGCCTGCTGGCGCATCATCTTGCAGGCCTCGAATCCATTCATGCGGGGCATCACAACGTCCATCAGTACCAGGTCTGGGTGCTCTTGTTGCGCCTTCTCGACGGCTTCCTGGCCGTCAGACGCGGTTACGCAGTGGTAGTTCTTGCGCTTTTCCAGAATCTCGCGCTCCATCATTAAAGCTGTCTTTGAGTCGTCAACTACAAGGATTTTCTTAGCCATAGTCTTTTCGAACGGCAGTGCCGAGCTCGTTGGCAATTGGCTGTAAGGATGGCCAGATTGGGAGCGAGTCCCAGTGACTGTTCCAAATTAGTAATCCTAGTAATCTCTAACACAGCGATACATAGCGTCGGTAATTACCTCGGTAATTACGATTGGCCTCTTGCACTTTCGAAAATCATTGCGACCAGCCCGATTTTCCGCACTGTGCAGAAATACTAGAAATTAGGTTAGAGATGTTCGTCGAACGCTTTTGTGTAGTTTTCCGGCGGGGGCCACGCCGCCGCACTGATTGGCGACGGTTACAAATTCGTGCAACCTGCGATTTAGATTCTTTCCCTAAGGTTCATTGATTTTTGGACGGACACTCCATCGAAACTCAGGGTGTCAACTTTCCAGTCCCGAGGTAGTCCTGCGAAGGAACGCCGAATGCGTCCGCGACGCGATTGAAAAAAGCGAACATTGCGGTGATGTAGACGGCTTCCGCGATCTGCTCTTCTTTCCAGCCTAAGTCTCGAAGTTTCTGAACATCCTCGGCGGTCGAGCGATAGGCGGCGTCGGTGATCAGCTTGACGTAATCCAGCAAGGCGCGCTCCGCCGCAGTAAGGCCCGCTTCGTCGAGTTTGCCCTCGACGATCGCTTGTACGCATTGATCAGGTGCTCCCTGGACCCGCAGGAAGTAGGCGTGGCTGTCCAGTCAATAGGGACAACGATTCAAATAGGAGACGTAGCTCGCGATTAATTCTTTGTATCGCCGTGAGAGATGCCCTTCCGAGAAGTGAACTGTGTTTCCGAATTCGATCACGCGCCGCAGGAAATCGGGACGCGCGCCGAAGCACTTGATAATGCCGGGGACTTGCTGTCTCCCCGATCCGGCTCGCCAAAAGTCGTAAGCCGCAGCTGTTTCTCCAGTGGCTTCGGCATCTTCGATGATCTTAATTTTGGTGGCCGGTTTCGAAACTGGGGTGCTGTCTGCACTTTCGTGACTCCTTGCATCACTCTCTTCATTCTTAGGCATCAATTAAGTTTATCTTCAAATCCCTGGAGCCCTTGTGACGAAAACAATTCGGAGTGACAACAAGTTAGCGGGATGAGAATGTTCGCACAATAATATTAAAACACTACTGCGCTGTCCTTTTCGCACCATCTCCGATTAGCACCTCTCCGATGGCTGATACTCCGTTCATATTATTGACTCGCCATTCTGCGTCCCTATAATCGCCAAACTCCGTGAGGAAGATGTTCGAGCGTACTCAGTGTTCGCTTGCGGGGATATCTTCACCTCAACGTCAATCGCAGTTATTGAAGACAGACAAACAGGGAGACGCATGAGCAATTGGAGAAGACTGGCCTTCGCGCTGGTTGCGGTCGTTGCCGGATTGAGCTTCGCGAGCGTGAATGTTGCGGGACAGCAGATCACGGCAAGTATCCGCGGAACTGTTTTGGACCCCAGCGGCGCGGTCGTCCAAGGTGCCACAGTCACCACCAAGCAGATCGAAACCGGCTTAATGCGCGAGGCGGTTACGGATCGTCAGGGCGAGTATGTTCTCGTCGAGCTCCCGATCGGACACTACCGGTTAGAAGTTCAAGCGAAGAGTTTCCGAACGTATTTGCAGCAGGGAATCACGCTGGATGTTAACGAAACCGCTACGGTCGGCATCCACCTCAAGCTCGGTGCAGAAACGCAGCAAGTTGAAGTGAACGCGGATGCCGCGCTGGTGCAGAGCACAGTCAGTAGTCTCGGCGAAACCGTGATGGAGCACGAGATTCTCGACCTCCCGCTCGATGGGCGCAACTTTTCCCAGCTCGGGCTGCTTCAACCCGGCGTGGTGCCGTTGACGCCCGGACTGCTGGAAGCCGGGGGGCCGGCACGGCAGAATCAGGCCTATGCCGTCGACGGCCAGCGACCGGAATCGAACAATTTTATGATTGATGGCGCCGACAATGAGAGCTCGGTGGATGGCGGCTTCGTGCTCAAGCCACCGATCGACGCCATTGCCGAATTCAAAATTCTTAGCCACAACGCGAATGCGGAGTTCGGCCGCAACACCGGCTCGACGACCAATATCGTTACGCGGTCAGGATCCAATTCATTTCATGGAGCCGCCTGGGAATTTCTTCGCAACGACGCAATGGATTCGTCCGATTACTTCACGCAAAGCGCCCAGCCTTTAAAGCAAAACCAATTCGGCGCCACTTTCGGCGGACCTATTGTTAAAGACAAAACTTTCTTCTTTGGATATTACGAGGGCTTCCGCAACCGGCAGGGTGAGACTGTGCCGGCAACCGTGCCTTCGGTGGCTGAGCGGGAAGGGAATTTCGCTCAGTTCTGCACTTCTATTCCCGGGGACGCATTTGTCGGCGGCATCTGTACCAACACCACAACCAACGCTCCTGACTTCAACGGGCAGCTCCTCAACTTCGCCACCAACGCACCGGTTCCAGTCCCGAATAACCAGCTCCCGTCCATCGATCCAATTGCGGCCAACGTCTTGCCCTTTTTCCCTCTGCCCAACCAAGGCGAAAATGGATTCGTGGCTACGCAAACCCTGAGCGAAAATAACAACCAATTCGGCGCGCGTGTGGATCAATATCTTTCCCGCGCCGACAATCTAAATTTCCGCTACATGTATAGCAGCGGCCCAACGACAGATCCGCTTTCTCCTGTGGGCGCTAACGTTCCCGGCTTTCCGGTGGGCGAGTATGACCGGGCCCAGAACTTTGTCACGCAGGAGACCCACATCTTTTCGCCGACGACCATCGCCGTCGGGCGATTTTCCTATCTCCGCAATACATTTCTGCTCGACCAGCATCTGAATCACGAGTCGCCGGCGGACCTGGGCTTTCAGTACGCTCCCACCCTGCCTTTGGCTGCCGGACCTCCGTTCATTCAGATTGGTGGATATGCTTCGGTTGGCGACCCCATCACCGGACCGCGTTACACGTACCAGAATACTTTCGACCTCTCCGGCTCTCTGAGTTGGATTCATGGCCGCCACGAGATGAAATTTGGCGGGGGCTATCGGCGCGAACAGATCAATGCCTTGCAGGGTATCGCCAGCAATGGCTTTTTTGTATTCGCGGATTTTCCCTATAGTGATGGATTTGCCAGCTTCCTGTCCGGCAATCCCGTGGTCTTTCTTCAGGGCGGCGGTAACTTTGCTCGTGAAATCCGCGATCGAGCACTCGACGCTTACGGGCAGGATACCTACAAAGTCACCTCTCGCCTGACACTGAACCTGGGACTTCGCTACGAATTGCCCTTCCCCACAACTGAACGGCATAACGAGGTGAATCTGTTCGTTCCCGGAGCGCAGTCGCGAGTCGTTCCCAATGCTCCAGCGGGACTTCTTTATCCCGGCGATCCAGATGTGCCGGCAGGGTTGATTGCAACGCAGAAAACAGCATTCGCTCCGCGCTTCGGTTTAGCGTGGGATCCGAGACATGACTCTAAAACTGTAGTCAGCGTGGCCTACGGAATTTTCTACGAGCCGTACTACACGGGCGAAGGTGGACCGCTTCAGGATCCGGTCAGTTCTCCTCCATACCTGAAGACCCTGCAGTTGAGCCCTCCCTTCTTAAACACATTTGCCGACCCTTATACGACCTCCAATCCTTTTGCGCAGGCGTTCCCTGAGCCGATGACATTGCTGGTGACTGCACGCAACCTGCATCTGCCCTACGCGCAGGATTGGAATCTGAACATTCAACAGTCTCTTGGCCAGGACTGGCTCTTTCAGATCGGGTATGTTGGCACCACCGGTGTGAGGCTGCCGCGATTCATTGAAGGCGATCCTGCAGTCTTTGTCCCCGGCGCCGTCACCAATAACCCCATCGCTGGTTGTACGACGGCGACCCCGTGTCCGATTTCCACTGAAAACAACGTGAACTACCGTCGTCTCTATTCGGGATGTACACTGGCGAATCCCAACGGTAATTGCACTTATGGCTCGGTTGGCGAAATGGCAAGTGTCGCAAATTCCAACTACAACGCCCTGGAAGCCAGTCTGCGCAAACGCTTCAGCCACGGCCTATCTTTCCTTGCGTCGTATACATGGTCGCACTCCATTGATGACGTTTCCTCCTTCAACATTACGGGTTCCGCATCACAGGACGTAGCGGGAGAAAACGATCTGGCACAGAATCCGTTCGATCTCGCCGCCGAGCGCGGCCGGTCCATGTTCGATTCCCGCAATCGTTTCGTGCTGAGTTATCAGTGGGTTCTTCCGTTCCTGCAGCACTCCAGCAGTTGGTATGGTCACGTTTTCGGCAACTGGCAATTGAACGGAATTCTGACAGCCATGAGTGGCGGGCCGTTTACGGTATACGACTCAGGCGACCCTTCGCTGCAAGGGCAGGCTCCGGAGATAACAGGATTTTCCGCGAACCGTCCTAATGTGATTGGCAACCCAAACTCCGGCCCACGCACGCCGCAGGAATGGTTCAACGTAAAAGCTTTTCAGCAACTCCAGCCGGATCCTCTGGGCCGCTTCGAAGTCTTCGGAGACGAAGGCCGCAACGCGGTCCAGGGCCCGGGATACGTGAACTGGGACGCCTCAGCCTTCAAGAACATTCGGCTGACAGAATCAAAAGAACTTCAATTCCGCGGTGAGCTGTTCAATGTGCTGAACCACACCAATTTACGCCTGCCGGTCAGCGACATCGAATCGCCAACTTTTGGGCAAATCCAATCGGATGTGAGCCCGAGAGTGATACAGGTGGCGCTGAAGTTTTTGTTTTAACGATTTCAACGAGGTCATAGTCGTTTAAGCTTCTTTTCGGCTACCCGAAGCGGCGAGGATTGATTACTATCTTTCCCTAGCCGAAAAGATCAGCGAGTGAAATATGACCTCAAACAAACTCTGGGTATCAGCAGCAATACAGCTTCTCGTAATTTGCTCTGTTACGTCTTACGCAATCTCTCAAACACCGTCACCCGCGCTGCTCGTCCTTGAAAAAGAAGATAAGACACTGGCCATTGTGGATCCAGCGACTCTCAAGGTTGTAGCGCGCACTCCCGCTGGCGAAGATCCGCACGAGGTCGTGGTCAGCCATGATGGTAGCCGCGCCTACATCTCCAATTACGGTGGTTTCCGCACGCCCCAGCACACTCTTTCCGTGGTTGATCTGTCTTCGCAAAAATCGCTGGGAACAATCGATCTTGGACCGCTGAAAGCGCCGCACGGGCTGGATGTTGTAAACGACAAGGTTTACTTCACTGCGGAAGGCAGCAAGGTTATCGGCTGTTACGATCCGGCAACCAGGCAGGTGGAATGGATTCTGGGCACCGGCCAAGACCGGACGCACATGCTTAAAGTATTGCCCGATCTCAGTGCGATCTTCACCGCCAATGTCAACTCGAGCACCATCAGTTTTTTTGAGCACGACAAGAATGCAGATTCTTCCGGTTGGACCGAGACCAACATCGCAGTCGGTAAAGCCCCGGAAGGATTCGATGTGTCGCCCGACGGTAAAGAGTTGTGGGCAGCATCCCACCAGGAGACGGTCACGATCATTGACGTCACAACCAGGAAAGCAGTTCAGACGATCAATGTGCACAGCAAGTCTGCAAACCGGCTCAAGTTCACGCCCGACGGCAAGTATGTTCTCATCGCCGATCTCGGCACTGGAGATCTGATCGTGGTGGGTGCCGCTTCCCGGAAAGAAGTGAAGAGAATCAGCCTGGGGCGAGGGGTCGCGGGTATTCTCATTGCGCCAGACGGATCAGTTGCCTATATCGCGGTGAGTTCGGACCACAACGTTGCCGTAGTCAACCTAAAAAACCTATCCGTGACAGGTCGTATCGAAACCGGAAAGGGCCCCGATGGTTTGGCTTGGGCCGTCCGACAATAGTGAAAAGTAGATGGGAAAACTGATTATCTTTTCGCAAATCGCTGCCAAAAACAAAACCATCCTGCCGGATCGTATCAGCGAGCCGGTGCGAATCGATGAGATTTGGTTGGGGGATTTGACCATTGCCCGGCCTTCCGCGCTATGAGCGCACCGCATGCGAATAAAAGATGACGTTGCTGACGTGTTGAATCGCGTTATTGGTTCACAGATTCAAGGGGTCAAACTTGGACTTGGAGTAGGGCCAACAACTCGTCCGTAGTCGGCCAAAGCGGTACTGACTACTTTCTCTGAGAATTCTGAATCAACACCAGATCAGAAGGAGAATCTCCGCGCACCAGGCCACGCTCTTGCCATCGGGCGACCATTGATAAGAGTAGATTTTGAGGGAACCGAAGTTCGTCAACTGTCGGCCGGGACCGCCGTCGA
>JBAPQU010000480.1:0-2316 GCA_049280795.1 Candidatus Sulfotelmatobacter sp.
GACCTGCGCTCGACGCACTCCTGCGGCTTGCCACTAATCGTCAGAGCAAGTGCGCCATCGCCGTTAGCAGGAAGGCCGCAGTAGGCAGCGCCACCGAATTTGAGAGGTCCGTCGGGCGTGAGTTCGCCAATGGCTTGAGAGAAGGCGATGACGTAGCCCTTGACGGCATACGAATGGTGTTGCTAACCAAGAACCACCAATCGAGGGATTTTGACTGCGGCCCGGTGCTCGCACTTTATGTGGACCCTACAGTTTTCGGGGATTACTTCGAGGAGGGGAGAATCACAGATCTGATTTTCGTACCGTGGCTCCCAAAGCACAAGGAGCGGTTCCTGTCCGACTTCGCGAACGCCCGCCCGCTTCGCCCCTGAGTAAACCGTGACGATCAGCAGTCCTCTTTCGAGCGTCCCTAATTCTGTATCCATCACTGAGTTCACGGCATCTAAACCTTGACAGCATCTCACTCAGGTCTTAGCATGGGATCGCTGGCAATCATAAGCGTGCTGATTACAAAGCACTTATTTGATTAAGGAAAGATAACAGGGAGACGATTATGGCCAAGATTATTGGAATTGACCTTGGAACCACCAATTCTTGCGTGGCGGTTATGGAGGGCGGCGAGCCCAAAGTGATTGCTAATGAAGAAGGAGGGCGGACTACTCCGTCCGTGGTTGGGTTTACCAAGACTGGAGAGCGGTTGGTGGGGCAGGTGGCGAAACGCCAGGCGATCACCAATCCGGAGAACACGGTTTATTCGATCAAGCGCTTTATGGGACGGCGCTTCGACGAAGTAACGGAAGAGATCAAGATGGTCCCTTATAAGGTTGTGAAGTCGGGCGACCATGTGGCCGTGATGGCGCAGGGCAAGGAGTACACGCCTCCGCAGATTTCGGCGCTGATTTTGCAGAAGCTGAAGAAGGCCGCGGAAGACTACCTTGGCGAGAAAGTGACCGAGGCGGTGATCACCGTGCCGGCGTATTTTAACGATGCCCAGCGGCAGGCCACCAAAGATGCTGGGCAGATTGCCGGGCTCGAAGTGAAGCGCATTATCAATGAGCCGACGGCGGCGGCGCTGGCTTACGGCCTCGACAAGACGAAAGACGAGATGATCGCCGTGTACGACTTTGGCGGCGGGACGTTTGACATCTCGGTGCTGGAAGTGGGCGAGGGCGTGATTGAGGTGAAGGCCACCAACGGCGACACGCACCTGGGCGGCGACAATCTGGATCAGCGACTGGTCGATTGGCTGATCGATGAATTCAAGAAGGATGAAGGGCTCGACCTGCGCGGCAAAGGCAACGAGATGGCCTTGCAGCGGCTGCGCGATGCGGCTGAGCGGGCGAAGATCGAGCTTTCCACCACCATGGAGACTGAGATCAACCTGCCGTTCATTACGGCGGACGCCTCGGGTCCGAAGCACCTGGTGAAGAAGCTGACGCGGGCGAAGCTGGAAGGAATGGTGGAAGACATCATTCAGCGCTCGGTGGGTCCATGCAAGCAGTGCTTGAAAGATGCGGGAGTAGATGCCAGCAAGATTCAGGAAGTGGTGCTGGTCGGCGGGCAGACGCGCATGCCGCGGATTCAGACGCTAGTGAAAGAACTGTTTGGCAAGGAAGGCCACAAGGGAGTGAATCCCGATGAAGTGGTTGCGATTGGCGCGGCGATTCAGGGTGGCGTGCTCGGCGGCGAAGTGAAAGACCTGCTGCTGCTGGACGTGACTCCGCTGTCTTTGTCGATTGAAACTTTGGGCGGCGTGGCTACTCCGATGATTCCTCGGAACACGACGATTCCGACGAAGAAAACGGAGACGTTCTCGACCGCGGCGGATAATCAGACCTCGGTTGAGGTGCATGTGCTGCAGGGTGAGCGGCCGATGGCAGCGCAGAACCGAACTCTGGGTAAGTTCCACTTGACCGGAATTCCGACGGCTCCGCGAGGCGTGCCGCAGATCGAGGTGACCTTCGACATTGACGCCAACGGCATCCTGAACGTGACCGCGAAGGATACGGCCACGCAGAAGGACCAGAAGATTACGATCACGTCGTCTTCGGGCTTGTCGAAGGAAGAAGTCGAGCGCATGGCCAAGGAAGCCGATGCTCATTCGGCCGAGGACAAGGCGCAGCGCGACGCGATCGACGCCAAGAACCAGCTCGACAGCATGGTCTACAACGTGGAGAAGATGCTGCGCGATAACGGCGACAAGATCTCGGGCTCGGATCGTGGAGATGTGGAGAACGCCGTGGCTGATGCCAAAAAGGCGCTGGAATCGAACGACAAGGCGCAGATGGATAAGGCTCGCGAGAGCCTGACCAAGGC
>JBAPQU010000481.1:0-10140 GCA_049280795.1 Candidatus Sulfotelmatobacter sp.
TTACCTCATCTCGAAAGATGGGGCGGTATGTTCTCTGTGGCACTTTCCGTCGGACGGGCTTGAACCCGGCCTCCCGGACGTTATCCGGCACACTGCTCTATGGAGTTCGGACTTTCCTCTCCCCGCGTCGCACCATTTCGGGTGAAGATGCGGAAAGCGACCGTCCGGTCCAGCTGCCAACGCATTCATTATATAGGAGTGGGCTTCGGACTCCGGCTATCGGGTTTCTGCTGCACCGCCGGTAGTCGCCATTCGGCTCTTGCTCGTTCATGCTGGCAGCAATTCTTGCTGATAGACTTGTCGGCAAGCCGGGCTATGGTGAAGTTTTGCTGAAGCCCGGAGGCGAAGCCGAAAGCCCGCCCATGAACATCGCCGAAGCCATCCGAATCGCGCTGCAGTCGCTGTGGGTGAACAAGCTGCGCTCGGTACTTACGCTGCTCGGCGTGGTGATCGGAGTCGCCGCGGTAATCGCGGTGGTCACATTCGTCTCCGGCATCAACGACTACGTAGCGCAGAAGATATTCAATCTAGGCGCGGACGTTTTTATCATCTCCAAAATGTCCCCTGTAGAAACAAACGTCGACCACTTTCTCGCGGCCGAGAAGCGTAAGAACCTCATTATGGAAGATTATGAGGCGGCGCTGGAAGCCTGCCGGCATTGCGAATACTTGGGAGCGGTGATGCGCGGCACGGGTGGCGTGAAGCGCGGAGAACATTCAATCAGTGATACGACGTTGCAGGGAATCACGCCGTCCATGGCGCAAATTCTGGATACGGATTTAACTTCCGGCCGCATGCTGAACGAAAGCGATTTGAACACACGCGCTCCCGTGGCCGTGGTGGGCACTGACATTGTGGACCATCTGATGGCGGGCGCCGACCCGCTGGGCAAAGAGATTACCATCGATGGCTGGACTTACCAGGTGATCGGCGTCGGCAAAAAGAAGGGCACAACTTTAGGGCAGAGCGCCGACAACTATGTGATGATTCCCATCACTTCGTATTTGAAGCAATATGGAAGCCACAACAGCAGTATCGGCATCTGGGGCAAAGCTCTGGCGACGGGTGTTCCGCTCGACGAGGCCATGGATGAAGCTCGCGTGGCGCTGCGGGCGCGGCGTCACGACCGTCCCGGCGACGATGATAGTTTTGAGATCGAAACTAATGCCAGCTTGCTTGGCATCTGGTCCGGACTGAGTAATACGTTCTTTATGGCTACAATCGGGATCGCTGCCGTTTCGCTGGTCGTTGGCGGCATTGTGATCATGAACATTATGCTGGTTTCAGTGACCGAGCGCACCCGGGAGATTGGTATCCGGAAGGCTCTGGGCGCGCGGCGGGACGATGTGTTGCTGCAATTTCTGATCGAGAGCGTGACTCTGGCCGTCGCAGGCGGCGCACTGGGCGTTTTGTTGGGAGTGGCCATCGCGATGAGCGTTACATTGCTGATCGGAATGCCTTCGTCGATCAAACTATGGGCCGTGGCGGCCGGCTTGATGGTATCGGCAAGCGTGGGAGTGTTCTTCGGAGTCTACCCCGCGCGCAAAGCGGCGAAGCTGGATCCGATTGTGGCGTTAAGATTCGAAACGTAAAGAATTTCGCGATTGGACAATCGGGTAATTGTGCAATTGGTTTCTAATCACTCAATCGCGAAATCGCTAAATCACTCAATTCCTCATGCTTCGCAAAGACGAGTTCGGCGAAATTGTCCAGATGGCGACCGACACTATCCGGGGCAACAAGCTGCGCTCGTCGCTGACTGTGCTTGGAATCGTGATTGGGGTCGCGATGGTGATCAGCGTCTCCTCCATCGGCCGCGGACTCGACGACAACGTGCGCGAGCTGGTAGCCAGCATCGGTTCCAACGTGATCTTTGCTTATCATCTTGAGCCCTTCACTTTGCGTATGACCCAGGAGTTGCGCACGCGCAAAAAGCTGACTTTCGAAGACGCGCAAGCCATCGGGCAATTGCCGCATGTGAAGACGGTAACGGCGGGCATTCGTTTTTTCCGTCCGGAGTTGGGCGTGGGATCGTATTCGGTGAAGTATCAGGACCGCAAGGTGAAGAACACGATACTTGAAGGAGCTACTTCTCAGGCGAAGGATGTGTTCGATCTGCATATCACCGAGGGTCGGTGGTTTACTGACAGTGATGATGAAAGGCATGCGCCGGTAATTATTCTTTGCTACGACACAGCGGCGGAATTATTTCCCAGCGAAAGTCCGTTGGGGCATGAAATCAATATCGATGGCCGGTTGTTTACTGTGATCGGAGTGCTGGATAAGATCAAGTCCGTGTTTGGCGGCGGAAAAGATCCCAATGATAACCGCATTTTTCTTCCGCTGAGCACATTCAAAACGCTTCACCCCGAGTTGAAAGATCACTGGATCAGCGCCAAGGCCACCTCCCACGACGACGTGCCGAAGGCGATCGATGAAATCCGCGAACTGTTGCGGCGGCGACGAAAGGTTCCTCCCGACAAGCCCGATAACTTTGCCGTCTTCACCTCAGACTCACTCACCGATGTGTGGAACCAGCTCACCGGCGCGCTCTTCGTGGGCATGTTCGCGGTTTCGAGCGTGGGCTTGATCGTCGGCGGCGTGGGTGTGATGAACATCATGCTGGTAAGTGTCACCGAAAGAACGAAGGAAATCGGCGTTCGCAAAGCGATTGGCGCCCGCAAGGGAGACATACTTTTGCAGTTCACTTTGGAAGCGATCATTCTTACCGCGGTCGGAGGCGTGATTGGAATTCTATTGGGCGCGGCCGTCGTCTGGATAATCCCCGCTCTGTGGCCGTCGCTGCCCGCGCGCATGTCGATGTTCTGGGTGGTCTTCGCCTTCGCTTCCGCGGCGGGAGTTGGTTTGGTCTTCGGCATTTATCCTGCATGGAAGGCGGCCAACCTGGATCCGATTGAGGCGTTACGTTACGAATAGTGTGGCTCGCGTTCGCGCATGATGCACTCCATTCTCAGAGTAGTTCAGATCATCGCAGTCGTTACTGCGGTCTTGGGCACGGTCTCCAGTTGCGCTTACTATCTTCTTTGTCTCTGGAGCGCCACTGTATTTCTTCGCGAACGGAAACCGAGCAAGAGCGACGGCCCTGCACAATACTTGCCGCCCATCTCGATTCTCAAGCCACTAAAGGGAACCGACCCTGAAATCTACGAAAGTTTCCGCAGCCACTGCCTGCAGGATTACCCCGAATACGAAATCGTCTTCGGCGTGAGCGAGCCCGACGATCCGGCGATCGAAAGCGTGAAGCAGTTGCAATGCGAATTTCCTGATCGAAGGATTCATTTGCTGGTGAGTCCGAACACTCTTGGCCCAAATGTGAAAGTCAGCAATCTGGCGCAGATGGTGATGGAAGCGCGCTATGACCACCTGATTGTCAACGACAGCGATATTCGCGTGGAGCCTGACTACCTGCGCCGCGTAATCGCTCCATTGGCCGACCCAAAAGTTGGATTAGTGACTTGCCTTTACCGCGGGGTTGCCGGCGCGACCCTGGGCTCGCGGCTTGAAGCATTGGGCATCAGCACAGACTTTTGCCCGAGCGTTTTGGCTGCGCGGCAACTCGAAGGCGGAATTCGTTTTGGACTGGGTTCCACGCTCGCGTTTCGCCGGTCGGATTTGGAGAAGATCGGCGGCTTCGCTTCGTTCGCGGATTATCTTGCCGATGATTATGAACTCGGAAAGCGCATTGCGGGTCTCGGGCTGGCCGTGAAGCTATCGGAGGTTGTGGTCGAAACATATCTTCCCTCTTATCGCATGCGGGAGTTCTTTGCACATCAGTTGCGCTGGGCGCGAGGCGTGCGGGACGCGCGCGCAGGTGGTTATGCAGGCCTGGTTTTTACCTTCGGGCTTTTGTGGGTGCTGGTGGCTCTTGCGGCAAGCGGAGGGGCGATCTGGGCCTTCATTGCTCTAGCCCTCGTGTTGCTTCTTCGCCTTGCGGTTGCGTTCACTGTGGGCTGGAGCATTCTCCGAGATCGTCAGGTTCTGAAGTATGCGTGGCTGATTCTGCTCCGGGATTTGGTCGCAGTCGTAGTTTGGATTGTGAGCCTTGGCGGCCGTATTGTGACCTGGCGAGGAGACCGGTTCAGCTTGAAGAATGGCAAGCTCACTCGGATCCGACCGTAGCCGCACAGCGCTGCTCAACTGCATCTGGTACCGTGGGATTCGTATTTCCGCGATGATCGAGAACGGCGCGTACTTTGTTTGCGAGTTGTTTCAGTGTAAATGGCTTCTGCAAAAAATTATTCTCCACGTCGACTACCTTGTGATCCACCACGGTTTGGCCAGCATAGCCGGAGACGAATAGCACTTTCGTCTGTGGCCGAAGTGTGCTCAGTTCGTTGGCCAGTTGGCCGCCGCTGAGGTGGGGCATCACCACGTCGGTAACGGCCAGGTGAATCGTCGATCTGTGATTTTTTGCGATGGATAAAGCATCAAGCCCGTCTCTCGCTTCCAATACCGAATAACCGCGAAGGCTAAGAAATTCGACCGTCGCACGGCGCAGCGCATCCTCATCTTCAACCAGCAGTAGGGTCTCCGTTCCACGAATTACGGCCTCAGTTCCAGCGTCTGGCGGCTCGATTGAGGCTAGCCGGTCCTGCACGCACGGCAGGTAGATTTTGAAGACGGTCCCCATTCCGCCTTCGCTATAGGCCCAGACGAATCCATGATTTTGTTTGACGATGCCATAGACCGTCGCCAGCCCGAGTCCGGTGCCCTTACCGAAAGCCTTTGTGGTGTAAAAGGGCTCGAAAATGTGCGGCAGGTGATCGGACGGAATCCCCGTACCGGTGTCGGTTACGGTTAGCACCGCATAGCGTCCGGTAGGAATGGCTGCCCTCTTGTGGCCAACATATTCTTCATCGAGTTCCACATTGGAGGTTTCGATGGTGCACCGCCCTCCCTGTGGCATGGCGTCGCGGCAGTTGGCTGCCAGATTCATGAGAATTTGCTCGATCTGTACTGGGTCCAGGCGAACTCTGCCCAAGCCCGCGCCCGGAGCAAAGGTCAACTCTATGTCTTCTCCGATAAGCCGTTGCAGCGTCTTTACGATTGCACTAACGACAGGATTGAGTTCAGCCACGCGCAGCGCTTGCGGCTGATTGCGGCTAAAGGCCAGCAGTTGACGGGTGAGTTCGGCGGCGCGCCGCGCGGCTGAGAGCACTTCCTGAATCCGAGTCTGGGCAGGGCTTCCCGGAACCACCGAATCCAATGCCAGCTCGGAATAGCTGGTAATGATGGTCAACAGATTATTGAAGTCGTGCGCGATGCCTCCGGCAAGGCGCCCCACCGCATCCATCTTTTGTGCCTGCAACAGTTGGGCCTCGAGATGCAACCGCTTGGTGAGATCGCGGCCGTTATAGACAAAGTGCGTAATGCCGCCGGAAGCGTCTCTTATGGGGCTGATACTCTCATCGACGTAGTACAACTCGCCATTCTTTTTCCGGTTTACAACAATGCTGTGGTAAACGTTGTCGATGCTAATGTTCTCCCACAGTTCCCGGTACAGTGCGGGAGCTTGCTGGCCGGAAGTCAAAATGCCTGGAGTCTGCCCAACGGCTTCCTGTTGCGAATAGCCGGTCAGCCGTTCAAACGCCGGGTTCACATATTCGATGATGCCTTCACTATTCGTAATCAAGATGGTGTCGGCCGATTGTTCCACCGCGCAGGACAGCTTGCGTAAAGATTCTTCCGCCACATGCTGCTGCTGCTGTGTGGAGTACAGGTTCAACGTGCAGCGGATCGTCCGCAACAGGTTGGCGCCGGTAAGCCACGACTTCTCAACGCAATCCGAAGCGCCCGCATGTATGATTTCCGCCACCGCCTTTTCATCTGCGCGCTCGGTCAGCACAATGAATGGGACAGTGCGTCCAGAATGTAATAATTCGGCGAGAAGCTTTGTGGCGTCCGCATCCCCAGTGCGATGCTCAAACAGCACCAGCCCGTAGTGCCCCAGCTGCAACATCGTCTTCGCTTCTTCCAGCGAGCGGGCGTGGTCCAGTTTCGCGGGCAGCGCGTTTCGGCCATGCTCAAGGATTTCGCGAATGAGAAAAAAATCCTCCTCCAGGTTCCCCACCAGCAGTACCGGCAGAAGGGATGGTGAGGCCTCGGGTTTTGCGGCTGTCGACATGAAGTGACGCGGTACTCTTCTAACATCGGACGCCCGGGGTCGAAGACGTGTTTGTGGGGAACTGGGGCGCTAATTGAAGTAAGCCTGTAATCCCGCATTGGGAGGGGTCCCGAATCGGACAGGCAGTTCGTCCGGTAACCTTCTGGATAGAGATTCCAAAATCGATTCGCTGGCGGTGGGCATCGTGCTTTGGTGAGTCCTCCATTAAACAATATTTCGATTCGTGAAAAATAGGATTGTCCAACAAGACAACCCGAGGCTGTTGATTCGAATCTTGGTTAATTAAGTCTTGGTTAACTAAGTTCAAGATCGAACGTCTAATGCAGCAAGCTGGGGCGTGGCGGGTACGGCTCACTTGGTGAAAGGCAGGGAACGCCGGGATCGTTTCCTGCGTATCAGCAAAGAGCGAGACTGCACCTGACGGACGGGTTCATGGAGGGTTTATGGAGATCCAGGAAAGCGCTGGCGTGATGAAAACCGTTACCACGAATGGAAGCGGACACGTGCAGGAAGTTGTGCGGCAGGCTCACTCAGAGTTGCGGCAGCTTCTCCAACAGCGTTCAGATGTAATGCGGCGGATCGGAACCATCAAACAGACCATTGCCGGCCTCGCCAACCTTTTCGGCGACAATGTGCTTAGCGACGAATTGCTCGAACTGGTGGATCGAAAGAGTAGCGGGCGGCAGCCGGGTTTCACCAAGGCATGCCGGATGATCCTGATGGAAGCAAACCGCGCGTTGAGTGCTCGCGACGTATGCGACCGTATTCAGGAGAGGGCGCCCGCAATGCTGTCGCGCCACAAAGATCCGATGGCCTCGGTGACTACGGTGCTCAATCGTCTGGTGGCGTACGGCGAGGCGAGAGCTGTTGCTCTAGATAACGGCCGCCGAGCGTGGCAGTGGGTGGCCGACTCGGAATCTGAAGTTGCGGCGGGGATGGCCCTGCCGGCAGCGCAGTAACCTGGCTGCTACTACCCAGGGGGCAGCAGCATTCCCTTCTCCAGATGCCGGGTGACGTGTGCGTACGAAGCCGCGTGCGGATCGTGTGTGACCATCACGATCGTCTTATGGAAATCCTCGTTCAAACGCTTCAGGATTTCCAAAACCTCTGTGGCCGAGTGACTGTCCAAATCTCCGGTGGGCTCATCCGCGAGTAGCAGCGTAGGGTCGCTCACAATCGCCCGTGCGATTGCGACCCGCTGCTCCTGGCCGCCAGAGAGCTGCTTCGGCAAGTGGTTGACCCGTTCCTCGAGGCCCACAAGTTTTAGCGCGGTCATCACGTGATCGCGCCTCTGCTGCGGGTTGAGCTTGGTCAACAATAGCGGCAGTTCTACGTTTTCAAATGCCGTCAGCACCGGGATCAGGTTGAACGTCTGGAAGACGTAACCGATGTGCTCGTTGCGCCAGTGCGCTGCCTGCGAGTCATTGAAGCGGAAAATATTTTGGTTTTGCACCAGCAATTCGCCGGAGGTTGGCCGGTCGATGGCCGCGATCATATTCAGCAGCGTGGTCTTGCCGGAGCCCGAAGGCCCCATCAGAGCCAGGAATTCTCCGGTCGCAATGTCGATGGAGACGTCGTCGAGCGCCTTCACCTCGAAGGCCTCGCGTTTGAAAACCTTGCTGACATTGCGCGCCTGCACGACTTTAGTTCCGGTTGCGACTTTGGTTTCGGCAACTGTGCTCATGAAAATTTACCCCTTCACCTTAATTGTGTCTCCGTCTTTCAGATCCTGCGGCGCTTTGGTAATCACGCTCTCACCGCCCACCAATCCATCCACCAGAAAGCCGTCGGTGCGCTGGCTCAACACGTGAACCTCGCGCATGCGCGCTTTCCCGTCGAAGGCCAGAAATACAACTTTCTTTCCGTTCTGATCTCGTAGCGCGCTCGCGGGCACAAATGCTCCCGCCTGTTTGCTTGTCGCCTTCGGCTCAACCGCTAAAAACTTCACCGTTGCGTTCATCTCCGGACGCAGGAAAACATCAGGATACTTTGACGGATTGAGCACCTGCACCTTCACCTGCACGGTCGCTTTCTGTCGATTTGCTTCGGGAGAAATTTGCGCGATCTCGCCGTCATACGTCTTGTCAGGATAGGTGTCCGTCGTGACGATAGCCTTCTGCTTCGGGCTGAGTCGGGCGAAATCCGCCTGCGCGATATCGAGTTCCACCTGCAGATCGTTCAAATCAGCGAGCGATACGACTGATCCCTGTGGGCCGCCCGCAGCCGCGCTGGCAAACTGCGCGGTAATCAGTTCTCCTTTTTCCGCGGTACGGTCGAGAATCGTGCCGGTAATAGGCGCGCGGATTACGGTAGCATCGAGCTGCGATTTTGCGTAGTCAAGCTGGCCCTGTGCCTGCACAACCAACCCGCGGGCGCGGGCGACTTCTTCCGGCCGCGGACCAATCTTCATCAGTTGAAAAGCTTTGTCCAGAGAATTCACTCGCTGCTGATCGGAATCGAATTTCGCCGTGGCGTCGTCCAGCGCTTGATGGGATACCACGCCGGCTGATGAAAGCTCCTTGGTGCGATCGAGAGTCAGCTTGTCATTCACCAACGTGGCGCGGGCCTCGTCCAGATTGTGCTGCGCTTCCTGAATTTCCTCCGGCCGCGAGCCGTGCTCCAGTTCCTCGAGATAAGCGCGGGCGTTATCTAATGCGCCTTTTGCCTGCTCGTACGAGGCGCGAAATTCCTCATTCTCGAGTCGCACCAGAACCTGTCCCTCTTTTACCTTGTCGCCTTTCTCAACGCCGATCCAAGCCAGGCGGCCAGTTACCTTGGAGTTCACATTGATCGTGTGATGCGCGACAATGTAGCCGGTTGCGGAAAGCACCGTGCCGCCTATATCGCTGTTCTCCGCGGAGGCGCGTGTCACTTCCACCTCCGGCACATCACGCGATAGCAAGCGATAAGCCAGAGCAGATACGCTAAACACGGCTACGACCGCGATTCCAATAACAATGTAGCGGCGCGCCCACGCCGGCGGCTCACCGTTACTCGAGCCCCGCTCCGAGCGGTCGATTCGCAAGCTCTGCAAGTCTTCGTGTTTGGCGTCAATCGGCATAAGAGTAAATACGAATTATCTGCTGCTTCAGTTTCCCGAAACTACAAACTCAACCCCGCAACGCGGTAAGAATATTCTGCCGCGCCGCATGCCAGGCCGGAGCAAGTCCACCAAACAATCCCATGATCAGAGCAAACCCCACAGCGGAGGCAGCCACGAGTGGCGTAATTTGCAGGCTGAAGACGACTTCGCTAAACGTCACTGCATTCGACGTTCCGGTTTGCATTCCGTTAAAAGGCAACATCAGCAGAATTCCCGCCACCGCCCCGAGCAAAGCCAGCATCAGCGATTCCAGAACAAACGACGTCAGAATCGATGGGCGAGAGAATCCCAGCACCCGCAAGGTTGCAATCTCGCGTCCGCGATACGCTACCGCCGCATACATTGTGTTCATCGCCGCAAAACTCGATCCAATCGCCATGATAATTGCAACCACAATCCCAATGTATTTGATAGGAGCGCCCGAGCTGGTTTGCTTGGCATAGTAATCGGTCTCCAGCATTCCTTCGAGTTTCAAGCGCTGATCGTCGCTCACCCGGTTCTTGAGCGCATCCGCTGCAATGGGATCAGTCGCACGCAGGTATGCCGACGAATATCCGCCCTGCCGGTCGAAATCCGAGGCCATCTGATTTACGTCGCACCAAATCTCCGATTCGTAGGCCGAACCGCCCGCGTCAAATACTCCCACCACTTTCCACGATCCCTTGCCGAACTCCATCGTGTCGCCAATATTCGCGTGAGAAAAACGCGAGCGGATAGATTTGCTTACGACCACTTCACGTTGTCCGGTGTGGAACCAACGTCCTTCGATCAGCTTCGCGCTCGGCCGCAATTCAAGCCCGTCCGGCATCATGCCGCGTACCGTAACGTTCACCTCGCCCGTTCCGTCCTTGCGGGGAAGCACGATCACCACCACCCACTCCCCGGAAACCAT
>JBAPQU010000482.1:0-8555 GCA_049280795.1 Candidatus Sulfotelmatobacter sp.
TTCCGACGACCTGATTGATGGTGGGATGCCCGCAATTATCAGCCGAATAGTGGGCCAGAGCGCCCAGTGCAAATGCATATTCGTCGAGGTCTGACGCTTCTTTCAACAGATTGATCACAAAATCGCCACTGCGAACGTAATGCGTCAGGTCGCTGAAATATTTGTTTCCGAACGGGTAATATCCCATGTCCTGCATTACGGAACCACCGTAGGCAAATGCATGCGCCTTCTTTAAATCGTCGTCGGTGGCCGCAGGAAAGCGCTTCTTCAGCAGCGGCAGCAGATTGTCCTTCCATGCCAGGTCCACAACTTCTTCGTGGGTAAGCACAGAGTAAGCCGCGCAGGTTTGCACCGCGGTGCTCTGCAATAGGACAATCGCCAGCCCCAGACAAATCGCGCCCCGCCATGAGTAGAAAAGACGCTTCATTATTTAGTCGGCATGTTGAGTGGGCAAGTTTAGTGGCTAACCACGATTCGCAATGCGCCAGCGGTCACTTCGCTAAGCATGTATTCCTCCGTAAGCTCTGGTCCACGGCGTTGTACTCGGATGCGGGTTTCCCGCCAGAGGTAGCCGCGATCTTGCATCTACCTCACTGGGCGGGGTCCGGAAGTAACTTTACCCTATTACCGGTCGTGCCTAAACTTTGTCTATGGATGCGTGTCAGTCAAATCCGCAGGAACCGCCCCAAGAACACCTTGGAGCTGGGCGCCGGATTCACTTTGCCTGGATGATGGCGGGAGTTGGACTGGCCCTGGTGGTCGCGATTACCGGAGGCCCTATTGCGCTTTGGGGAAAAATCAGCGGCCCGTCTTCAACGGAGAGCAATTCCCGTGTAACCTCCACCGCATTTTCGGATCGCGATCTGGATCTCGAGCGTCCGCAGAAACAAGCCATGATTCTTCTGGAGCGTGCGATGAGCCGCTCCGATGAAATGGATCAGACTGAAGCGCAGATCGAAGCTCGCGCCGACGCCTGGCGCGGTAAGCTCCAGTGGGATTCGCAACTCGGCGACCTTACCACCGTTGCACTCAACTCACGCGACCAGCGCCTGCGGTCGTCCGCCATTGAAGTACAACTCGCGGCCTACGGACTGCCCAAGAGTGAGTCCAGCGTCGACGCATTGATAGGCCAGGCCCGCTCGCGCGATCACGCGAAAAAGATTTGGGCTCTATGGATGCTGGGCTTGTTGGGAAACCGCGGCATTGAAACCGATCGTGTCGTCCAGGTGTTGACCGCGCAGTTGAAGGATTTTGGCAAAGATTCCGAGACGGGTGAGAACAGAGATCAAGATAAAGATCGAGACGAAGACGCGCGCCGCTGGGCCGTCCAAGGCCTCGCTCTGGTAGGAACCACGCCAACCATCGCGCCGCTGCTCGAGGCCATGCACAACGATCCCTCTGCGACGGTGCGTGAGCGCGCCGCCTCCAGTCTGGCCGAATCGGCCATGTTGAACCAGGATCAGCGTCTCATCGCCGTTCCACAACTCATCAACTACTCGGGCGATCCCGCACTGGATGCGCAAACCCACGCACTAGCGTTCCAAGTACTGGCCGCCATCACCAAACAACATCTTCCCAACGATTCCGAAAGCTGGCGAAACTGGTACCAAACATCAGAGGTCAGTGGCCAATAATAATCAATGCCCAGCCCCAGTTCGTTTTTTCTGACTACTGACCACTAGCCTCTGACCACGACTTTTTCGTTTCTCTTCGCTACCAAAAATCTTAGACGCATAGCTCCGCCCGCCGGGCGGCGCGTCTCGGTCCCAGGAGGCTGTGGTATCAGCTCCACGAGGCGCACCGCCCATCGCGTCTCCCACTGAAAGAACGAAATAAAGATCGCGCCTTGCGGTCAAAATTTGCATTGCAAGCGTCTAAGGAATTAGTAGTATCGGGGACAGGTTCGTCGTACTCTTCATCTTCCGCATGCGCACCACGAAACCGATCCCCGCTGCCGTGCAGTCGGCTGTCACCGAACTCGTCGCCGAACTGCACGCTGCCAGCGGATGCGAGAAGGTCGGTCTCTCACGAGAATCTTTTGCGGCGATTCTTTCGAATGTGGGCGCGAAGTATCTCCCTGTGGGTGCGACTCGAGCCGAGGCCCGCACTTTCTTGCTAACCCTTCGTGTCGAGGAGCTTGCGCTCGCCCATGCCTGCGCCGCCGGCCACAACTCTGCCTGGGAAATCTTTCTCACACGCTACCGCGAGAAGCTTTATCAATCGGCCCTGCGCATCGCCCGCGAAGACTCCGCTGCCCGCGAGCTTGCCGACACTCTCTACGCCGAACTTTACGGCACGACTACGCGCGATTGTGAGCGTGTTTCGAAGCTCGCCTCCTTCACTGGCCGTGGATCGCTCGAAGGCTGGCTCCGCACCGTGCTCGCGCAGGAATTCGTGAATCGCTATCGCCGCACCAAGCGCCTGGTGAGCCTCGACGAAGAAAGTGAAGAAGGCTCCCAGTTTGCCGCTCCGGAGCCGGAGCCGGTCATGTCTGCGGATTCGCGCCTGGAATCTTCCACCGCGGCTGCCCTGGCTTCGCTCTCCGGCGAAGACCGCATGGTGCTGGCGGCGTATTATCTCGACGGACGCACCCTGGCCGAAATCGCCCGCATGCTGGGCGTGCATGAATCCACCATCAGCCGCAAGGTCGATAAACTGGCCAAGTCATTGCGCAAGAAGATTCTGGCGGGCATGATTCAGCAGGGCATGGCGCGCCGCCAGGCCGAAGAGGCCCTGGACGTAGACGTCCGCGACCTGCGGCTGGATATTCGTCGCACGCTAGCGCAAGAATCGCCGGCAGCAGCGTTCTCAGAGAAGAAGGAAACTTGAGTTCTCATTAGAGGCGCAAGCTAAGCGCTAAAAGCCGGGAACAAGAATTAGAAGCTACAAATGCAGGATGTCCCAAAAATCGTGCGCCAGCAGTTGAAGGCATCCGCGCCGGCATCGACGCGAACAACTGCAGAGTTGCATCCCGACGCTGACCTCCTCACCGCCTTTGCCGAGCATGCTCTCGGCCGCGCGGAGCGTGCCAGCGTTGTCGAGCACCTCGCCCTCTGTGGCGATTGCAGAGATGTAGTTGCGCTGGCTCTGCCTGCAAATGAAACAGTCGTAGTACCCGCCACGGCCGACGTCCGAAGCGGATGGTTGAGTCTGCCTGTGCTTCGTTGGGGAGTAGTCACCGCTGGGCTGCTGGTGGTCACTTCGGTTGGAGTTCAGCAATACAGGTTGCATCACCATGAGCAAATCGTAGCTTCTAACGTCGTCCCTTCGAACGTTGCGCAAAGCAAAAATGCAACCGGCGCGGCAATGCAAAGCATTCAAGCGCTTCCGCAAGCTCCCGTTCCTAACGTTGATTCCAAGCCGTTGATTTTTGCTCCTGGGATACGAAAGGAAACGAAGGAAGCCCATCTCTCCGAGTCTACGGTCGCTGCAGCCAGTTCAACGCCCGCTGCCGGGCAACAACTGTCGGACGCTGCGCCAACCACGGTACAGGTCACCACGCAAACCCAGCTTCAAGTTCAGCTTGCACAGAATCAGAGACAACGACCGCTGAATGGCGGCGACGCGACCGATGTGGACACAGTTGCCAAGGCCAAAGATCCCGTGCCCGCAGTGGCTTCCGCGTCGCCATGCTGGGCCATCACTCCCGCGGGCACATTGCAGCGCTCCCTCGATGATGGCGAAACCTGGCAGGATATAAATCCGGCGGCAGCTTACGCTGCCGTCTCAAGCACGAAGAAAGTAAACGCTTCGCCAAGTTCAGTTCCGGTATTCCGCGCCGTGGCTGCCGCTGGACTCGAAGTTTGGGCCGGCGGTTCGGCCGGCGCCCTGTATCACGCAGTCGATGGTGGCGACCGATGGACGCTCGTCCTGCCTTCCACCCCCGGCGCAATTCTCACCGGCGACATTACCAGCATTCAGTTCCCCGACGCTCAGCACGGAAGCGTGGCTACATCCACCACCGAAGTCTGGATCACAGCGGACGGCGGCCAAACCTGGCGCAAGCAACAATAATTCCAGCAATCTCATCGCCGCGTTCCTATTCAGCACCGCTTCATCAACTCAGGGAATTCTCATTACCAAAGTGACGTTTACACTCAATCAGCACTTCTCTAATATCCATCTCGTGGTTTGGCAGTTCTGGGGGAGGGCTGCCGAGGCGTCTTGGACTGCAAAGTCCGAGGCGCTTTTTTTGCCTGTGCTCGGAATTGTTTCGGTCTTATTGCAAATATGGGCGGTTGAGATATAGAACCATGTTTTCTTCGTCAACGTAGCGCTCACCAATCTTCAGCGCCCGGCGCTCGCAGCCGTAAGATTTAAATCCCAGCGATCGGTATAAGCTCACTGCGGCATCCTGCCCGGTGACCACGGAGAGCATGATCTGTTCCACGCCATCGATCCTGGCGGCTCGTTCCAAAACTGCCCGCAGCATCTTCCCGCCAACTCCCTGGCGCCGCGCTTCACGCGTAACGTAAACTCCCCAGATGTGTCCCTTATGACGCGCCTTGAGGCCTTTGTCGCGAAAGAAGCCTGCGGTGCCCAACAGGCGTTCGCCGGAAAACGCTCCCACCACAAACTTGTTCGAGGGATCGGGGGATATTCGCGCTGCCACTTCGTCGTCAGTCAGAGCGCGATGCTCTTCCTGGGAAGAACCAAATGCCTCCGGATCGCATTCCAGCGCTTCCAGCCGGATCTTCCAATACGCGCTCGCGTCGTTTGCGGTAAGAATTCGGATTTCCATCAGTTCGCCAACCAGCCATTTAGCGATGCTTATTTCGCACCCCGGCACGCCGCACAGTATCCACCAATCTCCAGTCGCGACACCACAATCCGGAAGCGGCAATCTTTTTCCACCTGCCCTTTTAGCGTCTCAAAAATATCGCTGACGAATTCCATGATCTTGCCGCAGCGCAGGCACGCCATGTGAATGTGGTCCCGGTTCACCTTGCGCTCATAGTAATGTCCCTCGCCGTGGATGTGCATCAGATCGAGTTCGTCAATCAGCCCATGCCGCTTCAGCAGTTTCAGCGTCCGGTATACCGTGCTGCGATCGACGCTGGCATCCAGTTTCTGCGCTTTGCGCAAAAGCTGCGCCGCATCCAGATGCTTGGTCGCGGTCTCCATCACGCGCAGGATGGCGCGCCGTTGTTCGGTCATGCGGATTCCGCGTTCGGCGAGATGAGATTGCAGGCGGCCCGGTATTTCGGTTTGTGGTAATGGCATCAAAACCCTCCCCGGCGGTCGCAACTGGTCGCAACCGCGCTGCGACGAATTGTTTCGCTCCTGCTTGACGGCGTACCGGAATATCCGTCAATATTGAGTCCGGTTCTTAGTTGCGACCGGATTGCAACTAGCAAGCCTAGTTTATCCCTTGCGGAACGGCCAATTCAGTAAGGGCTAATCTTATCGCTAGATGCGACTCGATTGCAACTAGAAAAGCTTAGTAACTATAAAAGTTTGGTAACTAGAAAAGTTCAATAGCTCATGCGCAACTTGTCCAAAATATCGCTGCGCCTCCTGTGCGTCCCCTATCTCTTGTTAGGGATCGCCTTCGCCGGCGTGGGTGGAAGCATCTCCGGTACCATCAAAGATCCATCCGGCGCGGCCATCTCGAAAGCGTCAGTAGCGCTGGTCAATGCCAATACCGGAGTGCGGCAGTCCGGCTTCGCCGATGATCACGGCGTCTATGCTTTTCCCGTACTCCCTGTCGGCGATTACGTTCTCGAAGTCAATCACCCCGGCTTCCAGCTTTATCGCCGCACCGGCATCGTGCTCAACACCAACAGCGCGCTTCTGCTCGATGTCGTACTGCGCGTGGGTGAACGTAACGACACCGTCATCGTAAGTGACAGCGCGGTTCATCTGGAAACCTATAGTAGCCAGGTGGGTGAGGTCATTAACAGCAAACAGATGAGCGCTGTTCCGTTAAACGGCCGAAGCTATACCGATCTGCTCGCGCTGCAACCGGGAGTGGCTCCCGCAACCTCCATCAATTCCAACACTGTGCAGGACGTGGGCGCGAGCGCGCTCTCGCCCTCGGGCGATCTCAATCCCGGCACAATTTCCATCAACGGCCAGCGCGAATTTGCCAACGCCTTCATCGTGAATGGCAGCGACTCCGAAGAAGACGTCAACATGGGGACGGCGATCATTCCCAATCTCGATTCCATCGAGGAGTTCCGCATTCTCACCAGCAATTTCGATGCGGAGTACGGCGAATTCAGCGGCGGCCAGATTAACGTCATCACCAAGTCCGGCAGCAATGCCTTTCACGGCGATCTTTTCGAATTCCTGCGCAACACCGATCTGGATGCACGCAATTATTTTTCGCCCACGCGCGGCACGTTTATTCAAAACCAATTCGGAGGAACCGTCGGCGGCCCCATCCAGAGAAATAAGATTTTCTTCTTCGCCGATTATCAAGGCACGCGCCAACGGCAAGGTGTGGATACTGGATTGATCCCGGTGCCTTCGAACACGGATCGCACTGGCAATCTTACCGACGAAGCCGCATCTTTCTATACCACCCAAATCGTGAATGGACAATCGGTCATCGTGCCCACGCTGGTGAGCGGTCCGGCCTGGGCCGCCACGCTGACTCAAGATTTTGGTTATCAGAATCAGATTTACGCGGGCGAGCCCTATTATTTTCCCGGCTGCACCAGCACCAACTATTCTCCCGGAAGCACCACCGCTTGTGTTTTGCCCACGCTGCAAATCCCGAACAGAGCCTGGTCTGGGCCCGCGCAACATCTATTGCAATACATTCCAGCTCCGAATGCCTCCGACAATCAGTTCGCAACTTCCGCCATCAACCAGGCTCTGCGTGACGATAAAGGCGCGATGCGCATCGATGCCAACACTGGATGGGGACTGATCTCCGGCTATTATTTCCTCGATGACTATTCGCTGAACAATCCCTATCCGGTAGCGCAGGGCGGAGCCAGCGTGCCCGGCTTCAACGCGCTGTATCAGGGCCGGGCACAGCTTTTTAGCCTCGGCGATACCAAAACGTTAAGCGCGACCGCAGTGAACGAACTCCACTTCAGTTTCCTGCGGGCGTTCAACGATCTTGGCAAACCGCAAGGCGGCCTCGGCGTCAGCCTGGCTTCTCAGGGATTTGTTACGTCCACGGGCGCGCCCAGCATCGTTGCTCTCGCTCCGCAAAATGAAGGAGTGGAAAATATCGTCTTCAACAATTTTTCCACGGGAACGAATACGAATGAGTTGAAGCAAGCCAACAATACTTTTCAATGGCTCGATAATTTTTCGAAGATCGTTGGACGCCACACCATCAAGCTTGGCGGCGAGTTCCACTACGATCAGGTCAATGTGAATCCGATTGCACAGTTCAACGGCAACTTTTTATTCACTGGAAGCGAGACCGGTCTCGATTTCGCCGACTTCCTGCTCGGAATTCCCAGCCAGTACAACCAGAGCCAGCTCAATCCTTTCTATGGCCGCAATAAATACACGGGCATTTTTGCCCAGGACGGTTGGCATGTAAAACCGAACCTCACTCTCAACTACGGCGTGCGCTGGGATCGCATCGAGCCCTGGTACGAAAAGTACAATCAGATTTCAACCACTGAACCGGGCAAGCAATCGGTGGTCTTCCCCGGTGCGCCCCCGGGAATCTTGTATCCCACAGATCCCGGCGTACGCCGCACGCTTGCGCCTCCGGGCGATGAATTCTCGCCGCGCGTCGGCCTCGCATATTCGCCGAACGTATCGGCCGATAGCTTTCTCGGAAAAATATTAGGCGGTCCCGAGAAGACCAGCATTCGAGCCGGCTTCGGAATGTATTACACGTCGATCGAAGCGCTGACCATCGGCGTGCTCGCGGCCAACGCCCCATACGGAACTACGTACAGCAGCCCGGCGCCGCCGCTGTTTTCCAATCCCTTCGTCACCGCTTCCAATGGGCAGGACCTCGGCCAGTATTTTCCTGTCACATTTGCGCCGCTGAACTCCTCGAGCAGTCATCCCGACTCTAGCGTTGACTGGTCGCAGTATGTGCCCATCAGCGGCATCCCCGCATATCCCGTCAGCAATCGCATTCCTTATACCGAGCAATACATGTTCTCGATCGAGCGGCAGATCGGCGACAATACCGTGTTCAGCGCTAGCTATGTAGGCAATCAATCGCATCGCCTTTTGGTGCTCATCGAATCCAATCCCGGCGAGCCCGCGTTGTGCCTCAGCTTAAGCCAGACCGACCAGGTGTACCCGGGATCCGCAACCTGCGGACCTTTCGGCGAAAGCAATGTTTACAAAACGGCGGCAGGCCTGCCCCTGGACGGAACCCGCGGCCCGCTCGGCTCGAATTTTGGCAGCGACACCAATCAGGCCACCATCGGCAATGCCAACTACAACGCTCTCGAACTCAGCCTGCGCCGCACCAGCAAGCGCTTGCAATTGTTCGCCAGCTATACCTACAGCAAATCCATCGATCAGTCTTCCAACGTCGGCGAAGAGGTCAACCCGATCAATCCCGCGCTGAGCCGCGCCTTGTCCGCGTTCGATGTGAGAAATAATTTTGTGGTGAGCTATGC
>JBAPQU010000483.1:0-6573 GCA_049280795.1 Candidatus Sulfotelmatobacter sp.
TATCAAAGAGGAAATGTCACGCTGAAGAAGCGGAAAGGGCCGGACGTTTGGGAGTTTCGTTGGTACGAACCAAACGGAAGACTGCGAAGCAAACTGCTGGGCACCCTGGAGCAATACCCAACAAAACAGGATGCACAGCGTGCCGCAGATCCTTTTCGCTTAGAGATTAACAGCGAACTGCCGAAGGCAGTTCCCACAACCGTTGCGGCACTGATTGGCCGGTATTTGAACGATGAAGTTGAAATGGGCCGGTTGGCTTACGCAACGCGCAAGAGTTACGTGACCTGTTTGCAGAAATGGGTGAAACCCAAGTGGGGCGCGAGTTTTTTGGAGCAGGTACGCACGATGGGAGTAGAACAATGGTTGCGAGTTTTACCTCTGGCACCCAAAAGCAAGGTGAACGTGCGTAACGTACTCCACGTGCTCTTCGAGTGCGCCATCCGGTGGGAATTTGTTCGAGACAATCCCATCAGTCGCGTGCGTCAGGGCGGGGCAAGACGTGCAGAGCCAGAAATTCTGTCAGTGTCAGAGTTTCACGCGGTGCTGGCAGAACTTCAACAGGAGCCGTACAGAGTGATGGTCATTCTGGCAGGCTGTCTGGGCCTGAGCCGTAGTGAACTGACTGGCTTGCAGTGGTCGGATTTTGATTGGGAAGGGGCAACCTTGACCATCCGTCGTGGCATGGTGAACAACCATGTGGGCAATCCGAAAACCCAAGCACGGCGCAAGCCAGTGCCGCTCGCTCCGGAACTCATCAGGATTCTCAAGGAGTGGCGGCTGCTGTCTCCCTACGCATCTGATTCGGATTGGGTGTTCGCGTCTTCCTACAACGGCGGGCGAGTTCCTTACTGGCCTGATTCGGCGTTGAAGCGCATCATCCAACCGGCGGCGAAGCGGGCTGGTCTGTTCAAGACTGTGGGCTGGCACACGTTCCGGCACTCGTATTCTTGCCTGCTACGTGCGAACCACACCGATGTGAAGGTGCAGCAGGAACTCTTGCGGCATTCCAACATCGCCACGACAATGAACATATACACCCAAGCCGTGAGTGACCAAAAACGGGCCGCGCACGGGCAGGTTGTCGGGCAATTGCTGGCAGTATGAGCGAAAAATGAGCGGAACGCTCGGGACCGAAAGGCTGTAACTGATTGAAGAAATTGGTTGCGGGGGGTGGATTTGAACCACCGACCTTTGGGTTATGAGCCCAACGAGCTACCAGACTGCTCCACCCCGCACTTCGATCATAAACAATGACCTCCTTGTCGTCAAATTTCGCGCGGGCCCGTTGGGTCAAATCTAATTGTCGGATTGCGCAGCTTACGGTCGGTTTACCGCATCCCATCGCCGGTCCGTGGCATCGAACTAGCGTTTAACAGTAGATTAGGTAGCCCAAGATTATGCTGCCCAGGAGAAATTGCGATGGCCAAGAAGGATCCCAAAACACAAGCACCCAGCGAGCGTCCGAACGTGAGCGCACAACCTCGCCTTCACCAAAGCGCCCCCGAAATTCAATCGTACGGCACCGTTTCGCACATGTTGCCTCTTGATCTGGAGGAGCCAGTTCGTCTGGAAATGACCGAGCAACTGAACTTGTTGCTCGCCGATACCATGACCCTGCGCGATCTCTATAAGAAATCTCATTGGCAGGTTGCGGGACCGACTTTTTATCAGCTCCATCTTCTATTCGATAAACACTATGGAGAGCAATCGGAGATCGTGGATACGATCGCCGAACGCATCCAACTTCTCGGCGGCGTCTCCATCGCCATGGCCGCCGATGTTGCCGAAACCACGCGCATCGCGCGTCCGCCGCGCGGCAGGGAAGAAGTGCCGGTGCAGATTTCGCGGCTATTGGACGCTCATCAGATCATCATCGGTCACTGCCGTGAATTAGCGGAGCGTGCCGATAAACTGGGCGACGACGGTACCAACGACCTTGTCGTCAGCGACGTTCTGCGCCCCAATGAATTGCAACAGTGGTTTCTCAACGAACATCTGGTGGATGCGCCGCTTGTGCGCGCCGAACAGCCACGATTGCGCAGCATCGGCTAATTCCTGCTGAAAAACAAATCGAGCAGGCTCTGCGATAGAGCCTGCTCGTGTAATGTTCGGGTGTGCCCCCTACGTCTTGCTGCCAACCTTCAGATTATCGTGGTCGTAGTATTCGTAAGCCGACATCGGTTTTTCTCCACCCTTCTTCCACGTGCGTGAATCCTCAGGCAACTTCCCCAGCACTCGCGCCATTTCCCGGATGTGCATCGCGACCGTGCCACAGCACGCGCCTATAAAGTTGATGCCAATGTCGCGTGCCTGCGCCGCGTAATCTCCCATTTCCTTTCGCGTAAGTTGCATCGGATCTAATCCGTAAGGAAACTCGGGCAGGCTGGTGAAGTCCGGTTTCTCTTTAGGAGTACGGTACGCGACCGGCTGACACGCTAGATATCCAGAAACCGCCTTGCGCATCTGCTCCATCGGACCAAGAATGTGCTCCGGCGGCCGCAAACAGTTCATGCCAACAATGTCGGCGCCAGCGTCGAACAGTGCCTTGGCCGCATCGGCGGCACTCTTGCCATCGGCCGTCTCGTCCGTATTCTCGAAACAAATTGTCACCATCGTCGGCAAACCGGTTTTCTTACCCCGCTCGACAGCAATGAGCGCCTCTCCGAGAAAAGAAAATGTTTCGCCGATGATGAAATCGACGCCCTCCTCGACTTGCACGGCCAGTTGCTCGTCGAACGTTTTCCGCACCCGGTCGGCGGCTGAGGCGCTGCCGGGTTCGTACATCCACGTCAGGCTCAGGTTTCCCGCAACCAGGCAGCGGTCGCCCGCAACCTCGCGCGCAATGCGGACTGCGGCTCGATTCAGGTCTTCCAACCGATCCTCCAGTCCTACGGTCGCCAACTTATCGCGGCTCGCATAAAACGTTAGCGCCTGCAGCACTTCCGATCCAGCTTCGCGAAATTCCACATGCAACTCTCGCAATGCTTCTGGATGCGTCAGCACCACTTCTGGAGTGAACGGACCCGCGCGTACCCATCCGCGCTTCTCTAGTTCCAGCAAATATCCGCCGTCGCCCAGTACCGGTCCTTCCTTCAGTCTCTCCAGAATGCCTTTCTTTTTCATGCTCTCTCCTAAATTGTTTACGCCGCTACTGCTTTAAAGCTGCCCTTCTTCCAGTCCCGCAAAACCTGCATCGCCGCATTCCGGCCGGGCGCGCCCGTAACTCCGCCGCCAGGGTGTGCTCCTGCTCCGCACAAATAAAGCCCGCGGATCGGCGTCCGATACTGCGCCCAGCCCGGCACAGGGCGCATAAAGAACAGCTGCTCCAGCCGCAAATCGCCGTGGAAAATATTGCCCTCGGTCAATCCATACGTGCGCTCCAAATCCAGCGGCGTGAGCACCTGCCGCGCCACAATCGCATTCGGCACATTAGGCGCGTACTCGGCAATCTTCTTCACCACGCGATCCCCCAGCAACTCCCGCTTCTCATCCCAACTTCCTTCGCACAATTTGTAAGGGACGTATTGCACAAAACAGGTCAGGATGTGCTTGCCCGGCGGTGCCAGTGACGGATCGGCATTCGATGACACGACGCAATCCACCCACAACTCTTCTGGAATCTCGCCGAATTTCGCGATGTCATAACACCGCTCCGCAAATTCCAGCGACGGCACTAGCGTATAAAAGGTCCGTTCCAACGGTGTAGCCTGCGGTGAGGTTCCCGTGAACCGCGGTTCTTCCGCCAACACAAAATTAACCTTCGCGCAGGGTCCGTCCATCTTGATGCCGCGCACGGAAGAAAGAAAATCTTCCGGCAGTTCGCGCGACGCTACCATCTTCAAAAACGTCCGCTTAGGATCGGCGTTCGAAAGAATCATCCGCCCGCGAAGCTCGCTTCCATCTTCCAGTACTACGCTGTAGGCTCGCCCGTTGCGCACTTCAATCTGCGCCACCGATGCGGAGGTTCGAATCTCCACGCCCAGCTTTTCTCCGGCCGCTGCCAGCGCCTGCGTAATCGATCCCATGCCGCCCATCACGTGCCCGTAAAAGCCCTGCAGTTCGTGCTCGCCGCCGCTCAGAAGATGAAACAGCAGTCCAATCGCCGTCCCCGGCTGATACGGTCCACCATGCTTGCCATAGACGTTGTTCGCCAGGAACATCGTTTTCATCTTCTCGGATTCGTAGTTGTGATCGAGAAATTCGCCCAGGCTTCCGGTAAGAAACGAAATCAGCTGCGCAATCTCCGCGCTGGAAATTCCACGAAACCGTTTCCCCACGCGAAACAGGTCGCCCCATCCGCCAATCGTCGATGTGTCGATCTCGGGCGGCGGCTCCATAAAAAAGGGCTGCAAATAGCGCGCGAGTTTCTTGAGTTGATCGTCGACCTCAACAAACCGCGTCGCATCTTTCTTTGAGATCTTTCCAAACTCCGTCTTCGCCCGCTCCCGGTCCACCCACCACGGAACCACGTGCCCATCGGGGAAGGGAACTTGTATCGCCGGGTCACACGGAATCATCCGCAAGCCATGATCGGCCAGTCGCAGTTCCGAGATCACCTCCGGCCGCAGCATGCTGGCAATATAAGAAGTTGTCGAAACCCGGCAGCCCGGAGCGATCTCCTCGGTCACGCAACATCCGCCCACAATTTCACGGCGCTCGAGCACCAGCGTGGATAGGCCGGCACGCGCTAAATATGCAGCCGCGGTCAGTCCATTGTGGCCGCCACCGACTATGATTGCGTCATAAATTGAATTCGAAGCCGATTTCATAATATTATGACTAAAAGTCACGCTGCCCTATTCTGCGGAACCATACATTACTTCACCAGCCATTAAAAATGAAGTTGAAAATTAGACCAGCCTCTTATATGCTTCCGTGACTTGGAGTCATTCATGAGCGGAATTGCCAGTAATCCCGTCGCCCCTCCCCGTTATGTTCGCCACAACGCGCCCCGTCCCCGGTCTGAGGCTAAGCGCTCCCACATTGTCGATACTGCGATGCGGCACTTCGCCGAGAACGGCTATCACGCCGCCCGCGTAGGAGACATTGCTGCCACGCTGGGCATCGCGAAAGGTTCCATCTTTCAACATTTCGGCAGCAAGGATGGTCTCTTCTTCGAAGTCTACAAACGCGCCGTGCGCTCCTTCTCAAAATATCTGGACGCGCCCGCCGACGTGCGCACCGCCGGATTCTTTGACGTTCTTTATTACTGGCTGGTGCGCACCGAACATCTGCTGCACGAAGACTGGATCCCCTACCGCATTTCATTGCTGGGCAACTACGGCACCGACCTGGTGTTGAAGCGTGAAATTAATCGCTTTCTCACCACCGAAGATCCCTACGGCACCGTCGCTTTCGTGCGCTTCGGCCTCGAGCGCGGCGAGTTGCGCAAGGACATGGATGTCGAGATGATTGTCTCCATTTTGGATTGGACCATCGAACGTTTTCAGGATGCTTTGCTTACCGCCGAACTCGATCCCGGCCTCTTCCGGCGGCAAGGTGAGATGCCGGAGAAAAAAGAAGCCCGCATTCGCCAATTTCTGGCACTCTTACAACGGGCTGTGGGCGCGGCTTCTACGGCTTCCGTTCGCGGCCGGCCGGAGATACGAAAGCTCGTGGCCGCGGATCTCGTCGTCCGCCCAAAGACCGGGTAACCCTACGCATGCGCTCAAGCCGCGAATCAGGCCGCGAATTATGATTGAGTCCCCAGGGAGAAAAGTTTAACCATGCAAACTTCTATCAATCAGATCCTCTCCGGTTACGACGACCACGCTCCCCTGTCGCAGGCCTCAACCATTCCTGCTGACTGGTACGTCGATCCGCGCATCGCGGAACTCGAGCGCCTGAACGTATTCAGCAAGACCTGGCAACTGGTTGCGCGCACTGAGCAGGTGAAGACGCCAGGACAGTTCGTGAGCACTACAGTCGCCGGTGAGCCCATCGTCGTCGTTCGCGGCAACGACGGCGTCCTGCGCGCCTTCTACAATGTTTGCCGCCACCACGCCGCCGCTGTCGTGACTCAACCCTGCGGCTACGCAACGCTCTTGCACTGTCCCTATCACGGTTGGAACTACGGTCTCGATGGCTCGTTGAAAGGCATGCCCGAATTCGAAGGTGTCGAGAATTTCGATCGCTCACAAAACGGCCTCGTCCCGATCAGAGTCGAAACCTGGGAGTGTTTCGTCTTCATCAATCTCGATCCCAATGCGGCGCCGCTCGCCGAATTCCTTGGTGGTTTGGTCGAGCGCGTTGCGCCTCTTGGCATCAGCAAATTGCACTACTTCGACCGCCGAACCTTCAATATTCATTGCAACTGGAAAGTCTTCGTCGATAATTATCTCGATGGCGGCTATCACGTTCCTCATCTGCACAAGGGCTTGAATTCCGTTCTCGATTACAAGCAGTACACCATCGAGAACAAAGATCGTTACTGCCTGCAGTCCAGCCCCATGGTCGCTTCCGGCGAGGATGCCGCCACCGGGGCCGTCCGCAAAGGTGATCGCGCTTGGTATTTCTGGCAGCATCCTAACCTGATGATCAATTGCTACGCGGGATACATGGATACAAATCTTG
>JBAPQU010000484.1:0-3704 GCA_049280795.1 Candidatus Sulfotelmatobacter sp.
GCTCTGTTTCACTCTGCTGCTCACCTCCTGCTCCCCCCGTGACTTCCTTACCCGCCGCCTCGCCACTGATCTAATCGCAAGCTCAAACACCTTCCGCGCCACGCAGCAGTTTCAACTCCGCACCGGCGTAGTTGCCAACAAAGACTACCTCTCACCCGACTATCTCGCGCTGCAACATCACGGTTGGATTTCCGGAACCAACGCCCCATGCCCATCAGTTCTAGCCCCGCCGCCCTGCTGGGATATCACGCTCACGCCCGCAGGTGTAGATACATTTCAAAATCTAATCGCTCCCGGCGATACCGAGAAACAATCTTTCAACATCCCCGCCGCGCGCCGCGAACTGGTTGCCATCACCGGCATCGCCAAGCAGGGAAGCGCCGCCGACGTCGAATTTACCTGGCACTGGATTCCTCTCAACGAAGTAGGCGCCGCTATTTACTCCAGCGAAGTTCACTACCGCACCACCGCACTCTTTCGCGATTATGACGATGGCTGGCGCCTGGTGGAAAGCACGACTCATCCCAGCCAGCCGCTCGACGAAGCTCTGAAGAACTCCGAACCCACGCAGTAAAACGCCATGCATACCCGTCCGCAGGTGCAAGGCACCTGACTGGCAGTCACCTCATTCCATTTTGAAATTGCTTACGCCAAACCCAAAGTTGTATAACCCTAATTCCCGCCAAGGGCCCTATGAAACTCTCAAAACACTTTCTATGCTTAGCCGTAGCCCTCTGCTCCACACTTCCGGCCATCGCCGACAGCAAGCCCAAACTCACTCTCGACGAGTTCTTCAACTCGGTCGATTACCCCGACATCGCCATCTCACCCGACGGCAACTCCGTAGTGATCGCCACCGAACGCGCCGACTGGGACCAGAAAATTTTCCGCAAAGATCTCTGGCTCTACCGCGACGACGGCAAAGCCGCATCACCAGGCAACGCCACGCTGATCCAACTCACACAATCCGGCCACGATAGCGATCCCAAGTGGTCGCCCGACGGCCGCTGGATCGCATTCCTCTCCGAGCGCAAGAAATCGTCAGAAAAGGACGCCGACTCCGACGACGACAAAGCTGCCAAAAATAAAAAAGACAAAGACGATAAAGGAGAGGTCAGCCAGATCTACGTAATCTCTCCGTCCGGCGGGGAGGCCATCCCGCTCACCCAAGGTGAGGAGGAAATCCACACCTTTTCCTGGTCCGCCGACTCGCGCACCCTCTATTTCGCCACGCGCAACCCCTGGACCAAAGCCCAGAAAGACGACTACAAGAAGCAATGGAAAGATGTCGTGCAATATCGCACCGCCGAGCGCGGCGACACTATCTTTGCCCTCGACGTTGCCGACGCCCTGGCCCACCACGCCGCCCAGGGCACAAAAGTAGAATCCGAAGCCGAAAAAGAATCCGATCTCAACCCCGGCGCGCGCGCCATCGCAACCTCACCGCTGCGCGTCGATAACCTGGTCACTTCACCCGACGGCGCCAAACTAGCCTTCGTCACCAACTCCATCAACCAGCGCCAGGAAAAACCCGAAGACGTAGAAATCTATGTTCTTCTTGTAGCGCCGGCGTTCTCGCCGGCAACTGCCGGCAGCGCAAACAATCCCGCGGCCCAACCCCGTCAGCTAACCCACAACACCGCACTTGAAGAAAAACTTCACTGGGCCAACGACAATCGCCACATCTTCTTCACCGTCGAAGTCGGAGACGTAACCGGCCCCTACCGCGACCTCCAACCCCACCTCTACTGGGTTGATAGCGAAAGTCCCGATAGTGAAAAGCCTGATAGCGAAAAGCCAGCCAGCGAAACCAGCACCGCACCCGCACCCATCGAGCAATGGAGCAAAGATTTCATCGGCGCAATCGACCACTACACCGTGTCCACCGATACCGTCCTTACCTCTGCCCGCCTCGGAACCGAAGTTCCCATCTACTCCGTAGCTCAGCCCGCCAAGCCATTGCAAAAACTGAGCGGCTGGCAAGGCACCTATGCAGTTCTAGCCGCAGCCACGCACTCCCCTCGCGTAGCCTTCGTCTATTCCTCGTTGCAGCAGCCCGCGGAAGTTTACCTTGCCGAGAGCGCCGACAAACTCGACCAGGCCCGCCCCATCACCTCGCTCAACCACATCTTCACCGAGCGCGATCTTCCTCAAGGCAAGCCTTACCGCTGGAAGGCCGACGACGGCGCCACAATCGAAGGCATGCTGATTTATCCTCCCGGGAAATTTGAGCAGAATAATCTGCCCATGCTCACCTTCATCCACGGCGGCCCGGCCGACGCCGACGGCAACAGCTTCGCAGCCGATTGGTATCAATGGTCCGCGCTAGCCGCCACCAACGGATGGCTGATCTTCGAGCCCAATTACCGCGGCTCAACCGGCTACGGCGACAAATTTCTCGAGCAGATCGTTCCGCAAATCGTCTCCCGCCCCGGCAAAGATATTCTCGAAGGCGTCGACGCCCTCGTCAAAGCCGGCATCGCCGATCCCGACCATCTCGTCATCGGCGGCTACAGTTACGGCGGATACATGACCATCTGGCTCATCACTCAAACCACGCGCTTCAAAGCCGCCGTCACCGGCGCCGGCGCAGTCGAGCACATCGGCAACTGGGGTAACGACGACACCACCATGGACGACGCCTACTTCCTCGGCGGCCGCCCCTGGGAAGCCCCCCAGCGCTATCACGACGAAGCCGCCATCTTCCAAATCAACAAAGTTCGCACCCCCACGCACATGGTCGCGGGCGCTGACGACATCCGCGTAGCCGTGCTCGAAGACTACCTGCTCGAACACGCGCTCTATGCTCTCGGCATTCCCAACGCGTTGCTGATCTTCCCCGGCGAAGGCCACAGCCTCGACAAAAATCCGTGGCACGGAAAAATAAAAGTCCGTGAAGAACTAAAGTGGCTGCAAAAGTACGGCGGCATGCCCGCAAACTGACCGCATTCTCAAATAAGACCTGTCATCCAGAGGAGGGCGTTCTCCGCCCGACGAAGGACCCATGCAGTTAGCTGAAGCCACGAAACAGTGGGTGCCCCATCTTTCGCGTCTTTTGCGAAAGGTGGGAATTCCAACTGCGAATGGTAAAGGATTTTGACTCTATGGATTGCGTAGAGCGGGCGCCCTCGCCCGCTGGCAACGTTCCCAAGCCTGCGCGGGTGCCCCACTCTAGTCGCGCACTTTGCGACCAGGGTGGGGATTTTGACTCCGTATCCAGCTCCGCGAACTATGCGCAGAAATTAAAATTCGCCACGAAGTTGCCGAGGAAAGACGCACCCCGCACCGCCCGACCCCAGTCCCGAAAGAGACGAAATAAAATAGCTCCGGACGTAAGTCCGGGGAGGTCCAACAAAAAGGAAACAAGTCCCGGATGGATATCAGCCGCTCAAGCAAAACGCTGTCATCCTGAGGAGGGCGTTCTCCGCCCGACGAAGGATCCCATGCCAGCACGCAGCGCCACCGGCACCAACAGGAGTTTCCGCCACAGTCAAAGGGCGGTGGGATTTCGACTTCGTGCCAGCAACGAGAATCTACTCGGAAATAAATTTTGCCACGAAACTGCCGAGAGAAAGACGCAATGGGTGCCCCTCGATAAGAGCGAAGGCGGTGTCAAGGACAAAAATATCCTGTCGGTGTTTTTGGCACCGCTTGCCTTGCCAGAGAGGTTGAGGACCAAGACTCTGGAAATCTCACGCTAAATC
>JBAPQU010000485.1:0-4389 GCA_049280795.1 Candidatus Sulfotelmatobacter sp.
GAGGACGTGTTTGGGCTGCTCGGAGCCGATGGAATAAATGTTCTGATAAACGGCATCGGCGGTGCCCTGATACCACTGATCGCTCACCCGCTTCATGGGAGGAAGCACTTCAACGAACTCGTGCACCTCGCGCCCCAGAATGTTCCAGCCTTCGCGGATGTGACGATTCAGCGACAGCGCTTTATATTGCGTGAGAATGTAGACACGGCGCAGATCAGAGTTGAGGCAGTTGGAGAGAGTGACATCGATGATGCGGTACATGCCGCCAAAGGTGACAGCGGGCTTGGCGCGGTCGCGTGTGAGTGGGTAAAGGCGCTCTCCAGCGCCGCCAGCCAATAGAACTCCGAGAGTGTCTTTCATGGAATCACCCCAGAGAAACAGTAGATGGTAGCACAGGGCAAGAGGTTGGCACGGATTCGGGAGCGTGGGTCCGTATAATGCGGGGACGAAAACCTAGCGGGCTCGATGTGCAGTCTGTAAGGAGAGGAAGATGCGGAAGAAGAGCGCTGGAGTTACAGCGAAACGAATCGAGGCGGCTGTAGGGCGCGAGAAGAATTCTGGTGGCGATAAGGCGCTGGGCATGGATACGAGCGTCACTCGGCGGGATTTTCTTAATGCGACGCTGCTGGGTGCCGGAAGCTTGCTGTTAAATCCAGTATCGCCGGCGCAATTGCTCGCTGAGAATTCGGCGGATTCTGGCTGGACGGGTTACGGTGGCGTGGGTGACTACGCGAACTCAAATGGAAACACACAGGCGGTGCTCGAGGCCGGGCATCAGATTCGCGACGGCTTGTTTGAGGACACTCCCGCGAATGCGATTGACACGGGCGAGATCTATGATTGCGTGATCGTTGGTGGAGGCATCAGCGGGCTGGCGGCGGCGCTGATTTTTCAACGGCAGGCGGGTCCGGGTAAGACTTCCCTGGTGCTCGACAATCATCCTATTTTCGGGGGCGAAGCCAAGCGCAACGAGTTTCTCGTCGATGGCCACCGGCTGGTTGGACATCAAGGCTCGGCGTTATTTCAGGTTAACTATCCTTACAGTTTTATTGCGCGATTCTACGAGTCCATCGGCCTCAAGACTCTGCGCCTCGAATATCAGAAGTGGGGCGGACCCGGGCCAGAAGTACCGCTGACGACTACGCCATATCTTGCTTCGGCACCCTATGGAATGTATTTCGGAGCGAAATTCGGTCAACCGCAAGGAGTGTGGCTGACCGATCCCAAAAAATTGGAAGGGGCTCCGATTTCGCCGAAGGCGCGCGAGGAGTTGATGAGGTATCAATCGCCCGACCAAGCGCAAGTACCGCAGTATCGCGGTGACGCCATCTCACGCCGGCTCGATACCATCACGCTCGAAGATTACTTAATCGAGCGTCACGGGATCAGCCGCGAAACCGTCCGGACATTTCTGCTCGACGAAGGAGGGGCCTTCGGCCTCGGTCCGGACGCACTTTCCGCCTATACCGCGTATGCCTTCGATGCTCTCGGCCCGCTCGCCGATCCTGAGCCGCAGATGTTTCCCGACGGCAATAGCGGCATCGCACGCCTCATCGTGAAGACGCTTATTCCGGAATCGATTGCCGGCGAGCATTCGCTCGAAGACGTCTGCAGGAACAACGTGAACTTTGCTGCCCTCGACCGGGCTGGAGCAGCGGCTCGAATTCGATTGGACTCGACCGCAGTATGGGTAAAACACGAGGGAGACCCGGCGAAATCCGAGTTCGTTAACATTGCCTACACCCGTGGCGGAAAAATTTTCCGCTTGAAGGCTCGCTCCGTTGTGATGGCAGGCGGAAGCTGGACGACGAGGAACATTGTCCGCGATCTTCCCGACGATCGTAAAGCAGCCTACGCCGAGTTCCACCGCTCACCCTGTATGGTGGCCAACGTAGCCGTGCGGAACTGGCGATTCCTCTACAAGATGGGGATTTCTGGCTGCCAGTGGTTCGAAGGCATGGGAAGTTATTTGCAGATCCGCAAGCTGGCGCTTTGCGGTACGGATTCGCCGACCATTGGGCCCGACTCTCCGGTGGTGCTCACGATCAAAGTGCTGTACCCACATCCGGGGCAAACCACGGAGCAACAAGGCCACACCGGCCGCGGGGAAATGATTTCGACGCCGTTCCGCGATTACGAACGCCAGATTCGTCAGCAGCTTACGGAAATGTTCGCGCGGTCAGGCTTCGATGCATCCCGCGACATCGCAGGGATCATTCTGAACCGCTGGGGACACGCATACGCGAGCCCGGCTCCGGGATTTTACTTCGGCAAAGATGGGAAACCCGCGCCGGGGGAAGTTCTTCGGGCAGCACCATTCGGAAGAATTGCCTTCGCCAACGTGGATCTCTCCGGAATGCCCGATCACAAATCTTCGATTATCGAGGCGAACCGCGCCGTAGGGCAGTTGCTGGATCAGGTGTTGAGCGGGTGAGGGCTAACTCTACATCTGCATGTCAGTGTCTTACTTTTCTTTTTCTTCTTCGATCTTAATGCGGAGAGATTTCAGGAACTTAAGATCCTGATCGTTGACCTTGAATTCAGGATTGGTGGAGAGTGTGGTGACCAGAGAAGTCTTGTCAGAAGATTTCTCGCCTTGCTTGCTAACGCCGATGGTGGCTTCGAGGACCAGGAAAACGTCGTAACCGCCTTCTTTAATGCGGGAGACGACTTCGGCGATCTGTTCGGAATCGGAGAGCGACTCGTTGATGGCCTCGCCGAGTTCTTTCATGAGTTGCTTGAGTTGCTGGTCCACTTGGTCCCCCGATCGCCTGCCCGCTCCGTTCAATCCGACGCTGCCACTTAGATGCCTGCGACCGCTGAACGGTTTCGATGCGGCGCAGGTCTGGCATATTGTAGCGCCGAAGGCTGTTAAAATCGAGACCGTGGGCAAGGTCTCTACAGCAAGAAAACTCGGCGTGGCAGCCCGGGTTGCGTCGCAGCAAGCTCAGCGGAACCGGTTGGTGCGGGCAGCAGGTAGCGCCGTGGCTACTACGGGACGTGCCTTTGGGCGGGTGCTGCATCAGTTGTGGCTGGAGGTTGCAGGACTTATTTTCCTGGTGATGGCAAGCAGTGGCGGGATCGCTTCGGTGAAAGAGTATACGAAGTATGAGGCCGGACGAGCGGGACTGGGCCGAGTGGTGGTTGCAATTTGTTTCACAGTTACGTTCACGTGGTTTGGCGTGAGTTCGTTCTGGAGAGTGAGGAAGAAGGGAAGTAGAGCGCGGTAATTGTGGTTGGGGTTGAGATGTTGGACGCGACAACAGATTCCTCTGCGCTGCGCGTTTCGGAATGACAATGTTTCTCGTTTTCGCAAGAGCTTAAATCATGGTCGATAGATTGAAAACTGCGGTTGAGAGCGCTGGCGGCATCGAGACCTCTTCGCACATTCCCGTGAATGCGCTTTATACGCCAGCTGACCTCAAAGGCTCCGACTACGAGAGCGAAGTGGGATACCCGGGAGAATATCCATTCACTCGTGGCGTGCAGCCGACGATGTACCGCGGGCGGCTGTGGACCATGCGGCAGTATGCGGGCATGGGCGACGCCGAGGAATCGAATAAACGCTACAAATATTTGCTGGCGAACGGGACGACCGGGCTTTCGGTGGCCTTCGATTTGCCGACTCAGATTGGAATGGACTCGGATCACGCTCTTGCCGCTGGCGAAGTGGGCAAGGTGGGTGTGGCGATTGATTCGATCGAGGATATGGAGCGGCTGTTTCACGGCATCGATCTGACCAAGATTTCTACATCGATGACCATCAATGCAACCGGATCGATTCTGCTGGCGTTGTATGTAGCGGTGGCGCGGCGGCAGGGCGCCGACATCCGCAAACTTTCGGGCACGGTGCAGAACGATGTGCTCAAAGAATATATTGCGCGCGGGACGTATATCTACCCGCCACAGCAGGCACTGCGCGTGATTACCGACATGTTTGCCTGGGCGCAGGAGAATGTGCCGGAGTGGAATACGATTTCGATTTCCGGCTATCACATGCGCGAGGCGGGATCGACGGCGGTGCAGGAAGTCGCGTTCACGCTGGGCAACGGCATGGCGTATGTGGAGGCGGCGATCAAAGCAGGGCTGGATGTAGACAAGTTCGCGCCGCGGCTTTCATTCTTCTTTAACGCGCACAACAATTTTCTGGAAGAGGTAGCGAAGTTTCGCGCGGCGCGCCGGATGTGGGCGCGCATCATGCGGGAGCATTTCAAGGCAAAGAATCCGAAGTCGTGGATGCTGCGCTTTCACACCCAGACGGCGGGGTCGACGCTGACGGCGCAGCAACCGGAAAACAATATTGTGCGGACGGCGATCCAGGCGCTGGCCGCGGTGCTCGGCGGTATGCAGTCGCTGCACACGAATTCGTATGACGAAGCGCTGGCGCTG
>JBAPQU010000486.1:0-3604 GCA_049280795.1 Candidatus Sulfotelmatobacter sp.
TGCAAATACTTCTGCTTAGCGACATTCACGCCAACCTCGAAGCTCTGGAAGCCTGCCTGGCGGCAGCTCCACCCTTTGATTTTGTAGCCAATCTCGGCGATGTCGTCGGCTATGGAGCTTCTCCCAATGAAGTGATCGAGCGCTCGCGCAGCCTGGGGAAAATTTTTGTCCGAGGCAATCACGACAAAGCCGCTACCGGCTTACTCGAACTCGACGACTTCAATCCCATGGCCGCCGCCGCTGCGGTCTGGACAGGCAACCAACTCACTCCCGAGCACCACGATTGGCTGAAGGCTTTGCCGCACGGCCCAATCCCGCTCGAAAACTTTCCGCAAGCACAACTGGTTCACGGTTCGCCCGTCGATGAAGACGCCTATATTGTTTCGCTCGGTGACGCGCTCGCTCCCCTGATCACGCTAGCCATGCCCTTGACCTTCTTCGGCCACACGCACCTGCAAGGCGGATTCTTCGCCAACGGTTCCAGCGCCGATGGCTTCCGCCCCGAATACCGCACCGTCGGGCAAGCTGAATCGGTTTCGCTGCACCTGAAGCCGGAAACGCGTTACCTGATCAACCCCGGCTCAGTCGGCCAACCGCGCGACGGAGATTGGCGCGCCGCCTTCGCCCTCTTCGATACTGAAGCGCAAGTCATCCACTTCCACCGCACTCCCTACAACCTGAAATCCGCGCAAGACCGCATCTTCGCCGCCAACCTGCCCCCGCGTCTGGCGACGCGATTAGCCGCCGGAAGATAACCGCCTTACCCTGTGTCCTCTGTGCCCCCTGTGTTTAAGATTTGAATTTCGGCAAAGAATTCAAGCAGCCCGCCCGTTGTAAACTCGAAGCATGGCCTACCCGCGTCCAGCAACCAAACCACTCTTCCCCCACCGCGAAGATTCCCCACGCGAGAATTCTCCCGCGCACTACCTGATCGCCCACAGTGACGGCGGCGCGCGCGGCAATCCCGGCCCAGCGGGCTATGGGGTCGTCATTCAAGATGAGTCCGGACAAAAGGTCGCTCATCTCAGCGAGTACCTCGGCCATCAAACCAATAACTTCGCCGAGTATCAGGGTCTGATCGCTGCCCTCGAATACGCCGTCGAACACGGCCCCAAAGCCCTCAAGCTAATTAGCGATTCCGAATTGCTGGTCCGCCAGATCAAAGGCATCTACAAAGTGAAGAACCCCACGTTGAAAGATCTCCATGCCCGCGCCAAAGAATTGATCAGCCAGCTGGAATGGTTTTCGATCGGTCACGCGCTCCGCGAACACAATCAGGAGGCCGACCGCCTGGCCAACGCAGCCATGGACAAAGGTATGGGACGAGCCGCAAGAAGCTAGAAGTTGCCTACTCCGCCACCGAAGTATGGTCGTGCACAATCCTCCATCCATCGGGAAATTTGCGGAACACCAGCGTGAACAGCCCGTGCGGGGTCTTTCCATCCGGCATCGTCAACAGCCACGAGCCGCGCACAAATGCCGCATCCGCGCCCAGCACTTCAATGCGCAAGCCGGAAAAATCCAGCTTCCCCATCTCGTGCCCCGGACTCGCATACGTCGCGCGGTAACGTTCAATCGTGGCCTGCCAGCCGTTACGCTCCGTCGCGCCGGAAAAAAAAGTAAGTTTCGGAGAATTCCAATAGCCTTCCATGAAGGCTTCAATATCGTGCCGGTTCCAGGCTTCCTGTTGCGTGCGCAGCACGTGCTCGATGGCAGCTTTCGCGCTGTCGTCAGAAGGAGCCGGCAGAATCTGGCCGCTGATCAGCGACCCTAAAGGAAAAAGCAGGAAGAAGACGAAACAAGAAAAGATAAACAGGCTGCGCATCGAAACCTCCGGCTCTTAAGCTAAACAAAGAGCGCCTCAGTTTCGCACATCTTTGCAAATCAGTTTCGCGCGCGATTAAACGAGGGAAAGTGTCGAAAAGCCGCTCGACTAAGCCCGGCCCTTCTTAGCCGCAACCGCCTTACCCGCAACGGCCTTGCCTGCTACTTCCCAAGGCCGCTTCGGACGATCTACCGGAGCCTTGTCGTCATCCTTGAGGCGGTCGTAATGGTAGGAGTCGCTCACCGTACCCAGCGACTCGTTGTAAAGGCTGGGCAGCCCCAGCGCCACCTTCAGCTCTTCGGCAAACGACTGCAACGCCTTCAGGTGATCCGCCGAGGCCGGCACTTCCGCCTTCGAGGTTTTTAAAAACTGCTGATAGCCGCGGTTGACCAGTTTCGAGATCTCGCTGCCGATCAGGTATCCGGGGTACGCAAAAATCTTCACGCCATCTTCGGGCGCCTTCTGAATCGCGGCCGAGACATTATATTTTCTCAGGAACACACGCCCGTTCGTGCCCGGCGCATCCAGCACATCAAAACCGTGCTCCTTCAACCAGGCCAGCGCTTCCTCGTAAGTTTTCGCTTCAATCGCTTTAGGCATTTTTCTCCACTTCAGTTCCTTAGATGCAGTCTCGGCACAAACAGTGCGTTACTCTCAAGCTGCATCGACTTGCAATCTCCGTCATCTAAAGACACCATACTACATACCGTGTTTGGCTCGTTGTTGCATATTACGATAGTCACGAGGCAATAGTTCGATCATGGGTCAGGGCTCAGCGTGGTCAGCGGCAACCTATCCGGCGCAGCACGCGCCGGAGCCAGCGAATGCGCGCCTGGGGCAGAACCTGTTCGATCGCGTAGGCAACACGCCGCTGCTTCGCTTCGATCAACTCACGTCGCACCTGCTGAACGTTACACTTTTGGGCAAGGCCGAATGGTACAACCCCGGCGGCTCCGTGAAGGACCGCGCCGCCGCCAACATCGTCGCTGAAGGCCGCCGCAGTGGACAATTCTCTTCCGGCAAAACCCTCCTCGACGCCACCAGCGGAAACACCGGCATCGCCTACGCTATGCTCGGAGCGGCTGAAAGATTTCCCGTCACCTTGTGCATGCCGCGCAATGTTTCGAGCGAACGTAAACAAATTCTGAGTGCCTATGGCGCGGACATCGTCTACACCGACCCCGCCGACGGCTCCGACGGCGCCATTCGCATGGCTCGCGAGCTTGCCGCCCGCAATCCCGATTTGTATTTCTACGCCGATCAGTATTCGAACGCCGCCAACTGGCTCGCCCACTACAACGGTACAGCCAACGAAATATGGCAACAGACGCAGGGACGCATCACCCACTTTCTCGCCATGCTCGGCACCAGCGGAACTTTCATGGGCGCCACGCGCCGCCTGAAGGAACTCGATCCGTCGATTCAATGCATCTCGCTACAGCCCGACTCCGCTTTTCACGGCATCGAGGGTGCCAAGCACATGGCAACCGCCATCGTTCCCAGAATCTACGATCCAAAGCTGGCCGATGAAAATCTCGAGGTCGCGACCGAGGACGCCTACGCCATGGCCCGCCGCCTGGCCCACGACTGCGGCGTGCTCGTAGGTATCTCCGCCGCAGCCGGAGTCTTCGCCAGCCTCAAAGTCGCTGAGCGATTACAACTGAGGAAGGACCAGCAAGCCGTAATCGCCACGATCCTCTGCGACTCCGGCGACAAGTATCTCAGCGAAAGATTCTGGACGGAATAGATCTCACCACAGAGGCACAGAGACACAGAGAA
>JBAPQU010000487.1:0-17517 GCA_049280795.1 Candidatus Sulfotelmatobacter sp.
GAGGATAGCGGTGCGGCAGAATCTTCAGGATGTCGTGAATGTCGAGCGCCGTCTTGGGTGCGGCCGCGTCAGGCAAGGTGCTTTCCATCATGATTCGTTTGGTTAATACGTTACAGTCAATCCATCGCAATCAGCCTGAAGATTATACTGTACCGCGTCGCATTCATAACGCAGCGACGGCTTCGAGTAGGGACTAGTTTTGCGAGATGCCAATGTGGGGACAGCCATCCTCGGCTGTCCGTCGAGCGAAGCTCGACAGATCGCCACTGCCAGCAAAGTTAGACACTACCAACTCCGGCCAGCAGAGGAAATTATGCGCAATAAGACTGCGAAAAGATTGCCAATCGCTCCAACCCAGCCCGCATGGGCCGATCGCCTTCGCCATCTCACTGAACGTCAGGACGACATGGTCCAAACGGCCCGTGAGCTAGTTGAAATCGAATCCCCCAGCGACAACAAGCCCGCTGTAGATCGCATCGCCGCAACCGTAGCGACAAAATTTCAAGCCCTCGGCGGACGCACCCAACTCCACCGAAGCAACGATTTCGGCGACAGCCTGCAGATCGACTTCGCTTCCAGCTCGCCGAATCGCAAACCCGTCCTGCTCCTCGGCCATTACGACACGGTCTATCCCTTAGGCACGCTGGCAAACATGCCATGCAAAATCGAGAACGGCCGTCTACGCGGCCCCGGCATGCTCGATATGAAGTCCGGCATCGCACTCATGCTCCATGCCATCGAAGCGCTGCAGGCATGGCATGGCGAACTTCCGCGTCCCGTCACCGTTTTTCTGGTTTCTGACGAAGAAGTCGGCAGCCGTTCTTCGCGAAAGATCACAGAAGCATTAGCGAAAAAATCCGCCGGAGTGCTCGTGCTCGAACCTGCCGCCGGACTCCGCGGCGCCGTCAAAACCGCGCGCAAAGGTGTCGGCGAATATAGCCTCCACGTAAAAGGCCTCGCGGCACACGCAGGGCTCGATCCCGGCAAGGGTCACAGCGCAATTCTTGAGCTGGCTCGCCAGATCGCGGTAATCGCCAAGCTGAATAATCTCAACCAAGGATTATCGGTCAACCCCGGTGTGATTCACGGCGGGACGCGCACCAATGTAATCGCGGCCGAGGCAGTCGCGGGTATCGATGTCCGCATCAAAAGCGCGAAGCAAGCCTCCACCATCGACCGCAAGCTGCGCTCTCTAAAACCATTCGACAAACACTGCAAACTAGAAATGACCGGCGGCATCAACCGTCTCCCCATGGAGCGCACCCCCGGGGTCGCGGCGCTCTACAAAAAAGCTCAGGAGATCGCCAGCCACGTTAAATGGAAAATCGAGGAAGCTGCCGTAGGCGGCGGCTCTGACGGCAACTTCACCGCCGGCATGGGCATTCCCACGCTCGACGGCCTGGGCGGCGTAGGCGAAGGAGCGCACGCCGTGCACGAATACATCGTCATCTCCGAGCTGCCACGAAGAGCGCTGCTCCTCGCCGGAATGATCGAGAGCGTTTAAGCGATCTCTTCTTTGACTCCGCGCCTGCCGTAGCCTAAACTTTTTCTGGGGACAGTCGACTGGTCGGTTCAGGTCTCCCCGCCCAGGATGGAGGAGTTATGGGTGAATTCTCGCCCTTGCATTGGATTCTGGTGATCGCGATCGCCCTTCTACTCTTCGGCACCGGCAAGTTCGTGGCTGTCGGCAAAGGTATTGGCGAAGGCATCCGCAATTTCAAGTCTGCAATGAAACCCGAAGAAGAAAAACCGGAAAAGAAAGAAGAAGAAAAGAAGTCCTAGCCGCCAAGCCGCTCACCCAATTTTCGTCTTCACATTCCCGCTCTAGCAATCGACTCACTCACACCACCCCGCGCTCCCGCAGCATCGCATACACCCGCGCCACCGGCAGTCCCACCACGTTGCTATAATCGCCCTCGATCCGCGGGATCCAGCGCGACGCCATCCCCTGAATCCCGTAAGCTCCCGCCTTGTCCATGGAGTCGCCAGTGGCAACGTAATCCCGAATCTCATCCTCAGAAAGCGCGCACATAGTAACCAGCGTGCTCTCGGAAGCAATCTTGGGATTTTCGGTTTCACTGGCAACCGGCAACTCGCGGCTGGCGACTGGCGCTGCCAGACAAACTCCCGTAATCACCGCGTGCGTTCGTCCCGACAACAATCGCAACATGCGCGCCGCATCCGCCGCATCCCGAGGTTTGCCAAGCATGACGTCATCGACGACAACAATCGTATCCGCGCCGAGCACACAACTCTGCGGCTCACTCCGAAAAACCGCCAGCGCCTTCTCCCGCGCCAACCGTTCTGCGCACTCTCGCGGAGATTCGCCGGCCAGCGGCGTTTCATCAATGTCAGCGGGCTTCACGGTGAATTGGATCCCCGCGTTGCGCAGCAACTCCTGGCGGCGAGGCGATGCCGAAGCAAGAATAATCATGCGACCAGATTCTAGCGGAAAGACGACGATCGCACGCCGTGTAATCAGCTCCGCCGTAGGTTTTGATAACTGGGTACCAGGTACTGGGTACTAGCTACTACCGACTCCCCACCACCCCGCGCACCGATTCAATCAGCTTCGCGGAATCGTACCCAATCCCATCTTTAAAAACAGTCTCAACGTTCTCGATATCATCAATCTGCTTCGACGGATCACCCTTGATCACAATCAAATCCGCCTGCTTGCCCGGAGCGATCGTGCCGATGCGGTCCAACTCTCCCAGAAACTGCGCCCCATTTGCCGTCGCGATGTGGATCGCCTCAACCGGCGTGAATCCCGCTTCCACCAGCAACTCCACTTCACGCTGATCGCCGAATCCCGCGATCACTCCGCCCATGCCAGTCGGGTCCAGGCCCGCGAGCAACAAACCGCCGGCCTGCACAAAAGCATGCTCGAATTCCAATTCTTTCTGAAACGCGGCCGGCCAGGGAGAAACGTCCGTTCCATACACCTTACGCAATCCGCTGGCATCGCTCGACCGCACTCGATTCCACAATATCGCGCTGCGCGCATCGGGAGAAAGCGCATCGAGCACGCGCTTCTCCAGCGTTGGCCGACCCGCGAAGCTCCCCATCTCAAACACCGGCAGCGTTGAGGTCACCGCCACATGCCGTTGTACCAGATCGACAATCATGTCGTGCAGCGGCCCCGTCTTCACGTCGAGCTTGGCCATAATCTCAGGATTCTCCGACGACGCCGGACACTCCCCCGGTTTCTTCGTTGGAACGAATTCCGTATCCACGAACAATCCGTGCTCAAGATCATCGATCCCAATCGCCGCCGCCTCACGAAATCCGATCGAGCAAAGATGCCCCGTAACTTTCGCGCCGCGCTTATGCGCCGCAGCCACGGCCGCCGATAGCTCCGCCGGAGTAATGAACATGTACGCTTTAAAACTGTCCACGCCCTGGTCCAGCCAGAAATTTACGGTCTTCGTAGCATCTTCCGGCCCGGTGAGCTGGTGCATCTGCAATGCCCAACTGCCGGCTCCTTCCAGATAAGGTCCGGTCACGTGCATCTTCGGTCCCGGCGTTTCTCCTTTATCAATCTGCTTCTTCAATTCCAGGTCGGTATAAGGCTCCAGCGCGCCGGTTGTGCGAATCGTCGTCACGCCGCCGGCAAGATACAAACGCGGAAAGCTGTACGCCATCTCGCCGAAAATCCCGTTTCCCATGGGATAAAATATGTGGTCGTGCATCCCCACAAGTCCTGGGATCACGCTGTAGCCATGCAGGTCGAGCACCTGCGCGTCCTTCGGGACGTTTGCCGACGCGGCATCCGAAACCGATTGAATCTTTCCCTGGCTGAGGATAATCGTTTGATCTTCCAGCGCCGCCGCACCGCTGCCGTCGATCACCCGCACATGAGTGAGAGCGACCACAGGCGCATCCACCTTCACAAATCCACGCACCTGCGGCGATAAAGTCTGCCCTGACGCAAACGATACGAGACTGCAAACCAATACGAAAGCAAACTTCCGCATACGCCTCACCTCACATGGAAAAATCTAGTCGCCGGATTGTAACGGATAGAGGGCTATTCGGTGATGGTATTAGCGCCCAGAGGGGCGACTGACGATAGCCCGGCGCATTCAGCGCCAGGTAAAACCGCAAGCCGTGACGCGCCCGGAGGGGATCCTTGAGCCCCGCCGCACGTGGAGAGGAAAAGGAAAACATTAACGACCGAGCGCCTCCTATCCAACCAACTCAATCCGGTTCCCAAACGGATCGTGCACATGGCAGCGCCTCACCCCAGCAATATCCTGAGGCTCAACCACCTCGGCTCCCGCCTCGCGCAATCGCCGCACCAGCGCGGAATAATCAGTGCATCGCAATGCCGGATGCGCCTTCTTCGCCGGACGGAAATCGCTCTCCACGCCCAGGTGAAGCTGCACACCGCCACTCTCAAACCAGCATCCGCCTCGCTTGGCAAGCTCCGGAGGCTTGGATAGCTCCATCATGCCCAGCAAATCTCCATAAAATGCGCGCGCCCGCTCCTCCTCGCCGGCAGGCATCGCGAGTTGAACATGATCGATGGCAACAAAAGAAGCGGAAGACGTTTCGGCCATAGCAACATGCTATCTGAGAACGGCAAAAACGAAGAACCGCTCCCCGCCTGCTAAAATCAAAGATTAACCACAGCCTCTCAAAAACAGTCGTCAGAAGCCAGCACCAGCAGATTTTACCTGGCAGCTGGCGGCCGGCAACTGGCAACCGAATCTATGGATGCCGCTTTCCTCCGCAACTTCGCCATCATCGCGCATATCGACCACGGTAAATCCACGCTAGCAGATCGCCTGCTCGAGTTAACCGGCTCCCTCACCGCGCGCGAGATGCAGGCGCAGGTCCTCGACTCCATGGACCTCGAGCGCGAGCGCGGCATCACCATCAAGGCCCACGCCGTCCGCATGATGTATACCGCGCAGGACGGCCAAACTTATCAGCTCAATCTCATCGACACTCCCGGCCACGTCGATTTCTCCTACGAAGTCTCGCGCTCGCTCGCCTCCTGCGAAGGCGCGCTGCTCGTAGTCGACGCCTCGCAGGGAGTGGAAGCGCAAACCCTCGCCAACGCCTACCTGGCGATCAACAACGGCCTCGAAATTATTCCCGTCATCAACAAGATCGATCTGCAAAGCGCCGATATCCCGCGCACCAAAGAGATGATCGAAAGCGCCGTTGGCCTCGACGCCTCCGATGCCGTCCTCATCAGCGCAAAAACTGGCCAGGGCGTGCCCGACGTGCTGGAAGCGATCGTGAAGCGCGTGCCGCCGCCAAAAGGTGATCCGAACAACCGGCTGCAGGCGCTGATCTTCGACTCCTGGTTCGATGCCTATCGCGGCGTAATAGTACTCACCCGCGTTTTCCAGGGCACGCTGCGCAAGGGTCAAAGAATTCGTTTGTGGTCGAATGGCACCACCTTCGACGCCGAAACCCTAGGCGTGCAAAGCCCCAAGCCGGTGGAGATCGACGAACTCAAAGCCGGCGAAGTCGGCTTTCTCGTTGCCAACATCAAGAATGTCGCCGACACGAAAATCGGCGACACCATTACCGACGACGCCAACCCCGCCTTCGACGCGCTTCCCGGCTTCGAAGAGATCAAGCCCATGGTCTTCGCCGGCCTCTACACTGTGGATGCGCACGAGCACACCCGCCTGCGCGAAGCCCTCGAAAAACTCCGCCTGAACGACTCGTCATTTTTCTTCGAGCCGGAAAGTTCGGTAGCGCTCGGCTTCGGCTTCCGTTGCGGCTTTCTCGGCCTGCTCCACATGGAAATTATTCAGGAACGCCTGGAACGCGAGTTTGCCCTCGAACTCATCACCACCGCCCCCGGTGTGCGCTACAAAATCTACAAAACCGATGGCGTGATGATCGAAGTCGACAATCCCTCGCGCTGGCCCGATCCCAGCGAAATCGCAAAGATAGAAGAGCCGGTGATCCTCGCAACGATTCTCACCAACGAAGAATACGTCGGCGGAATTCTGAAGCTGGTCGAAGATAAACGCGGCAAGCAAAAAACTTTTGAGTACGTCAGCTCCTCGCGTGTGATGTTGCACTATGAGTTACCGTTGAATGAAATCGTGCTCGACTTCTACGACCGCCTGAAGTCAGTTTCCCGCGGCTACGCTTCGCTCGACTATCACCTCGCCGATTATTGGGAGTCGCCCATGGTCAAGCTCGATATCCTGGTTGCGGGCGAACCAGTGGACGCGCTCTCCATCATCGTCCATCGCGATTTCGCCTACGACCGCGGCAAGGCATTGGTTTCCAAAATGCGGGAACTCATTCCCCGGCAAATGTTCGAAGTCGCGATCCAGGCTTCAATCGGTGCGAAAATCATCGCCCGCGAAACTGTCTCCGCCATCCGAAAAAACGTCATCGCCAAGTGCTACGGCGGCGACATTTCGCGTAAACGCAAGCTCCTCGAAAAACAGAAGGAAGGCAAAAAACGAATGAAGCGCATCGGTCGCGTCGATATCCCCCAGGAAGCCTTCCTCGCAGTTTTGAAGGTAGGCGAAGACAGCAATTGATTCAAATGGGCACTGCAATTGATTCGAAAGGGCTCGGCTTTAGCGGTGCCGCCCAAGGCCCAATTTGGTGGGGCTTTAGCCCTGAGGGGAGTACAAATCAAAAGGTTGCAACCCCAAAATGTGCAAATCCGCAAACCGGAATTCGCTCATCCCTCCTCCGAGCTCTACAATGTTAATATCGAGTGAATTGTCTAACTGATTACTATTCAGGACCTTACGAGCTGGAAAACATCCCGGAGTCACACCGCTCACCAACTATCGCTGCCAGTCATTCTCCAGCCATCCAGCAATTCCACAAGCTTTTCCACAGCCCGCCGCCCCGCCCGCAACTCACGCCGCATAAGGCACTTACCCGGGAAAAGTACAGCGATTCCTGTACTCCAACATCAATCCTCCGGAGGCAGCCCACCCTCAACCATTGTCTCGAATCTGGTGCAGTTCTTCAGGAATGCCAGATGCACTTTCCCAGTCGGCCCGTTGCGCTGCTTGCCAATAATGATCTCGGCCTTCCCCTGCAAATCCGGATCGTCCTGTTTGTAAACCTCTTCGCGAAAAATAAACATCACAATATCCGCATCCTGCTCAATCGATCCCGACTCGCGCAAATCCGCCAGCTGCGGACGATGATCGCCACCCCGGCTCTCCGGCGCGCGGCTCAACTGCGAAAGCGCAATCACCGGCACGCCCAGTTCCTTGGCCAGCGCCTTCAGCCCGCGCGAAATTGCCGACACTTCCTGCGTCCGGTTTTCATACCGCTTGCTGCCGCCCGTCATCAACTGCAAGTAATCCACGATGATTAAATCAAGCTTGCCCTGCGCCTGCTTCAACCGCCGCGCCTTCGCCCGCATCTCGCTCAGCGAAATTCCCGGCGTGTCATCGATAAAAATCGGCGCATGCGCCAGCTGCTCCATGGCGCGTACCACCTTACGCGTGTCATCCTGCCACAGCGACCCGGTGCGCATCTTGTGCGCGTCCACTCTTGCCTGCGAACACAGCAAGCGCAACAGCAGAGCCTCGCGCGACATTTCCAGCGAAAACACTCCCACCACCTGCTGATCTTCCACCGCCGCGTTCTCCGCGATGTTCATAGCGAACGCCGTCTTGCCCATCGAAGGCCGTGCCGCAATAATCACCAGATCGGATTTCTGCAGTCCACTCGTCATCTCGTCAAGATCGGTATAGTGCGTGGCCAGTCCGGTAATGCGCTGGCCGCGTTGCAGCAGCGCATCCACCGATCCAAACGACTCTCGCACGATCTCCTGCACGCCCATGAAGCCGCGCCCAATGCGCTTCTCCGAGAGCTGGAAGATCGCAGCCTCGGCGTCGCTGAGCACGTCCTCGGCCGCATCGGATTGATCCGCCGCCCGCGCAATCGCCGTATTCGCCGCGTGAATCAGCCCGCGCAGCAGCGCCTTGTCGCGCACAATCTTGACGTAATGCTCAATGCTCGGCCGGTCCGGAACGCCGTCCAGCAGGCTCGACACATAGCCCACATCGCCAATCGCCTGCAGATCCTTATGCCGATCCAGCTCCTCGATCAGCGTGATCATATCGATCGGTCGCGACGATTCCGCCAGATCGACCATGCGCGAATAAATCCGCCGGTGCGAATCGAGCATGAAGTCTTCGATCCGCAAATGCTCGGCAGCCTGGTTATAAGCAAAGTTGTCCAGCAGGATTGCGCCAAGAATCGATTTCTCGGCTTCTACGTTCGCGGGAAGAGTGCTGATGTTGTAGTCGGTGGTCGCCATCTAAACGTGTAGCCTCATTCTGAGCTCGTCAATTATGCAAGGGCGAATAGAAAACGAAATATACCATAAAGGCGGCCGTCGCTCCCGCGTCTGAAGCTGGCGAAAGAGGCGAGACAGAACTTTGCAACCTCACAGGGCGAAAGGAGGGCGAATGACTGTGCAGATGTTGTGGACAGTTCCCTTTTTCTGTGGAAGCCTCGCGAAAACTGGTCCCTTTCTACGGACAGTCTAAGGATTCGTGCCCGCGGAAATGAGGACGAGGAGAATTTGACCTCGCCTCCCCCATTGATTTCCAATGAGCCAGCCTCAATGCCCTCAACTCCGGAAAACACGCACGACTCAGCCGCGGAAGAGAAGCTGCTCCGCCCCTTTATGCCGGAGCTGGACATGCTCCGCGGCATTGCCGTGCTCGCGGTATTGCTGCTGCATGGCTTCTATTGGCGATACGGAAGCTCTTCGTTTGGGCCCGTTTCCCGCAAGTTCATGGAGGCTACTCGATTCGGTTGGACGGGCGTAAACCTGTTCTTCGTTCTCTCCGGTTTTTTGATCACAGGCATTCTGCTCGACTCCAAAAACAAGCCGCAATTCTACCGCCGCTTCTATACCCGCCGTGCCTTGCGCATCCTGCCCGCCTATTACGCGCTGCTGATTCTCCTTCTGGTGCTGCGAACATCGTCCGCGGCATTTGTTGGCCTGAGCTTCCTCTACCTGGCAAACATGACGCAATTCTTCGGTGTCGCCTGCGATTACGGCCCTTTGTGGTCGCTCGCGGTGGAGGAGCACTTCTACATTCTCTGGCCGGCGGTCGTTCGCAAAGTCACCATTCGTCAGCTCGCTGCGGTTTCCGCTTCGATTACTGTGCTCGTTCCCCTCCTGCGCGCCGCTTCTTTCGCCCTTGGCTATCGAGGCGGGTTGGACTGGTACACCTGGTTTGTCGCCGACGGTCTGGCCGCGGGAGCTCTGCTCGCTATCGTCCTTCGTACCGCGATCACCAGGAAGCAAGTAGGGAAATTGTGTGTCTTCCTAATGGCTACCTCCGCTGCGCTCGGCATCGCCGGACACCCCTTCGGCATTGACACGCGCGAGCGACTGCTCGGTGCGGGCCTGCAGTACAGCACGATCAATGTCTTCTTTGCCGGCATTCTGCTGCTCTTTCTGCTCGCCGGCACCAGCCCTGCAAGTCGCTACGTGAATAACTCCATGCTTCGTTTCCTCGGATACCTCAGCTACGGCCTCTATCTCGATCACCTGCTGGCATTTCGTGTTTACGACTGGACTTGCCGACGATACTTCCCACAGCTTGTCCCTTTGACCGGCCATTTCGGACTAGTATTCCTGCGGTTCGCGTTAGCTGCTGGCGGTGCGGTTGCTGCTGCCTACCTCTCACGTAGATATTTCGAGGAGAGATTTTTGCGCTTGAAGGACTCCCTCGTACCCAAAGCATTCGAATTCGAAGGGAAGACGGGGGTCGCTGCCGACCCGCACGCGACCACGGAGGCGGCTTAAAAAAGAAGTCTCCGGTCGGCAATAATTCACGATGGCGTTTTACCACCAAAACAAATGCGGCCCGGACCAGCCATCCGAGCCGCATCGTTCGTGGATCTCTCGTCTTACCTTCCCGCCGCTAGGAACGGCGAGACGACGGTACTGGTCCGACAGCACTCACACTTGCGTGGAGCGCCACTTTTACCAGCACTGGCCGCAGAACTGTGATTCAGAGAACCATCGCTCTGCAACCCCTGCGGCGGCCAGCGGCCCAACTCGCTCAAAGAGCAAGCTGTAGAGGAGGCCGCAATGCCCGGGCAACCGGTACGCGCTCACGCGCGCTTCCAATTTTCCCCCGGCAATTCACCCTCGAGAATTGCCAGTCTGCCACCGGCTTCGCCAACATTCATCATTCGGCAAGCCGCGAGAATTACCACGTATTCGCTGAACCCACTCTGAAGCAGAATGTTGCGGCCCGCAATCGAAAAACATTTCGCTCTTGTGAACAAACTGTGGACGATGAGACTTGCTTGTGGAAGCCTGAGGAAAAGCCCGCACCACTCGCGGCCCGAAAATTGAGCGCTTCGATTTTTCAATAACTTAGACGTTGTGTAGAAATAACCCGCCGAAACCAACTACCGAAAGAATTGCCGACGTGATTGTCCTCCCGCACGTAATTGTCATCCCGAGCGAAGCGAGGGACCTTGGTGTATGCCTGCGGCGATATCGGCTCCGCTGGTTCCGCCGAGAATTCTTCCGCGCAGCCCTGAATGCTGTCGATGTAACCCGCTGAGTCAGCATTGGAATCGAGTAGGCGCCACGCTTCGCGATACTTCTCATAATTCGCCCGATTAGTCTCGGTGTGTAGCGAAATATTTTCCATGCCTAGCACCTCTTCTTCAGGAATGATGTACCAGGCATCCTCAAACACAACGTAGGCCGCAAGATAGTCGAATGACCCGCGTGGATACGGCTTGTTCCCGCTGCGCACTTTGCACACCCATCCCTGCTCCAACTCGAAGACCGTCGATTTCACCTGCACCGCCACAAAACTCCCTGGCCGTCCCACCACAAAATCATAACTTCTCGACTCTCCCCACGGCCTGCTGATCGCGATCCCTCGCTCCGCAGCCCGTGTCATAAAAATCATCTCGGCCCACTCGCCACGCCGTTTCTTGTCAGTGATTTTCGGTTTCCGCTTCTTCATCGACCCGCCTCAGAACGAAAAGGCGGCATTCGGAAAAAATTCACGAATGCCGCCTTGTGTTTTTATTCGACAGGAATAAAAAGCCGAAGGCAAGAGAATTGAAAGAAAAAAGTGGGAACACTTCCCAAATTGGGAATTGCGATACAGCCCCGAAGGGGCGGCACTTGAGTTGACGTAGCATGTGATCAAACCCGCGGTGACGGCAGATGTAAGTGCTAGCGCTGGTGACATTTGGCGCTTCCTAGCGACCCGTGCGCGCTGCGATCATGCGCCGGCTCACCGCACGGCGCAAAGAATGCTGGCCTTTGGGGTCCGCGCGCAGCTGGAGATTCGTTCTCCGGGGCATGTTGAGGAATTGTTCGGGGAGGAACTGCCGGGACGCTATCGAAGTATAGTCGTTCTGATATGAGAGGTGGTGCGCCGTCACGTTTGAGAAACCCGATGCTGAAGCACCTACACCGAGGACGAGCGTTCCCTGCTCCTCGGCCGGATGATCCGGTTCGCGATCGACTGAGTCTTTGCGCTCGGGCCAATCGTAGACGGGCGCTGCGGATGGCGGTAGCGTGTGAAATTTCGGCGCAGGAGGGGACGCGGGACAGGCCGCGAGAAACGGAACGACAAGCACGGAAGTCCAAGCCATTTAGCACCTCACACAATTTTAGATGAGGACGGGGCCCGAAACGTAGCTAGAAGTCCAAAATACTGAGGACCATGAGCTACACGCTAACTACTATAAAGTCGATATGGCAGGCGCATCGGACTCGGTTCCATTTTGGGCTTACTCAGGGCTTGCGCCTTGGGCTGTCTTATTCCGCCCCTTCGGGGCTGGGTTTTCGCTGGGGCGTTTTGCTTCTTCATTTCGGGAATACCGAAATAGCTTTCTGCGCATTGTGATATCCGTCACATCCTCACTGCATTGATTGATTCCACAATCGATTAGCCGCGAAGCGGCGACAGATTGCAGCCCAGGGCGCAAGCCCTGGGTACGGACACGATCGGGGAGCGAGCCCTGAAAGGGCGAAAGAAACATGGCGCAGACCTGCGGCAATGTCGTGGTGCACCTCATTTTCAGCACCAAGCTACGTAAGCCTTTGATCACGCCAGAAATTCGTTCCGACCTTTTCGCATATCTGGGTGGCATTGCCCGAAAACTGCACGGTACGGCACTAATCGTTAATGGCACCTGCGATCACGTGCACATGCTCATGCGTATTCGTCCCTCTCAGTCGATTGCGGAAATTGCACGCATCGTCAAGGCGAATTCGTCAGGATGGATTCGAAAGAAAGGTTATAAGGAATTTGCGTGGCAGGCCGGATAAGGAGTGTTCAGCGTCAGCGAATCGAATGTTCCGGCGGTCACCGAGTACATCGCGACGCAGGAGGAACATCACAGGAAGCTATCATTTCAGGAGGAATTTTTGGCGTTTCTCAAGAAAAACAAAGTCTCGTATGACGAACGTTATATTTGGAATTGATCGTCTTTCGCCCTTTCAGGGCTTGTTATCGCATCTTAAAAGAAAACCCAGGGCTTGCGCCCTGGGCTGCATTCTTTCGTCGCTTCGCGGCTGGGACACCAAACTGATGGCCGTGAGCTGTTACTCCCCGAACTCCCTCAGTAAACACCCGCAATTTACGAGACTGCGGACAAGTCGATATTCTTCGTATGCCATAGTTTTTCCGGGGCTGTGATTATTTCAGCCAGTGAACCTTGATTTCCCTTTCGAGCGGCCTGAATTCTGGGTCGCCGGTGACGAGTTCAGTCTTCCTTTCCTTTGCCAGTGCGGCGGCAAAGGCGTCCGCCAAACTCAATTTGAAACGCGCCTTGAAATCGGCCGCGGTATCGGCCAGCGCGCGAGTCGTGGAATGAAAATCGATCGGCAGGCCCTGCAGAACCTTCGCGGCCTCCGCCCACGCTTCCGCGCCGTCTTTCTTCACAATGGAGTACTTCACCTCGGCGTAGTTCACATCGGTCATGAGGAGCGGACTGTCCTTCTTGCCGGCGGAGACCAGCATATCTTCCATCGTCTCCGCGCCCGGCTCGTCGCGGAAGTAGGCGATCAGAGCGAAGCTGTCGAGCACCTTAGCCGGCATGTCGCCCTTCGAGTGCCCGTTCCTGCTTCTTGTGCTCGGCCCACTCCTCCGTCAGCGGCTTGCCTCCTGGCGTGCGTTTGAGGATGCCGCGCCCCCGCTTGATGAGCGCCGCGGTCATCGGTTTGAGCAGGATCCCCTCCGGCGTGGCTTGGACCACGGCCTTTGTCCCATCCTCGATGTCAAATTGTTTGCGCAGCCGAAGCGGGATGACGACCTGTCCCTTCGTCGTGAACCATACGGTTTCGATCTTTTCAGTCATACCCATGTGTACAAGTATTACATTATTTATTAAGTCCGTCAACGTTTAATAAGTAGGACTATCGTCCTATAGTAGGACTATTACAGACATATCAAACACTCTTTGCGAGGGCGGAATTCCACGCACGAGAGGCTGGCCCAACTTTGCGCCACCACGACTGGGAACTACGAACGCAAAAGCGAAAGCCCCGAGACGAGATCGAGGCTTTTATATTGAACGATGTCTTGGGAAAGAAAAAGGCGCAACCGAAGTCGCGCCTTTCCCCCTATGGTTTTCTCTGTGTCTCTGTGACTCTGTGGTGAACGATTCTTAGTCCCTTACTCCATCCATAAACGCCCGCAGCTTGCGCGACCTCGACGGATGTCTCAGCTTGCGCAACGCTTTGGCTTCGATCTGGCGGATGCGTTCGCGGGTTACGGCAAACGACTGGCCGACTTCTTCCAGTGTGTGCTCGCTGCCGTCTTCGAGGCCGAAGCGCATCTTGATTACTTTTTCTTCGCGCGGCGTCAGCGTACGCAGGACCTGTCCGGTCTGGTCCTTGAGGTTCACATTGATCACCGCTTCGGCCGGCGAGACCACGGCGCGGTCCTCAATGAAGTCGCCGAGATGCGAATCTTCCTCTTCGCCGATCGGCGTTTCGAGCGAGATCGGTTCCTGTGCGATCTTCAGAACCTTCCGCACTTTCGCGACGGGAATATCCATTCTCTTGGCGATTTCTTCCGACGTAGGTTCGCGTCCTAGTTCCTGCACCAGTTGCCGCGAGGTGCGGATCAGCTTGTTGATGGTCTCGATCATGTGCACCGGAATGCGGATGGTGCGCGCCTGATCGGCGATGGCACGGGTGATCGCCTGCCGAATCCACCACGTGGCGTAGGTGGAAAATTTGTAGCCGCGGCGGTATTCGAATTTGTCGACTGCTTTCATCAGGCCGATGTTGCCTTCCTGAATCAAATCGAGAAACTGCAGGCCGCGGTTGGTGTACTTTTTCGCGATCGAAACTACGAGACGCAGGTTGGCCTCGATCAGCTCACGCTTGGCCTGCTCCGCATCCATGTCTCCCTGGATGATTTCGCGCTGCGTGCGCTTGATCTCCTGGAACAACAGGCCGGCTTCGACTTCGAGCTTCTCAATCTCGGTTCTTACGGCGCGGGACTGGCGGCGGTATTCTTTTTTTTGCTCTTCGCTGCGGGTGGCGTCGGCCTTGCGGTCCAGGTTCTGGGCCTGGCGATCGAGCGAGCGCATGCTGTCGACGGTTTTGTTGACGCGGTCGATCAGGCGCTTGCGCTCGGCGTTGGTGAATCCCAGCTTGCGCACCGCGATGGAAACCTTCACGATGGCGCGGGCGAAATTGCGCCGGGCGCGGCGATGATCCTTGGGACGCTTCTTCTGCGAAACCGCAACGTATTTTTCCTGCACCACGGCGACTTTTTTGTAGAGCTTCGCCATGTTGTCGATCTTGCCGGTGAACTCGTTCAGGCGGTTCTGCAGAATCTCGTCGGTGATTTCTTCCTCGTCAAAGGTCACGACTTCCTTGATGGAGCGCACACCTTTCTTGAGGTCCTCACCCATAGCGAGCAATTCGTGAATGACAATGGGCGAACGCGAGAGCGCTTTGAGCACGCGGATCTGGCCGCGCTCGATGCGCTTGGCGATTTCCACTTCGCCTTCACGCGTGAGCAGGGGCACGGTGCCCATCTCGCGCAGGTACATGCGGACGGGGTCGTTGGTTTTTTCGAGAGCGCCGGGAGTGAGATCGAGTTCAACATCCTCGCCCTCTTCGCCTTCTTCAAATTTCTTATCGAGCGCGGCGGAAGGCAGCTTCGGCCCTTCGAGCACGTCAATGCCCTGCGTGCCGATCGTGGTAAGCAGATCGTCCAGGTCTTCGGGACTCACCACATCCTGCGGTATTAACTCGTTTACCTGGTCGTAGGTTAAGTAGCCTTTTTCTTTACCGGCATCGACCAGCTTTTTTATATCGTCGTACTTGTCTTCAAGAGCCAAAAAGGTTTCCTCAAATCCGTTCAATTCGCTCACGCCGAGCGTGTGGTAATGTCTCTACAGGTGGGAATCTGGGGCAGTGCGGAGTTGTGCACCTAGCACAAACTTATGGAGTTTAGCACATAAGTGCTGCTCCGTCTATCATTTGCCTCGCAAATCGTCCCGCTGGCTGCCGCTATCCCTAATTCTGCTAAATACTTAGATGGTTCTTACGGCTGTTTTGTTTCAAGCAGTTTTCTGGTTTCCCAGAGCATTTCTTAAACCGTCTTCCGCCAGGCTGGGATCGCGCAAGGCGCGGCTTAGACGATCCTTTTCGAGCAGCAGTTCGTTCCTGAGCGTTTTATCCTCGCTGACTCCGGGCTTGCTCAGTTCGCGCTGCACCTGCTCCAACCGGCGCCGCAGATGAATGCGGCGCAGAGCCCGCACTGCGCCCTCCACGCGCTCGGCGGTAAGTTCTTCGTCCTCCTTCAACAGAATAGAAGCCAGCATCCGGCGCTCACTTTCGGAGCATGGCGTCTCCATTACATCGGCAACTTCGGTTGCGGTGTTGAGCAGGGCATCGATCAAGGACTCTGTCGCCAGGCCGCGATGCAGGGCTTCGGCTTGCAAGACGTACTGCGCTTGCCGCGCGGGATCAAATTCTTCCTCTTTAACAATGTCACGGCCGCCGTCGCGGGCGGAATTGTGGTCTCCTCCGGGCTGGATCTGCCGCGCCGAAGCCAGGGCGCGGATGAGAATCCGCTCAGCATCGGTGGCTTGTGCCTCGGGAGTCGATTTCACTGCGGCCGCAGAGCGTTCTGAAGCTACATGCCGCAACTCTTGCCGCAATACTGTCGAATCGATACCGATTTTCTGTGCGATTTCCTGGCTCAGTTCGTCACGCACAATACGGCTGGGGACGCGCTGAATGTGCGGCAGCAGGTAGTTCACCGCTTTCTGTTTTGCTTCTGGGTTGCGGGCGGGAAAAAGACTGCGGGCGCGGTCGATTAGATAGTCGAAGTACTTTTGCGAATGCCGCAGGGCGTCACTGTAGCGATCTTTGCCTTTGCGCCGGATGAATAGGTCGGGATCGAAGCCTTGTTCGAGCGTGAGAACTTTAATTTGAAAATCTTCTTCCACTAGCAGGCCTAGCGTTCGCTCGGTGGCTTTCGCTCCGGCCGTATCGGGATCGAAATTGACGACAACATTCTTGCTGAAGCGCCCCAGAAGTTTCGCTTGGATCTCAGTAAACGCCGTGCCTGAGCTGGCGATCACATTATGAAATCCGGCGGCGTAAACCGAAATGCAATCCATTTGACCTTCGACCAGGATCGCGTAATCCAATTTGCGGATTGCTTCTTTTGCGTGGTCAAGGTTGAATAGAACGCGGCCCTTGGAATAAATTCCTGTCTCCGGAGAGTTCAAATACTTCGGGCCAGCTTTCTCATCGGTGGCTAGCGTGCGGCCTGTGAAGGCGATGATTTTCCCGGCGTCGTTGGCGATGGGAAACGTTACCCGGTTGCGGAATTTGGAATAGATCGCGGATGCGGGCTTCGGGTTTTGGGCCTCCGGTTCGGCTGTGGGGGCTGAATCAAAATCCCGGCCCTGTCCGTCCAAAGTACGGACGGACGAGGACGGGGCACCCTCTTTCCACGAAAACAATCCGCTCTCCCGCAGCACCTCTTCGCTGAATTCGCCGGCAAGCCGGTCGCGCAGCAGGAAGCCGGAATCCGGCGCGTAGCCGATGCGGAAGCGCGCAATCGTTTCTGCATCCAACCCGCGCCCGGCCAGATATTCTCTCGCCCGCGCGCCCTCGGGACGCTTCAGGCATTCCTGAAAAAATGTAGCGGCACGCTCCTGCGCATCGAGCATCTGCGCGCGCAGCTTGGCATCTCGCGCCTCACCTGGACTCGAGTACGTAGCCTTGGGCAACGGAATCCCCAGCTTCTGCGCCACCAGCCGGACGGCCTCGGGGAAGGTGATGTTCTCAATCTTCTGCACGAAGCTGAACACGTCGCCCGAGACGCCGCAACCGAAGCAGTGATAAAACTGTCGCGTAGCGTGCACGGAAAACGACGCCGTCTTCTCCCCATGAAACGGGCAAAGTCCGGCATAGTTCGAAGCCCCGGCTTTCTTGAGCTTGATGTAGTTGCCGATGATGCGGACAATATCCGCCTGCTGCTTGACGACTTCTTTGAAATCTTCCGTGGGCATGGATGGATG
>JBAPQU010000488.1:0-1825 GCA_049280795.1 Candidatus Sulfotelmatobacter sp.
CGCCCACCTTGTTCGTCAACGGCGAGAAAATCGACGGCGCCGTACCCATCAGTGAACTTCGCGCCGCCCTGGATCGTGCCTTGAAGGATGCCAACCTGCCCGTGCCCGACCATGCGTTGGCCGCTCCAGCGCCGACGCCGGCTTCCAAATGATATTGTGGTCAGGCCAGAAGTACCGATTGCGCCGGTTGTGCATGGCAGATGTGCATTGCAGATGCGGCACGCCGCCGGTTTGTAGAGGGAGATTCTTTTGAAAAGAACTGCGGATTTCGTCCGGCTTGCGGCGGTTCTGACTGCCGCCGTTACGTTGTCGGCATTGATCGGCTGCAAGTCCCAGGTAAGCGGCGACGTGATGGCCACGGTGGATGGCCGCAAGATCTTCCGCTCCGACGTTGACAAGTACTATGACAACCAGGTCGCCAGCGCCCAGCAAGCGCCCACCGGAGAACAAGCGACCATTCTGCGGCTGAACATTCTGCGCCAGCTCATCGACGACGAAATGGTGATGCGCCGTGCCGAGAAGCTCGGCCTGCTGGCTACCGAAGAAGAAGTTGACCGCAAGCTCAATGAGATCAAATCCCCATACACCCAGGAAGAATTCGATCAGCGGCTGAAAGAAAAAAAGATCACTCTCGAAGACTTTAAGCGCGACATACGCCGCTCCATCACCGTCGACAAGGTGATGAACAAGGAAGTGTCTTCCAAGATCGTCGTTACCGATCAGGACATCAACAACTATTTCGGCGCGCACAAGTCTGAATTCAATCTCATCGAGCCGCAATATCACCTGGCACAGATCATCGTCACGCCCAGTCCAAACCCGCAAGTGCACAACCAAAACAACAAAGCGCAGAACGAAGCCGATGCCCGCAAAAAAATCCAGATGCTGGCCAACCGGCTGGACAGCGGCGACGATTTCGCTACACTGGCGATGACTTTTTCGGAAGACCCCGACACTTCCGGCAACGGCGGCGACCTGGGGACTGTTCCGGAATCCTCTCTGCGTAACATCGATCCGAGCACGCGCGACGCGGTGATGAAGCTCAAGCCCGGACAATACAGTCCAATCATTACTCTGATCGATCCCGTGACCAAGCACACGGGCTTCCGCATCGTGAAGATGGTGTCGAAAGAGCCTGCCGGACAGCGCGATTTGTCCGATCCCCGGGTGCAGCAAGCCATTCGCTCGCAGCTCCACGACCGGCGTGAGCAGTTGCTGAAAGCCGCGTATTACGAAGTGCTGCGCGATTCGGCGAAAGTGGAGAACTACTACGCCAAGAAGGTGTTGGATAGTAACGGGCTGGCGAATTAAGGCTTGGCAAACTGAAGGTTGACGAACTTGCTACATCGATTTTGGTGGCGCAGCGCTTCAGCGCTGCGTTTAAAGCTACAAAGTAAATTGTCGTCTTTAGGCGCTGAGGGACTGTCGATCACTCGACGATTGCCAGCACATCTCCCGCATTCACCGCGGCGCCTTCACTCACTGAGATCTTCTTGATCGTTCCCTTCTTCGGCGACTTAATCTCGTTCTGCATCTTCATCGCCTCCACCACGGCCACGCCCGCGCCCGCGCCTACCTCATCTCCTTCACTTGCCAGCAGGCGCACTACCTTGCCCGGCATGGGCGCGACGATCTTTCTTGGTCCGTGATCGTCGCCAGCGCGGCCGCGGCCGCGGAGGGAGCGGGGATCGCGAACCTCAACGACGAAACGTCTGCTCCCCACCCACACATACAAATCATTCGCGACTCGCTCGGACTTCACCTCATACGCCCGGTTCCCGATGCGCAGCGAAAGTACATCCGGACGAGCGAGAACGGCGTCGAC
>JBAPQU010000489.1:0-6753 GCA_049280795.1 Candidatus Sulfotelmatobacter sp.
CATCGGCTTTGGTGTGCAGCGGATCGCCGGGAGGTAGATGATCGAGCAGAACCTCGGTGTAGCCGCTGATGACCATGAGCAGATTGTTGAAGTCGTGAGCGATGCCGCCGGCGAGGCGGCCGACGGCTTCCATTTTTTGAGCCTGACGAAATTGATCTTCTAAGACGCGGCGTTCGGTGATGTCTTCGGCGATGGCTTCGAGGACATCGGCGGGCTCGTCTTCGCTGGCGACGGCGCGGCCACTGATGCGGACGGTGATGGCACTGCCGTTCTTGCGCCTCCAGCGGACTTCAAAACCATCCATGCGACCGGAGCGGCGGAACTCATCGACCAGGCGTGTGTATTCGCCGGGGTCGACGAAGACGTCTTTTTGAGGATCGAGAGCCAGAACTTCGAGGGCGGAGTTGTAGCCGAGCATTCCGATGAGGGCGGGGTTCACGTCAAGAAACTGGCCTTCGAGGCTGGAGCGGTAAATTCCGTAGACGGCAGTTTGCACCAGAGAGCGATAGCGGACTTCGGAGCGGCGCAAGGTTTGCTCGTTACGTTTGTGCTCGATGGCGGCGGCCAACTGGCGTGAGATCAGGGTGAGGACTTCTTTATCGCGCTCGCGGAGGGGAACGTTTTTGGAATGGCTTTTGAGGACGAGCGCACCCAGGGTGTGGTGGTTGACTTTGAGCGGAACTCCTAGCCACTGCTGTGCTGGCGGCGTGGCGAGTTCGATTTGGCCGCGCTTGCGCATTTGCTCGGCAAGTTCGGGAGTGCAGAGCAGGGGCTGGCCGGTGCTAAGAACGTATTCGACTAGACCGCGGCCGAGTTTTGTGGGCGCTGGAGCGGACTCCTGTTCATCGACGAAGTAGGGGAAGCTGAGCAGTTGCGATTCGGGATCGTGAATGACTACGGAGAAATTGCGGGCGCACATCAACTCATCGACGATGCCGTGGATGGCGGCGAAGAACTGTTGCAGGTCGTGAGTGGCGCTGGCTTTCTCTGCGATGCGATAGAGAGCGGAGTTGAGAGCTTCAGCGCGCTTGCGCTCGGAGACGTCGCGATAGGTGGCGTAGAAGGCGACGATGCGGCCGTCGATGATGAGGGGCGCGGAAAAGGCGGTGACATCGACCAGAGTGCCGTCTTTGCAGCGGCGCTGCGTTTCGAGGGTAAGCTGCTCGCCGCGTCGCAGGCATTGGCCGATCCATTGGGCTTCGGCGGAGCGATCGGGAGGAAAGAGGAGGGTGTCGATGGGCTGGCCAAGGATTTCGGAGGCGCTATAGCCGAACACGCGTTGAAACTCGCGATTGACGCACTGCACGCGGAGCGAGAGGTCGACCACGAGAAGAGCGTCGGGCGAACTTTGAAAGAGCTGATCGAGATACTGGCGGCGAATGTCGAGTTCGACTTGCGAGGGCGTTGCGGCGGAAGTCGTTGGCTCAGATGGCCGCTCTGCAAGTGGAGTTTCAGCGAGAGAACCGAGATGATTCCAGGCAAGAGCCGAGGGTTGCGCGATGGGGTTGGCGACCTCGGGTGGAACGAATGCGGGTGAGGCTCCGCCTTCGAGCGCCTGGCGCAGGTTGCGAGCGTGGGCCAGTTCACGGGACGGCGTGGGTCGGGTGACACGACCACCCATCGAATAGGGCTCCCCCTCAAAAGCCCAGCACAGAGGCAATCGTAAAGCGGGGAACGTTTACTCGAAAGTTACTGAGGTAATTGAGGAATTGAGTGATCGGGTGATCGGGCCATTTCGGGATTGAAAATCGATAGTACTTAAAGAGCTCGACGATCGCTCGATGACCCGATGGCTCAATCACCCGATTTGGTGGCTAGCATGTCGCAGACGCGGCCGATCATATCGCGTTGGTTATCGGTGAGGGTTAGAAATTCGAAGCCGTAACGCAGGCCCTGGCGATAGCGGACGATGGCACGCACTTTTACGGGATAGGGAGTGAGGGGCAGAGGCAGATCGAGAGAAACGATTTCTCCGGTCTCGAGTTCACCGGTGAGCGTGGCGCCGATGCCATCCTGGCCGAGTTCAGTGGAGCGTCCCCAGCAATTGCGGAATTCGCCATCCTGAAACATGCGGACCTGCATGCGTACGTCGATGGGGAAGCGAGGGTAGCGGCGGGCGTGCGCCGTGCCGGAGCGTTTTTGGGGCTCGAGTTTTTTGGCTGGAGCTGCCATGGGTCAGTTGCCAGTTGCCGATTGCCGGTTGCCAGTTAAGCCTGCCATGTTTACGTTCCTGCTATTTCTCAGGGGCTAAAGCCCTTATCCTTAATTTTGCTCTACGCCGCGCTGAAGCGCCGCTTTTCCACGGTACTGCTGGCATTCGATATTGCTGCCATGTTTGTTCCTCAGTGGTCAGTGGCTAGTGGCCAGTTTAAAACAAATTTGCTGGCCGCGGGCCATCATTCCTTAATTGCCGTGCAACAGATAGCCGGGTTCCAGGGGGAGTTTGCCGCCTACCTTCACGACGGCGACACTGCTGTTGATGGAATACACATCGACGACGCCAATGGCGCCGGGGATGGATGCTACGCGGTTCACGAGTTCCTCGTCGGACGTGGCGACGAGGATGGCGGGATGCGTGGGGCGCCCGTGATTGGAGGTGACGATGAGGCTGTTCACCTCACTCTCGGACATGCCATAAACCTTTTCGAGGACCACTTTCATTTCCGGGACCGACGGAGAGCGCATCACGAACGTGATGGGTTTGCCATCGGGCCAGCGATTGGTTTGGGCTTTGCAAACCTTCACCAGATCGGGGACGGTGATGGCCTCGACCGCATTGGATTTATTGGACACCAGAGCGAGATCGCGTGCCGACGCCAGCGAGGCGGTGATGAGTATAAGTATGGATACAGCCACAAAGCGTTGGCGAAGCACTGTTTCGTCTCCCGCGGTGACACAAAGCTGGATTGATTGTGCTTTAGGAGAGGAGAACGTTAAAGGTAACTAAGGTCATGCGGGGTGGGAAATGGGAGTGGCGTGGGAAATGATTCCGGATTCGCATCGGTGATGCAGAGGAATCGGCTACAAAAATGGGCGCGGCGGGTATGAGCCGCGCGCCCCTTCATTTTGCTCAAAGGCCGAGAATCTATTTCTTCTTCTGCTTGGCCGCGTGCGGGCGGACCAGTGGGCGCGGAATGAACATGTGCGAGCGTGACGCGCCCGAAGTACCAGAGGAGCCGCTCTGTGCCACGAGTACACCGGTCGAGACCTGGCCGGAGTCTGATTCTATGAACGGGAAGGTAGTGCCATCTACGCTGTAGAAGGTGAGACCGAACCCGCCGTTCAAGGTGCCGTTCGAGCTGCTAGTCCCGCTCGTGGCTGAAATGCCGTAGCGGCCCGTGGAGCCTATGGAGCCGTAATTACCGGTGAGCGCCTGGTCATAGATCAGGCCTGCGTTACTGGGGTCATAGTTTTCATCGATTATGCCAGTCAGTGTCCCGCCACTGGCGGTGGTGAACTCGGCGATGTCATCCACTTCGACATCCTCTGTAAGGTTGTCGCCGGTAAGGTTCAGCGCATAGCCCTGAGACGCGGAAAAAGTGGTGGTCGTTTGCGGATAGGCGGCGCCGACCGTGATGGCCCCAAGACCGTCGATTTCCAGCAAGAGTAAGCCTCCGCTGGAAGGATAGGCGGCATACAATGAGCCTCCTATGAAGTCGGAAAAATTGCTCAAAGTGTATCGACCGGTGCCGGCGGAGGTGTAAACGGCGGAAAAGAGCACGGACGCGGAGGAGGGTGTTCCAGCTTCGTTATAGTCTTCAGTGGAGGCAGTGGTGATGTTGCCAGCACCGTCGGTCACCATAAAGCCCCCAGCAGCAAAGGGTTCGCTGCTTGAAATGAAGCCCGTCAGAGTGAAAGCCAGGGTGCCAGTGGGTACGGTTGTGGTGGTTTGGGAGAACGCATCTCCGGAAAGCGTCCCAAACGAGTCCAGCTCTATAAACTTCAAATGCGTGGCATCAATCGCGTAGACGTCGAACGTAAGCCCAGCGAACGAGGTGGTGGACAGCACCGTCGACGGTGTCGCGGATGGTCCCAGAATTACGCTGCCCGAAAGAACCTGACTGACGTAGGCGGCGCCGCCGGAATTGAAGTCTGCGAGACCGGTAATTGAGTTGCCGGAACCAAGCGTGAAATTGCCGACTGTGGCGAACACGCCGCTGGCATCACTGCCGGAAAAACTAAAGGCATAATTGCCGGTGGGAGTAACGCCGGACGCCTGCAGGTCAAGCGTGCCGCTGCCGCTGGCTTCGTTGTCAAATTCGGTGACGAGTCCGTGCGCGTTGGAGCTCAGGACGAAGTCAAGTTTGATGGTGCCGAACGGCGTGGAAGTGTTGAGGGTGGCCTGACCTCGTCCGTCAACTCCTACCTTGTAAGAGCTGTTGCTGCCGATCGCCGCATCGCCCACTGGGGGGATTACCGGCGAGGATTCCGCGAAGGCCTCGTCATTCACGTCGATCGTGCCACCGGTAATGCCGCCGCTGCCATTGGCGGTAAGGGCACCAACGATCGCGTAAGGAAGACCGTTGACGTCGGTTCCCGAGACGGAGAAAACGTATGTCCCATTCAGATTGCTAGCGCTATAACCACCACTGGGAGGCGCTACTGCGGTGGGAGAGCTGCTGCCGCAGGCGAGTAGCAGTGAAAGTGTGGCAAGGGCGACGATGAGGACGATTCCATTACGGGCTGACATAACTACCTCCGGGGACGAGACTCTGTGGAGCTGACTGCTTTAAATTTCGGTTCCTATAGTCCGAGGTTAGCACAGACTAATTCCGTTGTAGTGAACCCGAACCATGGAAATAAGTAGCGCGGTTTTTAAAGAAAAATTTGGGGCAAGTGGTTACATATCTTTACATTGCAGAGATGAGCGGGATGGGTTCGAGGGGCTGGGTTTTTGCATCTTATACATCTTCAGTCTTGTCTTTCCTATCCTGCGGGATGGTTCGAAGTGGCCTTTTGTGCGGAGAAATTGTGGGAAGGCTCGGAGAGTTCCGATAGCATGAGCAGAGACGGTGGCGGGGACAGTAGGCTTGGGCAACTACATGGGTCGCTTCGGCTTCGCTCCGGGCAGGCTTGGCTTCGCGAAGGATGACTGGCTTTAGGGGATTTCAGGATGACAAGATTGATGGGGTGCGCGCTGCTGATTGGTGCGCTGGCGATGGGGACGAGTTGGGCGGCGGTGGCGCAGACGAATTCTGCGGCTGCTAACGACCGGGCTGCGCCGGATGATGATAAAGATGGGTTGGTGATTGGGCCGGTGGAGTTGCCGCAGACTTATTCGCAGGGGCCGTATCAGTTTGTTTTTTATGCGCATGGAAACTACGTGCCGGTGCTGCACTGGCGGGTGGAGAGTGGGGCGCTGCCGCCGGGAATTACGCTGGACGATAACGGAGTATTGCGTGGCGCGGCGAAGCGGCCGGGAGAATTTCAGTTTGTGGTGTCGGTGAGGGATGGCGGACAACCGCAGCAGGCGGTGCAAAAGTCATTCACGATCAAGGTGGTGGATGCGATCACGGTGGCGTGGAAGGATCCGGCGCACGTGACGGCGAACCGGATTGACGGCAGCGTCGAGATATCGAACACGACGGGCGACGATATCGATCTGACCTTTGACGTGAAAGCGGTCGCGGAGAACGGACGAGCCACGGAGATCGGGTATCAGCGCTTTCCGCTGAAGAAGGGCACGGTTGGAATGACATTGCCGTTTGGCGAGACGCTGCCGCATGGGGGCTACATGGTGTTCGTCAACGTGGTGGGCGAGATTGCGAAGCGGAACGCAATCTACAAGCAGGAGATGAAAACGCCGACTGCGCTGCAGGTTGTGGTGGGGCCTTAGGGGCAGGGATCAGGAAGCGAGCCAAACGCGCGATTATTGTGTCGCGGCGTTACTTATTAGAATCAGCGCGACACAACGCGCGGCTCGCCTAGATCCTTCACTGCGCGAAGAACGCTTGTTCAGGATGACAATCAAAACTAGTACTGTGGTCATGTTGACTTGAAATTGGGGTTTCTGAAAGACTTGGGTTGCGATTTGTAACTTCTCTTCGTTATGGAACTGCTGCTCAATCTCGCGTGGATGTTGCTGGCGCTGCCGGCTTACTGTCTGTGGCGGCGGGACGCGGGGTCGCGACCCTCGTGCAGGGTGAGTTCGCTGCAGTGTTTGCTGGCCCTGGGATGCGCGCTGGTTTTGCTGTTTCCGGTAATCTCGGCTTCCGACGATCTGCATACCATGCGGGCTGAGATGGAAGAGTCGGCTACCAGCAAGCGCGCGGTGCGGCAAGCTGGAAGCGAAAAGAATTCAGCCGGGGTGAACCGGCTGCAAGGGCCTCCGGCGCTGGTAGCAAGCGCGGTGTGGGTGGTTGCTCCGGAAGTTGGGTTGCTGAAAGTTTCTGTTGCGTCTGTGTTGTTGCCGACGACGCCTGGAGTAGTTTATGCCGGGCGCGCGCCTCCTCGTTCCCTCCTCGGGTAGTTCGCGGAATTCTCAATCGAGTGGTCGTTCGCCAAATCGCTGATCGGATGCAGGAAGAAATCCGCAGCGGGCGTTCTTTAGCGAGCATTCCTCATCTTTAGGAAATCCTACGGTGGGAGCCGGATACTCCTTTAGAGAGTTTGCAGGCGATCTGAATCCATAAGGAGCCATTTGAATCTCTCTTCCCAGCGCCTAAAGGCGTTCAGGATTTTGGGCTCCTGCGGCATCGCTGAAGCGATGCCCTGATACGAATCGTAAGCGGTGATTGTACGGAGCATTTGATG
>JBAPQU010000490.1:0-1958 GCA_049280795.1 Candidatus Sulfotelmatobacter sp.
CCGGCCGCAACGCCCAGGGCGTCCGCCTACTGCACATGGAACCCGGCGACCGCGTAGCCGCAGCAGTTGTGCTGGCTCCAGAAGAAGAGCCCAACGGCAACGGAGGCCTGCTGCAGTAATTGATCTGTGTGGCGCAGATGCCGTCGCCTGCGAAGTGAAGAAGGAAAGAGGTTAAGAGGTATGCCACAAGATAGGGAGAGCGGAGCGAGAGCAAGTCGATACGGTCGTGAATTTGGCGACAAGATCATCGGTGCGATTGGAGCGAAAAGGATAAAACTAGGCAGCAACGAATGCTTATTGGGAAAGGAATTGCTCTCAGTCCATTGCGCCCACCGGAATACCCGTAGTGTGGGCGTAACCTACAAGGCCCTAGAGAGGATCTCGGCAGTTGTTGGCGCGTTCGAACAACAGGATGGCTCATATCTTCTTCTCCGGATGACGAAGAAAAGATACAAAGGACTGATGAGGGACACGCGCAGCCTAGGGCCGTCGAGGAATAGGGTAGGAATTGTAAAGCGCTCTGATTTTGAACGATACGGTACGCCCTCGCGCCAATTCCGTCGCTCAAGAAATAGCTCTACTTCACTCCCTGCTTCCGATTAATCTCTCTCGAAAACTCCGTAAAGAAATTCAGCAGCGTCCCCCACCCTACCTGCTCCAACGCGGCCTCTCCACCCTCAGCAAACGGATTATGATTCCCCGGCTTCCATGCCGTCGAAATCATTCCTCCGCCAAACGCTCCACCATACAAAGCCCACTGCGGATGCAAATGCTCTTCGCTGCGATCGTACGTAACTAAATTCCGGATAAACGCATGCCGCGTCCGCTTCCACAGCCCCTGGCACTTACACTGGTCATAGCGGACTTCATATCCCAGCTTCGCATTGCCCAGCGCCGCCAAACTGTTCGACGCAATAAACTGTCCCTCACGCGACGCAAACCGCTCCGCATACCCTGCCCATCCGTCGTCCCACTGGTAAGGCGTTCCCCGCGCCTGGTCGATGGCCGCCGCAAACGCCCGCTTCAGGTAAGCTTCTGGGGTCGTCAACGTCTGCCGCAAGTAAATCTCCTCCCGCTGCTCTCGCGTAGGCGTAACCCGCTTCCGGTTCCTGCCTATATATACTCCGGTAATCCACCCAGACTCCCAATCCCGCGCCTTGATCAGCCCGGCCGTAGCCGCGTCCTTGGTTTTGTCAGCCACAGCCTGCACTGGATTTGGATTTGGATTCGCATTTTCATCCTTCTTCTTGCTCTCGTCGGGCGATTCCGGAAGGGATTGCCCCTGCGTTTGCCCGGATGTCTGCGGAGGAGTGCTCTGGGGAGGATTGGTTTGCGGAGGGCTGCTTTGCGAAGGATTGCCCGGCTGCTCCTGACTCTGCGGCGCATCGCCACCCTGCGCCCACGCGCACTCACCTGAGATCACGATCACAGCGATCAAGCACATCGCCGCAACAAAGCCGCAAGCCCGCCCCAGCCCCCAAGCAAAAATAAGTCGCATTCCCCAGCATACTCTCCGCAAACCAGCGGCCTTTCCTCTGTGAACCCCTGTGCCTGTGGTGAAGCCTTTGACTTTGTTTAGGCCTTTGACTTCCCCCCATCACCCGATAGACTCCGTTGGATGCACTCCCTCTACAACCGTGTTGCCGGTCAAAACGTCGACCGCATCGCCGCCCTCAGCGACGGCATCTTCGCCGTCGCCATGACCCTGCTCGTCCTCGACCTCCGCATTCCCGCCGCCGAAGCCATCCACTCCGAACACGATCTTCGCCGCGCCCTCATCATCCTCGTCCCGCGTCTCGTCATCTTCCTTATGAGCATCATGACCAACGGCATCTTCTGGGTCGGCCAGCAAACTCAACTCAATTACATCGCCCGCTCCGACCGCAACCTGGCCTGGATTCACATCGCCTTCCTCTGCGCCGTCTCGCTCACGCCATTCACCACATCTCTGCTAGCCG
>JBAPQU010000491.1:0-11327 GCA_049280795.1 Candidatus Sulfotelmatobacter sp.
TGCCGCCTCCGGGGGTGTTCTGCACGATGCCAGTATTAACGCCGAGGGTCTGAGCGCCGGCTTTGGCGCGCAGAATGTCGGTATCGGCAATGTTCAGGTTATAGCGCGCAATGGCGATATCGAGATTGTTCTCCAGCGCGAGCGCAATGGCGTCATTCAGCGACAGGTAAAGCTTGCCGTCGTGCATGAGGGAGTCGATGCGCGCGGTGTTGGCCAGGTTCGGCGCGGCAAGATGTCGCGCCGTGTACGGCCCCACCGGGTTGGGAAAATGCGATACCGGCTGGGTGTAATTCAGCACCGGAAGCGGCCGGGTCTCTGGCGTATTCTGTGGGACGGGCGCGGCGGGCGGTTCCTGCGCCCAGCAGGCGACGGTCAGCATTGCGAACATAATTGCGGCGGTCATCAGCCGGATGTTTGAGGCTAAGCGTGCAAATGGCATCTACTCATCTCCGTTCAAATTAAGACCAGTTCATGAAGGACTTGCAGCCAACTGACTTGGTGGACAACCCGAACTGCCGGAATACGTCGAAAATAAAAAGTTCTACTCACTGAGCGGTACGTAATCAACCGTGTCTGGGTTCCTTGAAAAAGCTCCGGAAAAAGCTCCTGGGGAACAAAAGGCTTAAAAATTGTGTCGAATCCCGCCGGGAGACGAAAGTTTGGTGAAGCTCATTAGTATATCCGACATAAATGCTCATCTCTTGGGCGCTCCGAAGAGTTGAAACTGATAAAGTTTTGACAATGACCAAGTGCTTCCGCGGCGGCAAGTTCGCGCGGCCGCGCGGAAAGCCTAAGTGTATGAAATGAATTGGATGAAGCGGCGCGGCTGTGGGACTCGTGGTTGAAAAAATTAAAAGATCGCATGCGCAATCTCAAACTGATTCTCTCCTATGACGGCTCGGATTTTGCCGGCTGGCAGGTGCAGCCCGACACCACGACGGTGCAGGGCATACTCGCCTCAGCCATTGGACGAATTACCGGCGAAAAGGTATTGCCCCAGGGTTCGGGGCGCACCGACGCGGGAGTGCATGCACTGGCTCAAGTGGTGACATTTGTCACGGAGTCTTCCGTCCCGGCGGGGAATTTCGTGAAGGCGCTGAACGATATATTGCCGGCATCGGTGCGGGTGCTGGAAGTGGAAGAGGTCGCGTCGGACTTTCACGCTCGTAAATCAGCGCGGGGCAAAACTTATCGCTACCGGATTTACCGGCCGGGAATTTGTCCGCCCTTTCTGGCCAGGTACGTGTGGCACTATCCCTTTCCGTTGGATGAGTCAGCTATGGCGCGGGCGGCGGGGTTGGTGGTGGGCGAGCATGATTTCACTTCCTTCGCAGCTGTGGATCCGGAGCGTAGCGCCGGCGTCCCGACGGCATTCGCGGATAGAGAAAATGCACGAGGAAACGAAGGCGTGCGAATCTCAAACATTCGGCGGATTTTCTCTTCGAGCTGGGAGCGGCAGCAGGACGAATTCGTCTACACGGTGAAGGGCTCGGGATTTCTTCATCACATGGTGAGAAATCTGGTGGGGACGTTCATCCTCGTGGGCAAAGGAACATTGCAGCAGGAGGACGTTACGCGGATACTGGAGGCGCGCAACCGCTCGGCGGCGGGCGCGACTGCTCCGGCGAGCGGGCTGTATCTGGTGGGTGTGGAGTATTGAAGAACTGTTGTAGCTGGATTCATGGCCACTGATCTGCAAATCGCGGCACGCAAAGTTTCGTCGGTGAATCCTGCGACAGGAGAGCGTTTGCGTGAGTTGGACTGTGCGAGCGAGGCGGAGGTTCTTGCTGCGGTAGCGCGGGCGCGTGCGGCGCAGGTGGAGTGGGCCGAACTTGGAGTGCGCAAGAGAATCGCCGTGCTGCGCGAGTTTCAGCGCAGACTGCATGAGAAGAAATCGGAAATCGCCGAAGCCATTGCGCGGGAGGCGGGCAAGCCGGTCGCCGAAGCTTTAACCACCGAAATTTTGGTTGTGCTCGATTCTGCGCGGTTCCTCATCGACAATGCTTATCGCTTGCTGCGTGACGAGCCGGTTCCTCATGGAAATCTAGCCACCAAGCTTAAGAGCGGACGCCTGATGCGCGAACCCTACGGTGTGGTGGGAATCATCTCGCCGTGGAATTATCCGTTCTCGATTCCTGCGACTGAGACACTTGCCGCTCTGGTAGCGGGCAATGCCGTGGTGTTAAAGCCATCGGAATTTACTTCTCTGGTGGCGCTAGAACTTGAATCGCTGTTACATGCGGCGGGCGTGCCCAGGAATGTTTTCCAGGTTGTGGTGGGTAACGGCGTAACCGGGGCGGCGTTGGTCCAGTCACTAATCGACAAGCTGGTATTTACGGGGAGCGTAGCAACGGGCAAACGGATTGCGGCGGCTGCGGCGGAACGCCTGCTGCCGTTAGTGCTGGAGCTTGGCGGCAAAGATCCCATGCTGGTGCTCGACGACGCCGATGTGGACGTGGCTTCGAGCGCGGCGGTGTGGGGAGCGTTCTTGAATGCGGGGCAGACTTGCCTCTCGGTGGAACGATGCTACGTGCATCGCAGTTTGTATGACGCATTCCTGAAGGCGTGCGTCGAGAAAACGAAAAAGTTGAACGTCGGTCGCGGACTCGATCCCGGAACCGATGTGGGGCCGATGATTCATGAGCGGCAGCTGCGGATTGTCGAATCTCATGTGGAAGATGCCGTGGCACTCGGGGCGCGGCTTCTGGCTGGAGGGGCGCGCATTCCAGAGCTAGGCGGGAATTTTTATAGGCCGACGGTGCTGGCCGATGTAACGCATGAGATGCGCATCATGCACGAAGAAACCTTCGGCCCGGTGCTTCCGATCATGGCGTTCGAAAACGACGAGGAGGCACTGCGGCTGGCTAACGATTCGGAATATGGTTTGGCAGCGAGTGTATGGACTCGCGATCGCGTGCGCGGCGAGCGCCTGGCCCGGCGCATTCAGGCGGGCACGGTCATGGTGAACGATGTGATTTCTTGTTTCGGCATCAGCGAAGCGCCGCACGGGGGAGTGAAGTCAAGCGGCGTGGGCCGCTCTCACGGGCGCTTTGGCCTCGAAGAAATGGTGCGGCTGAAATATCTCGACGTAGACCAGATGCCGGGAATGAAGAAAGTCTGGTGGTACGGTTACGGTGATAGTTTTGGTCGGCAGATGGAAGGCTTCCTTGATATGCAATTTGCTAGCAGTTTAGCCGAGCGCATGCGCGGTGCGTGGAGTTCGATGGGAGCGATGTGGCGCAAGCGGCTATGAGTGCCTGGTACTCAGTACTGAGAAAGTCTTCGGAGAGTGTATGGGCTATTCCTCTATCCGGTCACCCTGGCTGGGTGGTTGGGAAATCACTAGAAAGCGCGCCGCATCCGAAGATGGATTGCAGAGCTGATGCCGGGCGCCGGGCAGGATGCGGATTCCGCTGCCAGCCTGAAGTAGCGTCCTCCGGCCTTCCACTTCCATCATGACCTCGCCCGAGAGAACGTAGAAAAACTGCTGCGCCTTTTGATGATAGTGCCGGACCTCGCACGCACCTGACGGAACAAACTCTTCAATCACGCTCAGGATTTCATCCTTCACCAGACGCCAACCGTCGCAGTTATTTCCCCAACGGTAGTGCTCGGCGTTGTTCCGGCTGACGGCATCCGGCTGAGCGGAATCCTTCGGCATGCTTTCACCTCGCTGGGTTCAAGTGTATCTTGTGTCCATGAACGCTCCTTCCAACTCCGATTCGACGTGCAATTTATTTCGCCACACGCTGACCAAGCCGAAGCGAGAGTTCTGAGCGAATTGGCGTCAGTAAAGCTAAGTCGAGCGATTCCTGTACAAGCTCGAATCGACCTGCTGAGTCATCGCCTCCGCATTCAAATTAATATCCAGGAACTGGGAAATCTTTTGTGCGATGAGCTTCGCGTCGTGCAACGCTTCGTGATAAGGCACGCGCAAAGTTTTCACGTACGCCTTGTTATCCAGCCAGGCATTGACTTCGCGCAGATGCGTCTCAAACGCCCCGGCCATAGCGGCATTGCCGGCTCCTGCCTTCCCGGTTCCTCGGTTGCGCAGCATCACTTCCTGCGAGGCCAGCACTTCCGGCAGCGGCCGCTGCATGAAGATGACGCGGTACTCGCGGCCCTCGGGCAAAGAAAGCAGCAGGCGCGAAATCACTTTCACAGCTTTGCCTTCGGCCTCTGCAATGCAGGCCGGGTCTTTAGGCAGTTGCTTGATGCGCTCCCACTCGAGATAGCCGCGCGGATTATCCATGTCCGCCAGGCGTTCGCCGTCGGAGAGGATTGGAATTCCTCCCGCGGCCAGCATCTGCATCATCAGCGATGTGCCTGAACGCGGCAGTCCGGAAACGATTGTGATCATGCGTTCCTTTAATTTTTTATAGTTCTTCAGTTCTGATTTTTCAGCGGCACTTCCGCGCGGTAGATGGCCTGCCAGTGCCCGGACTTGAGAATATAAATCGAACTACCGTTTATGTGGATCGGAGCACGTTCTCCATTGCAAGTGGCGTACTGCTCGGCTTTGTAGGTGAGCAGGTATGCGCCGGTGCTGAGCGGGAGCGCTCCAAAATCGGAGAGGCCATAGCCTTCCACGGCGCAAGCCTTCGCGGAGGTCTGCTGATCCGCAAGTTGCTGGTCGCGGGAAAATGTGCCGTTCTCGCCCCAAAAGATTCCGTTCTCCGGCATGTGCTCGCGAAAGTAGGCTTGATCTTTTGTCTTCCAGGCCTCGAAAAATCCGGTCTCGATGCGTACCAGTTCTTGTTGCACGGAGCTGGAAGCGCCAGGTTTGACGTCGTTCTTATGCGGCGTCTGTGCGCCGGCTTGGCCGAGCAAAAGCGCGAATGGAAAAAGAAGGGCCGCGCCAGTCATGAAGATCTTTTTCGTAGGAAACCGCTCATGGTTCATAGGACGCTCATTCTGGCGCTGGATTGCCGGCAACGAGAATAGGCATAGCATACGACACTCCGGCTTGGGTTGGCCTTTCGCCTTCGAGTACAATGACGCTCGTAGGGCCGAATCCGCCGGCGCGAGCGCCGCGCGAACGAGAGGGTGAACTCTTTGGCAGCTGGCGAAATCACGACTTCTTCTACGCAAACTCCTGCGCAGCTTCCTCATCACAAAGTCAAGGTCAAGAAGACCGGGCAGCGCGCCTGCAATGAAAAAAACGAAAAGGGAAAGTTCTGCGGCGGCCATTTGAAGCGCTGGTTCTACTCGGAAGACGTAATCGAGCAGGCCTGCGGCGACGCCGAAAAAGCCTGGGGGCCGGACGCCGAGGTCTACCGCTGCGAACACTGCCTGACGTTGTACTTGCCGAATCCGGCGGAAGCGAAAGTGAATGTCGCGGGGCAGGGAATGATTTCGGTGTTCGGGCTAACCTTGCCGCCGAAGGAGAAGTAGGCTCGAAGCTAAGAGCTTGAACCACGAAGGGCACGAAGTTACACAAAGGAATTCCTTCGTGATACTTCGTGTTCTTAGTGGTTCGATCGATTTTTATTGATGGATTCCGAACTCATTTACGACTGGAATAAGAACCATCCGCCGGGACTGAAGCCTGCTGGACCAGTGCAGTTAAATGACGAGAGCCTGCGCGATGGGTTGCAGTCGCCTTCGGTGCGTGACCCGTCCATTTCCGAGAAAATTGAAATCCTTCATCTGATGGAGGCGTTGGGGATCGACTCGCTCGATCTCGGATTGCCCGGCGCTGGAGTGCGCGCAGTGGAGCACGTTACGGCGCTGGCTCGGGAGATTGTTGCGAACAAGATGAAGATTCGCGCCAATTGTGCGGCGCGTACGCATGAGAACGATATTCGTCCCATCGCCGAGATTGTTCAGAAAACCGGTCTGCGCATCGTGGCGGCGACTTTTATCGGATCGAGTCCAATTCGGCGTTTTACTGAAGGTTGGAGCGACGATTTTCTTTTGCAGACTACCGAGAAGGCTGTGAAGTATGCGGTTTCGCTCGGCCTCGATTCGATGTACGTCACCGAAGATACCAGCCGTTGCGATCCGGAGACGGTGAAGCGGTTGTATGCGACGGCGATCAATTGCGGCTCGCGGGCCATTGTGATCTGCGACACGGCTGGGCATGCCACTCCAATGGGCGCGTTTGCTCTGGTTAAGTTTGTGATCGAGGAAGTGGTGAAGCCTTCCGGCGAAAAAATTCGCGTCGACTGGCACGGGCACAGCGATCGGGGCCTGGCGATTGCCAACTCGATGGCAGCGCTGATGGCCGGGGCAGATTGTGTCCATGCTTGCGCCATCGGAATTGGCGAGCGCGTGGGCAACACTCAGATGGATCAGATGCTGGTGAACCTGAAACTCATGGGCGTTGCGCCATGGGCCGAGCAGGACCTCACGCAGTTGAAACAATATTGCCAGGCAGTTTCGCGGGCCACGGGTGTGCCCATTCCGGCGAATTATCCGGTGGTGGGCGACGATGCGTTCCGCACCGCTACGGGCGTGCACGCATCCGCAGTGATTAAGGCGTTCAAGAAAAACGATATCGAACTTGCCAACACGGTTTATTCGGGCGTGCCCTCGCATGTCTTCGGGCTGGAGCAGATCATCGACATCGGGCCGATGAGCGGAAAGTCGAATGTGCTGTTCTGGCTGGAGCGGCGCGGCATTCCGGCGACCGATGATTTGGTCGACCGCATCTATCAACGCGCCAAAGCCAGTGACCACACGCTGAGCGACGCCGAGGTGGCTGAGTGCGTGCCTCCGGCTGTGAAACGAAATTAAAGTCATGCGAATCTCAAGTCACATGAATCGAAGGTTTCATGCCCGATAACTCCAAACCTATGCGACATGCGATTCTTGGCGCCGGCGGCGTGGGAGGCCTGATCGGCGCTTGTCTGGCGCACGCTGGAGCTTCCGTCACGCTGGTGGTCAGAGCTGAGTCGGTGGCGCAATATCCTAAGAAACTTCGACTGGAGAGCGCATTCGGCAATTTCGAAGTGGATGTTGCCGTTGCAATAGAAGTGCCTCCGGTCGACGTGCTCTGGATTACGGTGAAGGCTACGCAGTTGGAGCCGGCGCTGGCTGCGTTCACGAATGCTGATAAGGTGCGCGGCATTGTTCCACTGCTCAACGGGATTGATCACCTTTCTCTTCTGCGCGCGCGTTACGGCGCTCGGCGCGTGATTCCGGCGACGATTGCGGTCGAGACCGAACGCGTTAGCACGGGACACATCATCCATCGCTCGCCTTTTGCGCGGCTCAATGTGTTGTCCGCGGGCCGCGGCCTGCTCGGGAGCAGCGTGGAACAGCTCCAGAAAATCGGCTTTGCTTGCGAGTTTATCGACGACGAGCCGACTCTGATGTGGGGCAAGCTGGTTTTTCTTGCTCCCTTCGCGCTGAGCACAACCGCTGCGGATAAAACTACCGGCGAGATTCTTGCTGATACCGAATGGCGGCAACTGGGATTAGCGTGTCTGCGGGAAGCATGCGCCGTCGCTGTGGCCGAGGGTGCAAAGATTAATGCGGATGCGGTGATTGCCGGCGTGATGAAGATGCCGGGAAACATGCGCAGTTCCATGCAGAAGGACGTTGAGCAGCACAAAGCTCCGGAACTGGACGCCATTGCGGGACCGATTCTACGGGGCGCTCGGAGGTACGGGATCGAGGTGCCGGCGACGGCGAAATTGGTGGCTGCAGTGGGGCGGCGAGCCGGATATGTGGATAGCCGGCTGGCGTAGGTCCAATCAAGAAATCACAGACCAATTGAGGTAAGATCATCTCTCAAACCAATCATAATTAAGAGAGAGCGCCCAATCCTCTAGCCCGTGAATTCGTCTAAGAAACGATCAAACAATCGCCGAAAAACTACCACGGTTGGCTTCCAGTCACCTTGCATTGCTTTGACACCTGCATCTTCGTAACCCGAGTCGGGTCTGGGGCGCAAGCGGACGAAAGGTGGGAGCCCATAGCGCCTCGCTAGAAAGTTGACCCAAAGGCGGGCAGTGCGGCCGCTTCCGTTTGCAAATGGATGGATCCGCACCCACTCCGCATGTGCCCAGGCACACAAGTCAATTACTGCCGCTAGTTCGTCAGCGTCCGGTTCTTTGCCAATCGGCAGATCCTTATCTAACTGGGCCACCACCGCCTGCAGTGTTTCTTCGAAGCGCCTTAGTTCGGCGGCGACCTGGGATGGATGCACGCCATAATAGTTGCCGACTCTTACGCCGATGTCCTCAAGACCCACTTCGCCGCGAAACGCACCCACATACCGCGGTTCGGCATACAAGCCCTCCATGAAGAGGCGTTGCCAATGCTTCGATGTTTCCACTGTCGGAGTCTTGCGCTCGTCCGCACGTACCGCGATCTCCTCCAGGATCAGTGTGAGGTTTCGCCTCAACCTGGGACTGTCTTCGTCCCAGTCAGGCACCTATGACCTCCCGAACTTTGCTTTGGACAGGCCCGGCTGGCTTGGATGAGTCTTCGAACAACCCCTCGATCGGTTTCCCTTCCAGCGGATCCTTCACGCTTGCTTCAGCTTCTACGAACGCCTTGATCGCACGACGGAATCCCCGATCCTTCTTGCGATAAGCTTTGAGGCCCGCCAAACTCGTCTCCAAGCCGCGCTCCTTCTGACCTCTCTGACGAAGGTAGTTCTTAATCGCCTCGTTCAATAGTTGGTTGATCGGGCGCCGTTCGATTTCGCTGAGGTTTTCCAGCGCCTCACGTTCCTCAACGTCAATTCGCAGCGTAAAAGGGATTCGAGCCATCTAAGTAGCTTATGCGGGGGTAAGGATGATGTCAATAGTCATTTTTGACATCATATAATTCTCTCATCATATTCCAGTTTTAATACTATTAAACAGCTTATAATCAATAGTTTATAACTTTATTCGGCAGTGCTCCACTTTGGGGAGGGTGTGGAAAGGCCTGGAAATCGCCCGTTCCCGCGCTAGCCAATCCCAATTCCTTCCCACACGTTGTAAGATGAACGCAATAACTTCCCATGAGCCCCATTCCTCCACGCGCCGATATTCCGGAGGTTGCGCCTACGGTGCAACTTGATGTGGCGCGGCTGGCGGCTTCACCGGAGGTGCGGTCGGCGTTTAACTGGCTACGCACGCAGGAGCCGCAACTGGCGCAGTGGCAGATGGAGATGGCGAGGATTGCGGCACCTCCGTTTGGGGAAGGGGCGCGCGGGGCGTGGCTGGCGGAGCGCTTCCGCGAAGTCGGGCTGGACGATGTTCGCATTGACGATGTGGGCAACGTGTTCGGCATTCATCCGGGCTTCGGGCAGCGGTATGTGGCGCTGAGCGCGCACATCGATACAGTTTTTCCGGCGAATACGCCGTTGAATATTCGCCAGCAGGGAAGCCGGCTTTACGGGCCGGGAGTTTCCGATAACGGCGCGGGCGTTACGGCGATGCTTGGGATTGCCGCGCTGCTGCGCGCGGTGCGGGTGCGGCACGCGCTGCCGTTTGTGTTTATTGGCAATGTGGGCGAAGAGGGTGAAGGTGATTTGCGCGGCATGCGGCATATTTTTTCCACGCCGCGGTGGAAGGATTCGATTGCTTATAGTGTGGTGCTCGATGGCGCGGGCGCGGACACGATTGTGGCCGAGGCTTTGGGCAGCCGTCGCTTTGAGGTGATTGTGCGCGGACCGGGCGGACATTCGTGGAGCGATTTTGGCGCTCCGAATCCAATTATGATTCTGGCGAAGGCGATTGAAACGTTTACCGCGACGCCGGTGCCTGCAAGCCCGAAGACTACTTTCAACATCGGAGTGATTCGCGGCGGAACGTCGGTGAATTCGATTCCTGAATCGGCCAGCATGAAGGTGGACATTCGCTCGACCTCGATGGCGGAGATGGAGCGACTGGAGCAGACACTGCGGCTGGCGCTGAATCACGCGGTGGAAGACGAGACGATGGCGGCGGAGATGCGGTCGGCGGTGCAGAAGCGGCCGGGAGTGAATTGCGAGATCGTCGCGATCGGGAGCCGTCCGGCGGGAGAGTTGGCGGCGGGCGCGCGGATTCTGCATGTGATTCGCGCGGTGGATGCGCAGTTGAATAATGCGGCGCAGGTGCAGCGGGCGTCGACGGACGCGAATATTCCGTTGTCGTTGGGGCTTGAGGCGATTGCGATTGGTGGCGGCGGGTCAGGTGGCGGGGCGCACACTTTGCAGGAATGGTTTGACAGCAACGGACGCGAGCTGGGGCTGAAGCGGATTCTGCTGACGCTGCTGGCGCTGGCGGGAGCGGGGGAATGATGGGTAATTCTGTGGGGGCTTACGCCCCTTGTGGTTGGGCGGCCTTATTTGCGGCGCTTAAGCGCTGTGCCACGCGAAGGCTGGAGTCGTGCACGATCCAAAGTCTTGACGCTCCAGTGAAATCCCACCCTTCGCAAAGTACGCGAAGGATGGGGCACCCGGGTTTTGTGGTGGTCTTAGCTTTCTTTTATTGCTTGTCTTTGCGGGCGCAGAATCCTGCGCCGGGCAGTGCTTCGGCTGCTCCTCAGGGTCCTAAGGCGGATGTCATCTTTATTCATGCGAATGTTTACACCGGCGTGCCTTCGAATGCGCAGTTCAGTTCCGTCGGGCGCGAGGAGGCGATTGCGGTGCGCGGCGACCGCATTCAGGCGGTAGGCAAGAATCTCGATATTCAGAAGTTGAAAGGGCCGCAGACGCAGGTTATTGATTTGGGCGGGCATTTTGTTATGCCGGGATTCAATGATGCGCACCTGCATCTGTCCGACGCAGGCGCGCAGAAATTGAACGTGGATTTGACCGGGGTGAAGACGCTGGATGAATTTCGCGAGCGCGTGCTGGCCAAAGTGGAGACGGCCAAGCCCGGCGAATGGATTCTTGGCGGAGGATGGGACGAAACCATCTGGCCGGTGCAGGTTCTGCCCAGCCGCTGGGATCTGGATGAGGTTTCAGGCGGGCATCCGGTATTTCTGGATCGCGTGGATGGGCACCTTGCCGTGGCTAATACTCGTGCGCTGCAGTTGGCGAGCGTCACCATCGCCAGCCGCGACCCCGAAGGCGGCAAGATAGATCGCGATGCGAATGGGCAGCCTACGGGGGTTCTGCGCGAGGGCGCTCAGCAGGCGGTACGGGTGGTGATTCCCGCGCCTACGCATGAGGCGCGGCGGCAAGGAATTGAAGTGGCGCTGGCCGATCTGGCCGAGCACGGTATTACCTCGGCGCAGGATTATTCTCCGGACTGGGAAAATTTTCAGATCTACGAAGAGATTGAGAAAGACGGGAAGTTGACGGCGCGCATTTCGGAATGGCTTCCGTTCAACGATTCGGTGGATGAGCTGAAAACGAAGCGCGACTCGCATCCGCAGTCGGATTTGATGTTGCATACCGG
>JBAPQU010000492.1:0-1850 GCA_049280795.1 Candidatus Sulfotelmatobacter sp.
GACTTCAGTCGTGCCCTTCCAATGGCAGAAAAGAAGCGGCTTCAGCCGCTGAGGGGCACTGGTCACTGATCAATGGCCACCTACTTAATAATTCCTCTTTCCGCCCCTTCAATAAATCGAATCAGCATATCCACATCGTCCCCGCGCTCTGGTTCCGACTTCAACTTCTCCAACGCCTGCGACGTGTTCATCTTCGAAGCCAGCAGAGTTTTGTAAGCATGGTGAATCTTGCCGATGCGTTCCTTTGAAAACCCGCGCCGCTCTAGCCCAACTTTATTCAGCCCATACGCATGCGTGTCGCGCGCGGCGGACGTCATGGAGAATGGCAGCACATCCTGCGTGATGGTAGTGCCCCCACCAATGTATGAATGCGCTCCGATGCGCACAAACTGATGCACCGGACACAGCGCGCCCACCACCGCCCATTCTTCCACGGTCACGTGTCCGGCCAGCGTGGCCCCGTTCACGAGCATGCAGTGGTCGCCAATCACGGTATCGTGCCCAATATGCGCGTAAGCCATGATCAGCGTGTGGCTGCCCACTCTCGTCACTCCGCCGCCCTTCACCGTACCGCGGCTGATGGTGACGCACTCGCGAATCTCGTTGTGGTCACCGATCTCCAGCCGCGTCGGCTCGTCTTTGTAGGTAGTATCCTGCGGCTCCATGCCGATGGCGCAAAACGGGAAGAACGCATTGTCGGCACCAATTTTCGTTGGCCCCTCAATCGCTACGTGCGACACCAGCCGGCAATTCTCGCCGAGTTCAACCTCGGCGCCGATCACGCAGTATGGTCCTACCTTGCACGACGCTGGAACCTTGGCCTTCGGATCGATGATAGCGGTGAGATGAACATTCATGGGTGAGTCATCGAATCATATCGAATGATCAGGAAGGCTGGGTGCCCCATCTTTCGCGTACTTTGCGAAAGGTGGGATTCCACTGCTGCCTCAGGACCTTGGATCGTCCAACACTCCAGCCCTTTGAGCAGCGTCCAAATTTCGATTATGTTTTCTCGCGACCTTTGCGCTTCCTTCGCGTCCTTTGCGGTAAGACTTTTGCTCGCTAAATTAAGAGGCTAACCGCCGCCGTCGCCACCATCACCGCTGTCCCCGCGTCCGCGCGAGCTATCAATGAGCTGGCAGGACACGGTCGCTTCCGCCACGCGCTTGCCGTCAACATAAGCTATGCCGTGCATCTTCGCCGCGATCATGCGCGGAATCGCCCGCCAGCCCTTCACTTCCACCTCAATTCGCAATTGGTCGCCCGGGCTCACGGGACGGCGGAATTTTGCCCGCTCAATGCCGGTGAACACCATCACCTTGTCGGTGCGATCTTCCACTTCGGTAAGCAGCAGCGCGCCGCCGGCCTGCGCAATCGCTTCCACAATCAACACTCCCGGCATGATCGGCAATCCCGGGAAATGCCCGTTGAAAAACGGCTCGTTAATCGTGACGTTCTTGATGGCTACGATGCTTTCTTTGCGCTTCAACTCCAGCACGCGGTCGATCAGCAAAAGAGGATAGCGGTGCGGCAGAATCTTCAGGATGTCGTGAATGTCGAGCGCCGTCTTGGGTGCGTCCGCGTCGGGCAAGGTGCTTTCAATCATGATTCGTTTGGTTAATTCGTTGCAGTCAATTCGTCGCAATCAGCCTGAAGATTATACTGTACCGTCGAGCGAAGCTCGACATCCTGCCTCGTAACTGAGGGTAAACTGAGACCTGCCACATTCCGGCCAGAGAGAAAATTGTGTCTAGCAAGAAAACAACCGAATCAGCAACCGCCCCAACCCGGCCCGCATGGCCCGACCGTCTTCGCCATCTCTCCAAACATCAGGACAGTATAGTCCAAAC
>JBAPQU010000493.1:0-6839 GCA_049280795.1 Candidatus Sulfotelmatobacter sp.
GAATTGTAGTAAGAATCAGGGGTAAAGCAGAGGTAACTCAGGCAAACCAAAGGGCTAGCACTTCTGCGCGAAGGAAAAAGAATTGGGCGTGCGCTAGACGAAATGGAAGCGCAACGGGACGCACGCCCAACACTGCTTTCTACAAAAGCCCGGACGACCGCAACCGCGAGACTGGATCAGCTACAGGCTGCCGTTTGAATACCCAACGTGCCACCGCGAAGCCTAGAGCCGCATAACAAAGATGCATGAACCTCATAGACACCCCCAAACCTCCGAATCGATCACTACCTCAGGGGAGGATCAGCATCACTATCGGCAACATAGCAGTGGATGCGAGGGTGTACAAGGCACATCCGTGCCATTCCAGTGGCACGGAAGTAATAGGAAATTAGGAAATTAGGAAATTTAGGAAATTGGCTTTGCACACAAACCCTCTAAAACAGGGGCCTTTATATGCAGCCGAGGGGGGGTTGTGCAGCGGCCTAGGCCCCTTGTTTCCAATCCTGAAAAGACTATCCTTCATGGGGTCAATTTGGCTTCACGGAGGAATGCACATGAATCCATTGCACGGGTTCCCCGAATGGGTGGTCGCCGTGTTTGAGCATTGGCACGGGTGGCTCAGCGGCGGCGTATTGGCATTTGGTTTGGAGGTTGGTGACAAGCTATGGGATTGGAAGCCTAACAAGAAAGCATTCGCTGTGATTATCGGGGTTGGCTTGTTTTGGTCTGCATTCTCCGCTTGGCGCGACGAACATCACAATACCGAAAAAGTCGCCGAGGAAAAATCATCGGCTTGGTCGCAATACGGAACATGCGCAGGCGATCTCAAACAAAAACAGGCGGAAGTTACCGGATGGAGCACGCGCTTCACTGACCAGATTGGACACATGTCCGAGTTACAAAATTCGGTGAATGCTCAACAATCGACGCTCAACAGTTGCGTTGTGGCGCTGGCGAAAAGCGCTCCGTCTGGGCCGCCAGTTGTCAAAATCACGGACGTTTCTTTTGCCTTGGATGTAACCAAAAACGACAAGGGTAAAGAGTTGCGATTATGGGAGTTCGTTGTATCCGTAGATAGAACCGTCATTCCTTTTCAAGGAACATTCGCTTGCGAGGGGGGAGTCAGAATAGCTCAGGGAAGAGTCGCATTGCCGAATGCAATCGAGAATAATTTCACACAATTCCGGCATCCAGACTCGAAGCAGGGATACAGGATTGAATATGCTCTGCCTGCGGCGTGGCTCCCCGATACGCCCCTTATATTCGTTGCATACGAAGCGGAGCGTCCTACAGGTTGCAAATTTGTTATAGGTTAACTCAAACTCGGCGCGAACGCAGGATCAATGCCAAGTTACCGCCAAACTTGCGCTTCATAGCCTAGGAAATATTCTGCGAACTTGTTACGCAAGAGATGACGACAACAGTTACTTCTCAGTGAGCGTCAGCATTCTCAGCTTCTCGGGTTCGCCCCGCAGGTGGGACCACAACCGTGGAAAGGCTGCCCGCAGCCGTCAGCTTCTGGAACGCCGCCAGATCGCCATGTTGCAGGTCGTCCCAGCGCTTCAGTAATTCGGCGCTCTGCCGCTTCAGCTTCTCAAACTGAAGCTGGTCGGCTTCAGTCGGAGCCGCATCCGCGCTTCCCACATCCATCGCCAGATACGCCAGCTTCCCGTCCAGTTGCGGCGGATAGGCGAGCGAATCCTCGTCCGCACTTATGGTGAGGTTTACAAATTGATCGCGTATCTCGACCAGTTTCTTATCCAGATCGTCCGCCGAGGCCACAATCGCTTTTGTGCTGGCGTTCTCCGGCAACCGGCGTTTGAGGCCGCTCACTTGCAAGCGCACATCCTGAATCTGATTGACCGCGTCGTACACCCGGTTCAGTTCCTCATGAATCTGAATCTGCATGTCGAGTTGCTGAGCCAGATCGGCTGCGCTGACCTTCACCCGCGGATCGAGTTTCACTTCCAGCGGCGCAACCTGGCTTTCGCCACCCACGCTCAACTTCACCTCATACTGGCCCGGCGTGGCCACCGGTCCCTTGGCTCCGCCGTTGTATTCCCATAGGTAATAATCAGGAACGCGATGCGCCTCTTCATAGCGCAAATCCCAAACGAAGCGGTTTAGCCCAGCCTCCGCCTTGATTTCTTTCTCCGGCTTCTTGTCGTCCGGATCGAGAGGTTCGTCAGGCAGCTCCGTTTCAGAGCTCGAATATTTCCGGATCGACTTTCCGGAAGCATCCAGGATTTCCAACTGAACTTCTGTTCCCTTTTTCGGCGCATCTTTCAGGTAAAAATAAATTACAGCCCCTGCCGGAGGGTTCTGTCCCGTCCGCTTGGATGGGTGCTGTTCCGCACCCGCACCGGCCTGAATGCGGTATGCCGTCCCCGGCGTATAGAGAAAAACGTCCTTCTTCGCCACATCGTCGCTGAATTGCCGCAACGGACTGACGTCATCCAGTATCCAGAACGCTCTGCCGTGCGTGGCCACGACGAGATCATTGTCTTTGATCACAAGATCGTGCACCGGCGTGGTCGGCAGATTCAACTTATGCGGCCGCCAGTCGGCGCCGTCATTGATTGAAACATAAACGCCGCCCTCGGTCCCGGCGTTAAGCAACCCGCGCCGCTTTGGATCTTCGCGCACGGCCCGGACGAACGATCTTTCGGGAATGCCATTGGTCAGCTTCGTCCAGCTCTGGCCGTAGTCGCTGGTCTTATAGATATATGGCTTGAGATCGTCGTTCTGATGGCGATCCACCGCAACGTATGCCGTGCCGGCATCGCGAGGCGACGCCTCGATCTGGCTGATGCGGCTCCACTCCGGCAGATCCTTGGGAGTGATATTCGTCCAATTCTTTCCCTCATCACGAGTGATTTGAATTAATCCATCGTCGGTTCCCACCCACAGCAATCCCTTAGTGATTGGCGATTCTGCCAGCGCAAAAATCGTGTCGTAATATTCCGTACCGGAATCGTCGAGCGTGATGTCGCCGCCGGAAACGCGCTGCTTGCTCTTATCGTTGCGCGTAAGGTCCGGACTGATGGCCTGCCAGTGCACGCCGCCGTCCGTGGTTTTGAACAACCGCTCGCCCGCGTGATAGAGCGTATTGGGATCGTGTGGGGAAATCAGCACCGGCGCGGTCCACTGGAAGCGATGATCCAGGGGGGCGGCGCCATATGCGTCGGTAAGCTCAGGCAACTCGGTAATGGATTTCACCTGGCCGATATGCTTGTCGAATCGCGTGATGTTTCCCTGGTAGGCGGCGGCATAAACAATGTTGGGGTCGGGCGGATAAGGCGCGATATAGCCCGACTCGCCTCCACCGACGTCATACCAGTCGGAAACGTCGATCGACCCGGCATCGCTGCGGCTGGCGATCGCAACCGTGCCGCTGTCCTGCTGCGCCCCGTAAACCCGGTAAGGCGTAGCCGTGTCGGTAATGACGTGGTAGAACTGTGCGGTCGGTTGATTGTCTTCCAACGTCCAATTCTTGCCGCCATCCAATGTCACCGTAACTCCGCCATCGTTGGCGGCAATCATGCGCCGCGTATCTTTCGGGTCGATCCACAGTCCGTGGTTATCGCCATGCGGAACTTTCACCTTATTAAACAGGTGCCCGCCGTCCGTCGATTTGAAACTCTCCACATCCATGATGTAAACGACGTTCTCATCCTGCGGGTCGGCGAAGATGTGCATGTAGTACCACGGCCGTTGCCACAGGCTATGGCTGGGATTGACGAAGTCCCAACTCTCGCCGCCATCGTCGGAGCGATACAGTCCGCCATCGGGATTGTGTGCCTCAATCAGCGCGTAAACCCGATCGGAGTTCGCGGCAACCGCGATGCCGATGCGTCCGTAAGGCCCCTTGGGCAGGCCATGCTCCTCCAGTCGCTTCCAGGTCGTACCTCCGTCGCCCGATCGATAGAGTCCGCTGCCGGGACCGCCGTCGATCAAACTCCAGGAAGTGCGGCGCGCCTGCCAGAGCGCGGCGAAGAGAATGTTGGGATTGTTGGGATCGAACGCAACGTCGATACCTCCGGTGTTCTCATCTTTATAAAGAACCTTTTCCCAGTTCTTGCCGCCATCGATCGTGCGAAAAATGCCACGTTCCGCGTTCGGCCCATAAGGATGGCCAAGCGCGGCCACAAAAGCGATATCTGGATTATTTGGATTGATGATAACTTTGCCGACCGCCCGGCTGTCGTGCAGGCCAACGTTTTTCCACGTCTTGCCGGCATCGAGCGACTTGTAGACTCCATCGCCCTGCGCGATGTCGCCGCGAATGCAAGCCTCACCTGTGCCAACATAAATAATGTTGTGGTCGGAATTGGCTACTGCCAGGCTGCCAATCGATCCACTTCCCTCTTTATCGAAAACCGGTGACCAGGTCATGGCGCCATCGGTCGACTTCCAGACTCCGCCGCCCGTCGCGCCGAAATAATATGTTGTGGGATCGCCCGGAATTCCGGCTGCGGTCAGCGAACGTCCACCGCGAAAAGGACCGATCAGTCGATACTTCAGGCCTTTGAAGGGCTTGTCTTCCGGCTTGCCGGAGTCGTCGTCAGCAGTGGATTTCTGGTCAGAGGAAGCCGCAGTTGTGGAGACTGCGGACTGAGTAGGCTTGGCGGCTTTCGATTGACGCTCCGGCTTGGTCTGGGCAAAAACCGCGCCCTGCGCCCAAAGCGCGAACGCGACAAGAAATAAAGGCAGCCACCAGATTGCGCTCTTACCAGATTCACTCCCGCAAGACGTGTTTCGACCACCCATGTTCGAACGCCCCCGATGTAGAGAGATGGAAAGAAAGTAAAGCGAAAGAAACTAAACGATACGGAACCGTTGCTATGGTAACGCGGGGGTGACTGAATGGAAAGGCCAGCCGTGCGTCTTCCGCATGCGGGCGACTGCTTTCACTTCTTCGCAAGCAGCTTACGGGCGGCGTCGAGCTCCTTGCGCTTTGCGGCGTCGACCTTGGGATAGGCAACACCAAGCTCTTCCAGCGTCTCCACAATCGCCGCCGAAACCGCGAGATGGGCAAACCATTTGTTATCCGCTGGGATCACGTACCACGGCGCATCTTTGGTCGCAGTATGGCGGATCATCTCTTCGAAAGCATTTTGATACTCATCCCAATATTCGCGCTCGTGAACGTCGGCCTGGGAGAACTTCCAGTTCTTCTCCGGCTCATCCAGACGCGCTAGGAAGCGATTCTTCTGTTCTTTCTTCGAGAGGTGGAGAAAAAACTTGCGGATCACCGTGCCGTTCCGTGCCATGTGCCGCTCAAAGCTGCGGATATCTTCGAAACGTTCTTCCCAAATCTTTTTTGTGACCAGCGATGGCGGAAGCTTCTCACCCTCCAGCACCTTAGGGTGCACCCGCACAATCAACACCTCTTCATAATAAGAGCGGTTAAAAATCCCAATGTGCCCGCGCTCCGGCAGATGCTGCGAGGTGCGCCATAAAAAGTCATGCTGCAACTCGGTCTCCGACGGCCCCTTGAACGAGTGCACCTGCACCCCTTCGGGATTCACCCCCGACATAACATGCTTGATGGTGCCGTCTTTCCCAGCCGCGTCCAACGCCTGAAAAATGAGCAGCACCGACCAGCAATCCTGCGCATAAAGCTTGGCCTGCAAATCCTCCAGGCGCGCTGTATCTTTTTGCAAGTGCTCCTTGGCCTGGTCGACCGAGTGCCAGTGTCCGGTGTCGGCCGGATCAAAATCTTTCAGGCCGAAATGTTTGCCGTTATCAATGCGGTAGGATTTTGCGAGTTTGGCTGTTTTCATTCTGGCGCTTCCAAGGGCTCCAGTCGTAAGTCTACGAAGGTTCGGCCTCTTCGGCAAACGTCGATTCATGCTCGATGAGATCAATGAGTGCTATCGCGACATTTCGACGCCTAACTAACTTCGGTCGCCTGAGCGAACGTAATCTAGACGCCAAATCCCACACCTTCTACTCTTTAACCACAAACATGTTATTCGTTCTTGGAAGTTTCGTTAGCTTCTCAATCATCTTGGGAATGGCCTTCATTCTCAGCAAAACCGTGGCAAAGACACGGAACAAGGTAGGACGCTTTTTCTTTTTGTTCGCACTGTGTGTACTATTCAATTTCGTGATCAATTACATCTACATTTGGGCTTTTGGCTATCACAAGATGAGCCTGACTGGGAACATTATTATCGCCTTACTCTTGGCCGGCTACGGCACTTTTTTACCACCGCAACCGCACAACCCAAACGCTCAGTGAACCCGTTTTACGCTTGCGAAAAATAATCTTGCTTGCGGATCACTAGCCTTAACAGCATTTATACTCAGAGCCCTAGCCCGCGAAAACATCGCAAACCAACTCAGGCCCCAACCGGCTTCTCCGCAGCCACAGGCAATTTCCCTTGCTGCCAGGCGTCAAACCCTCCCACCACATTCACCACATTCTGAAATCCCGCTCGCAGCAACAGACTGCAAGCAATCATGCTGCGATACCCGCCCTTGCAATGCACGGCAATCGGAAGGTTGCGATCGATTTCCGGTGGCGCAACTTTGAAGTTATCCAGCGGCCACCAGGATGCGCCTGCAATATGCCCCGCTTCCCACTCCGCCTCGCGGCGCACATCGAGTACTTGCACGTCCGGCACCTGCACGTGCGCACCTTGTAACCGCTCACTGAGCGCTTCAACGCTAATCTGAGGCAGCGTGGCCACAGGCAAGCCAGCCTCGCGCCATGTCGCAACGCCTCCGCGCAAATATCCCCGTGCATTTTCGAGGCCGATGCGCGCCAAACGCATGCGCGCTTCCGTCACCGCCTCCTGCGATTCCGCAATCAACACGGGACGCGCCGCCAA
>JBAPQU010000494.1:0-2229 GCA_049280795.1 Candidatus Sulfotelmatobacter sp.
CATTCACAGCGGCAGGGTGGGGGGCAGGGGGCGGTACACGAAAGTAAACATTCACTACGCCGGTCCCACTCACAGACCCAATGGGATGTCGGTCTATATATTACGATTTCGCCTTGCGGCGCCGCTCCAGTTCCGTGCGACGCATCTCGCGGCGGCGTCCGGCATCGTCGTAGCGTCTTTTCTGTTCTTCGGTTTCGGGAATTACCGCCGGCACTTTCAGGCGATTGCCCTGCGCGTCCACCGCGACGAACGTGAGGTGGGCCGAGGCCACATGCTGCACCGTATCGGCGATGTAGTTCTCCACGAAAACTTTCACACCAACTTCAGCCGAGGTTTGAAAAACCCGGTTTACCGATGACTTCAGAACCACCATGTCCCCGACCTGCACCGGCACAAGAAAATCGATGTGATCGACCGAAGCCGTCACCGCGTAACTGCGCGCGTGGCGGTGAATCGCCAATGCTCCAGCTAGATCGATCCAATGCATCAACCGGCCCCCAAGCAGCGCTCCCAGCGGGTTCGCATCGTTGGGCAGGACCAGTTCCGTCATCTCAGATTGCGAATCCCGCACCGGCCTGGGTGTCAGCATCTCTTCGGTCATTGTCTTTCCTCGTTCGTCTGTTTGTGGTGCGATTTTTTAACGCTGATTCCTTAGCAGTGACGCCGACTAACTCGCAGCCGCGCAAGCCACTTCGTGTCTTTTTCTTTTCTGCAGATAGGATTCCAAAAAGCATTCCGCCATGCGCTGCACTCTACTATCGGGATGTGGTTCTACCCACCGCGCTTCAGCCGCATCGAATTGCAGCATCCCATGATCCGACGGACGATGTTCGCGCTCACATACATAATGGATCCGAATGCGAAGGCTGGTTTCGTTCTTGCCATTTGCTGTTCGAGCCGCAAAGCGCACCGAATCCCACGCCCGCTCGCGTGGCAATCGTCCACAACCAGCGGCGTAGCCAAGGTTGCAGAACTCGCGCAACTCATCCGGCGACGGAGCCTCATCCTCGTGCCCGGGAGCGGTGCAGTGACCACTCCATCCGCAGCCCAGTGGAAGTCGTTCGGCATGCAGCCAGCTTCCATCTAACTTTTCTATCGGCATGAAAAACGGACAGGCCACCGGATTCCTTTCGCACGGAATGAAATAAAGATTGCTAATTCTACTACCTCGATGAATGCAAGACGGAGGCCGGAAGCTACGGCGATTCGAAAAGTGAAGGCGCAGTTTGTAGTAACCTCTCACTCAGAACTGAGAACCGAGAACTGCTTATGGATCGTATCGCCGCGCTTAACGACATTCTCACGCAGAATCCAAACGACACCTTCGCCCGCTACGGCCTGGCGATGGAATATTCCAATCAGGGTGACTTCGACCGTGCGCTAGCCGAGTTCTCAATGCTGTTGAAAAGTAATCCTGAATACACGCCCGGCTACTTTATGGCAGCGCAAACGCTGGCTCGCGCCGACCGCGTCGCTGAAGCTAAAACGATGCTCACCGACGGCATCGCCTCCGCACGGCGCACCGGCAACCTGCATGCCTTGAGCGAGATGGAAGCGATGCTGGCAGAGTTGGGATAGACAGTAGATCGACGATGAAATCACCCGGCCATGCGCCCCATTGCCCACTCTACTACCCACGGGAATAACTGATAGATCTTCTGCGGCACATACATCGTCCAGGGCACAATCACTTCCCGTTTCCGCTTCAAATATCCTCGCAACGTAGCCCGGGCGACACGTTCGGCTGTAATTCCTTTCACCGATGCCGGACGCACTCTCTTCAACTCTTCGCCACGAAGCGCATTCTCGCCGAATGCGGTCCGCACGTATCCGGGACACACCGTTAACACATGAATTCCGCCTTTCTTTAATTCCATGCCGGCACCTTTGCCGATCGCGTTCAGCGCGAACTTCGTCGCACTGTACGCTGCATGGAACGCCACGGGAATGTGTCCGGCTACGCTGGAGATGTTGATAATCGTCCCACCACCTTGCTGCCGCATCACTGGAATCACGGCCTGCATCGCGGCAACGGATCCGAAGAAATTCGTGTCGAACATTTCGCGGCACGCAGCCATATCCATTTGCGCCACGGAATCCAGCAGACCGTGCCCGGCGTTGTTCACCCAGACGTCGATCCTTTGAAAGTGATGGAGAGTCAGGCCGATGGCGCGGTCGATGTCCTCACGGTGGCGCACATCGCACGCCATGGCCAGCGTGCGCTCGGTG
>JBAPQU010000495.1:0-1540 GCA_049280795.1 Candidatus Sulfotelmatobacter sp.
GCCGTAATTCTGTTTGAAATGGTTTAATCCCCCGAAGTGCTTAGAAGCACCGGGGGATTTTTAATATAGAGAGGAAATTAATCGCAGTACTGAAGCGCTACGCCACTCAAAAACTGAGGCAGCTAAAGACTGTGCGTATGAGAGACCTGATCTCTACGCCTTGATGTGGCAGCTCGCGAGTCCGCGCTTTTCCAGATATTGCTGGTGATAATCCTCGGCGGGGAAGAACGTCACGGCGGGAACGATCTGGGTGGCGATTGGTTTTGAGTAACGATGCGCTTTTTCTAGCGCATCTTTCGAAGCTTGCGCCGCGGCTTGCTGCTCCGATGTGTGAAAGAAGATTGCGGAGCGGTATTGCGTGCCCCAGTCAGGTCCCTGGCGATTGAGTTGCGTGGGGTCGTGGTTTTCCCAGAAAACTTTCAGCAGATCGGCGTAGCGAACCTGCGCGGGATCGAAATCCACCTCCACTGCTTCGGCATGGCCGGTGCGGTCGGTGCAGACTTCTTTGTAGGTCGGATTGTCAGTGCTTCCGCCGATATAGCCGACGCGCGTGCCCAGAACTCCAGGCATCGCCCGGAAGGTGGCTTCCACTCCCCAAAAACATCCCGCTGCGAATGTAGCTTTCTCCATCTCGCTCCTCGTTCCTTATTACCTGCTCTGCGTAGCGCCGCCGTCCCTTCGACTTCGCTCAGGGCAGGCTCCGGCGGCTATTCGACGGGCGTCCTCTCCCGTCGCCTTACCACGTTCCATTAGATGACGAATCCGGAAGAAAGTCACGCGGCAGTGCTAGCTTGACCCCAAACCCGTTGAGCTTCGCTTGACCGACAGGGGGCGGCTGTCGCCACATGGTCGTTGCAACTAAGCAGGTAGTCAATGGGCAACTCAACCGGCGATTGACGCTACCAAACCATTCACGATAAAGTTCGAACATTGCTGTCGTAGTCGTTGTCCCAGGAGTCGTTCTGTGGTTTTCAGGTCCAGCCGCGCCGGAAGTGTGCAGAAGCTTGCTCTATGCTTGCTTTTAGCGCTGGCAAGTGCGCACGCGGCGCTCGCGGCTGCAAACTTCACTTCTCAACTCCGCATCGGCTACACCACTGGCGATCAGTGGGAGCCCGCGATGGCGGCCGACGGCCATGGACACATCTATATTCTGTTTCCGCAGTATGGCGCGGTAAGCGATTGCCCGGCCTGCACTACGCCAGTGATGGCGCTCCTGGTCAGCAACGATAATGGTATTTCCTGGGAGCCGCCGCGGCCGCTGGTGACCTCTCCGACCGGACAGTTTGATGCCCAGATCAAGGTCGATCCGGTGGACCGGCAGACCCTTTACGCATCATGGTTGCAGGGCAAGCACGACGTGATGGTGGCGCGGTCGCAGGATTTCGGCCGCTCCTGGTATTTGGCCATCGCGGAACATTCTCCCGAAGTTATCATCGACAAGCCGGTGCTGGCGGTTCGCGGGCCGAATATCTACGTGAGCTTCAACCACGATCAGACGCTTGAGATCGCGGCATCGCATGATTACGCGCAGAATTTTTCT
>JBAPQU010000496.1:0-1569 GCA_049280795.1 Candidatus Sulfotelmatobacter sp.
GCTTACGGAGAGCTGTTCCATGCACGAAGGCCCTACGAGCTTTCGCCTAGGCTTGCGTGGCATGTCGGCTGCCGCTGAGGCTAACGTTGTGGACCGCGACGTCAACCTGGCGCAGCAGATTCGGGGATCGCGGCTGCACGTGGCGCATCTTTCTACTGCGGATGCTCTTAAGGCGGTGCGGCGCGGAAAGCGCAGCGGTCATAATGCGCGCGTTGCCTGCCGTGTGACCTGCGAAGTTACGCCGCACCACTTCGCTTTGCTCGACGAAGACGTGGGCGAGTACAACACGAATTTCAAGATGAACCCGCCGCTGCGCTCGGCGGCTGACCGGGAAGCGATTCTGGTTGCGCTTGCCGATGGCACCGTGGAAGCCATCGCCACGGACCACGCTCCGCACGCGACGCACGAAAAGCAGGTCGAGTTCGAGCGGGCGTCGTTTGGCATCACTGGACTTGAGACTGCGTTGGCGCTGGCGATCACGAAGTTGCACCGTGAGCACAAAATTCCGCTGACGCGCATCGTTGAATTGTTTACCTCCGGCCCCGCGCGCGTATTTGATTTCCCCGGACGTGGCTCGCTGGCTCGGGGCAGCTTCGCCGACGTCACCATTTTCGATCCTAAGAAGCGATGGACTTTTGAGGCTGGTAAGTCGCGGTCGTTGTCGCAGAATACGCCGTTTGATGGTTGGCAGTTTGTGGGGAAGGTTGTGGCGACTGTTGTGGGTGGGAGGGTTGTGCACCCTAGTTGAAAAGTCCAGTAGACCGGCTGCCGGCATCGGCACTTGATCGGTAGGGCTAGGAAGATAGAACAATAGGGTGTGCCCCTGGGAATTCGCTCGCCAATGAGGGAAATGTGGAACAGTTGGACATTGGATACTCGACCCCAATCGAAAAGTCGTCCGTTGAAATTTTGGCAGCAAAGGTTGGGCAGGACTGGGCGCACCTCGCTGCGGCTCAAGAAAGGGCGGTGAAAGAGCGCCGGAGGCTGCAGTCCATGCTGGCGGACTGTAACGGCTCTGACTCGAGTATTGTGGTCTTTGGTTCGCTAGGTCGTGACGAGTTTACTCCTGGTAGTGACGTGGATTGGACGTTGCTCGTTGACGGAATTGCTGATCCTGCACATTTCGACACGGCGCTTGAGATTAGGCAACGGCTTAAGCGTTTGGGGCACGCTCCCCCGGGTCGCGAAGGCGTATTTGGTAACCTTGCTTTCAGCCATAATCTGATCCACCAAATCGGAGGGGAAGACGATTCGAACTCGAACACCACTCGGCGGATTTTGCTTCTGATTGAGTCACAGGTCATCGGTCGGCGGGAGGCGTACGAGCGCACTTTGCATAACATTCTTCACAGATACCTGTATGAGGACAGGGGATTGTGGTACGGCTCGGGCGATTTCAGAGTGCCGCGCTTCTTGCTAAATGACATCGTGCGTTATTGGCGAACCATGGCCGTCGATTTTGCATACAAACAACGTACGCGCGGGAATGAGGGTTTTGCACTCCGCAACATAAAGTTGCGTATCTCAAGAAAACTCATCTTTATTTCGGGCATGCTTGCCTGCTTCAGT
>JBAPQU010000497.1:0-1814 GCA_049280795.1 Candidatus Sulfotelmatobacter sp.
GCTCAGGAGGACATTGCAATCGCCGGTCGGCTTTAAGAAGATCGTCGCTGACCTATGTTCACGCTAAACGCGGTTACACCCCGAGCTTTTTTACTTCCTCGTTGTAGTACTTCCGGTAAAGAATATCCCACTCCTGCGAACCTTCGAGGATGGTCCGCTTCTGGCTTTCGATCTTCTGCCGGGCGGCAATATCGATTCTCTCTTCGTGATTGAGAAGTTCTGCCAGAATCTTGCGCGTTTCCTGCCGGATGGTGTTGGGGTCTTCGATAAAATCCACTTCATCCATCGCCTTAAGCGCGTCGGCAACCGCCCGCGCCAGCACATTCACTTTGTCGCGGCTCAGTCTCACAGCACCGCCTTGTACTTGCGCACCAGTTCGCTTTTCACCTTGCGGAACATCTCCTGGTAGTTGGCGCCGGTCTTGTTCATCTCTTCGGAGTAGGCTTCGAGAATCACGCGAACTTCGTCATTGATCCGGTCTTCAAGCGTGAGTTCCTCGAGCAGAGCGGCATGCACGCGCTCCGTCACTTTAGGCACGGCCGCAGTCTCGATGGCCTTGCCCGCAATTAATTTCTTGGTAACTTCGCGGGCCAGGTAGCCCACATATTCCTTGGAAAGAAGCATGAGCGGATAGAATGTCCTGTGTCTGCAGAGGATCTGTTCGGAACTGAAAAGTGTAACACAGCGACAATCGCGCATGGGAGCGCGCGTTATTCATGATCCGCCGATGTGACGAGCGCGATTTTGAGGCGATTTGGACCATCATCAACGACGGCGCGCAGGCTATCGAGGAATTATTCCTCCCGATCGCTGGACAGAGCCGTACATGTCCCGGGAGGAACTTCGCCAGGAAATCGACGATGGCGTTGTCTTTTGGGGCCTGGAGGACGCTGCGACGCTGGCCGGAGTAATGGGCATTCAAGCGGTCCAGGATGTAACGCTCATCCGTCATGCCTATGTTCGCACCAGCATCCAGAAGCGAGGAGTTGGAGGGCTTCTGCTGTCGCATTTGCTTGGGCTGACAAGCAGCCCGGTGCTGATTGGCACCTGGGCCGATGCCACCTGGGCAATTCGCTTTTACGAAAAACACGGTTTCCAGATGGTTTCGGCGCAAGAAAAAGACCGGCTGCTCAAGAGGTACTGGACCATACCCGAACGCCAGATTGAAACCTCCGTGGTTCTGGCGGATCGCAAGTGGAAGGATCTCACCGATAGCTCGTAGATTTTTCTCTGCTCAGCTTGTCGGTGCCGCTGGCACCATCCTGCCCAATCGGCATACAATAATCAGTCGTAAGCACAGCCCACTATGTCACCCACCCCCGACGATTTATCCACCGTTAAAGATGACATGATTGCCTTCATCGAAGGCCATGGCATGAGCCGTTTCCACGGCTACGTGGATTACGACGAAGTCCAGTGCGTCATGTGGGAGACCGGCAACAACCCCGACGCCTGGAAGGATTTCGTCGAACTGGCGAAGAGTGCTGGCGCACCCTTCCTTACCATGCACTCCTGGAAGCTCGAGCGCGAAGAACTCGACGAGTTGGTGCAACGCCTTTCCCATTCCGAGTTCACCGACGGCGACGACGTCGAAGATGCGCGCTGGTTGCGCACTCACATCGGCAAGGTCGGGTTTCTGCAATTGGGTTGGGCCTATCAAGGATCGATGTTCCTCTGCGAAGCCAGCACCGATTGGTACGACCGCTACCAGCATCTCCTCGAAGTGTCGGAAGATTTTGGTGGCATCCCCATCGACGAATCGGACCAGGATGACGAAGGCTAGCCGTGCGCTGGGAACTGGCTGCTGAAGATCC
>JBAPQU010000498.1:0-4842 GCA_049280795.1 Candidatus Sulfotelmatobacter sp.
CGCTCGGAGTGCGGGAAGTCGGGGTCGAGGCCGTTGGCCCAAAGCTTCATGCGGCGCGTTGCCAGAGCCTGAATCTGTTTGCCCTGGGGCAGCGCGGCACGCCACACTGGCCAGAGAGAATCCGGGCCGACCATCTTTTGGCGGTATTGGTCGATGCGTTTGGTTCGTGTGGCGAGAATTTGTTCGTGCCAGCGCCGGCGCGAATGTGGGTCGGGAAAAATCTGGCAGGAAACCGCCGAGGCCCAGAGCACATCGAGGTCATGAACTTCGCCGAGCAAATCCTGAATGTGTTTGAGGTCGCTGCTCCAGGCCTTGTGCTCTACTGGGAGAAAATTTTCGACGATGTAGCGGAAACGCTTGATGCCGATGCGCAGGCTGTGGAACGTGAGCTGGGAGCGGTTACGCAGGGCGCGGTTGTGGAGTTCACGTGCGGCGGTCCAACGCTCCAGAGCGAGATGCTTGAACAACGCGCTGCCTGGGCGAACGCGAGCGGCTCGCGCGGGAAGAGACTTGCTCCACTGGCGCCATTGCTTGCGGTCGAACTCTTCGAGAGCAGCTTGCGCTTCGAGCTTTTGCCCTTGTTCGCGACGGTGGAGGATTTCGAGAAGAGAGTGAGCTGCGGGATCACCGCTGCCGTGCGAGTGGGTGAAATCTGAGTTGGACCCATCATTCGGTTGAGCTGGAAGCTGAGCGGGCAGAGCTTGCCCTGAGCTTGCCGAAGGTAGTGCCCGCTCCACACGGGCTTGCTCAATATTCGCTTCCGCGGGATGAAGCTTCTCCACCCACTCCGTCATTACCTGCACATCGCGCAACGCGCCGAGGCGCTGAAACAGGCGCTTGCCGGCCTTCTTCATCGCCTTCCAGTCGGGATCGGGATCGAGTGCCATCAATCCATCCACCATGGAGCGGCAGCGGCGCAGAGAGACGCGCAGGTCATGAACGGGATCAGAACCGAAATCGGCGGAGACGTGCTCGCATTCGTCCAATACCCGCAACATCCAGTAACGTAGGCCGGTTACTTTTTTAGCGCGGGTTGTGCGAGTGGTCGCTAAGGGCACAAGAGTTCCAGTCAATAAGAATAATGATAATGATGATCGTCACCATTTTCGCCGCAGTTCGCGGGAAACGCCAGTGGCAGGAGGCGTTCGCGAGCCGGCCAGGCTGCTTCCGCTCCGACGGAGGAGCGGGAGTACAACGCTACCCATTGATCTATCGCTGATTCTTTTATTACCTCCGTAACGTGCGGGGCTTACCCCTTGGATTTAACCTCTCTATACCGATCCAGCTACGGGTAGAGGAGCGTTTTTATTAACGAAGCGAGCACATTTCACGCCAACCGTGCGGCCTCCGCGCGCGCCTTTGTACACAGCCTGAACATCCTGATTAAGTATGCCCGGATGTACGGTGCCGAGCACAAGCGCACGGAAGCTCAGTTCGAACTCGCCTGGAAGGAATTGCAGGAGGGTCTACCTGCCGCGGGCGAAGGTGGATTTTTGCTGGGGGTTTCCGACAACAAATTGTTGCTGGACGGAGTCCCGCTGGAAGCCGGACAGACGGAGCGCAGCTTTGGACAACTCTTAAGCACAGCCGGTCTGGCCAGCCTGCATTTCTCCAAAGACGTTACCGTCGAAGACTTCACGCGCCTGGTGCGTGCCTTTACCCTGGCTGGCTCCAAGGCCCAGGACGTAGCCAAACAGATTAAAGACGCGCTGAACAGCGGCGGCAGCGGCAAGAAGAGCACGATCAAGATCAATGAAGTAAAGTTTGTGGCGGCCGATCCGCTTACCGGCGACATCAGCGTGGCCGCGCAAATCGCGGCGCAAACTCTTGGACCCGAATTCAAGCAATGGCTCAACGATCCGCAGAAGTTGCTGCAGTTGATCGCAGCAGCGGAGGGCGCCAACGCAGGCGGAGGCGGCGGAGGCCAAGCCGGTGGAACGTCAGTTGCGTTCGGCAGCATTCCAAATGTTCCCGGCCACTGGGTCACGGGTCCGGCGCCCCAAGCCGGCACAGGGACAGCTACCGCACCCGCTTGGGAAGGAGTAGTGCCGCTGCAGGAAGCCGAGGTGGTTCAGGCGATCAGGCTGCTCACTCGATTCGGCCAGGTGCAGACCGACCCCAATGCTGCTCCAGAAACCCTGCAGAGAGAGCTTACCGAAACCGACCCGAACACGCGGCTGAATCTGCAACAACTGCTGGGGACCTTGGCAGCCAAGGCAACCAGCGAGAAAGAAGACAGGCCGCTGCTAATGAAGGCGGCCGAGCACATGGCGATTCGCTTCGCCCTGGAGCGCTATTCGAAGGGCGAAGTCAAGGTGAATGCCGTCCATCAAATGATGGAACACATGAGCCGGCAGATGGATTCGCTGCGCGGGATCCTGAAGTTGCAAGAAGAGAAGATGAACAAGGCCGGCATCCTGGTGGAGTCGCATGCCGACATTCTTGACCGGATGTTCTGGGCGGAAGTGCCGGAGTCGGGAAAAAAGACTGTGCTGCTCTCGCATGAAGCTCCGTGCGTGCCGCCGCGCAACCTGCGCCAGTTTGTGGAAGTACTTCTTGATCGTGATGACAAGCAGACTTCGGCTGAGATTCTGAATAATTATTCCGGTTGTCTGGAGACGAAAGACACCGAAGCACGGCGCAAGACGGCCATTGGATTAAGCCAACTGGCGGACCTTTATTCGCGGCTGGGCGGCGAAGCGATGGGCAAAGCCATCCACAGCGTAACCCGGCAGTTGTGTGTGGAGAAAGATCCTGAGCTGCAAAGCCTGCTGAGCGCGGCTTTCGTGCGCCTGAGCCAGGAAGCCAGCGAGGCCAAAAATTATCAGGCAGTAAACGAAGTATGCAGCGGGATGGAGATGCTGCTGCAGGAACGTCCGGTAATGGTGAACGATTTGCGGCCGCGCGTGGGCGTGGAAAACCGCATTCCGGAGTTCATTGAGGAAGCACTGCGCCACGATGAAGTGCCAGCGGACCTGCTGGTGGTTCTGCGGCGGACGTGCCAATCGGGAGCCGAACATCTGGCGGATCGATTCTTCCGATGCATGCGGCGCGACGAGTGCGACCGCATGGTTGAGCTGGTTCGAGAGATGGGGAGTCCGGCGCTGGCGCAACTACGGGAGATCCTTCGCACCGGGCAGCCGCGGCAGGCCTCGGCGGTGGTAGGCCTGTTGAGTCGTCTGGATGTAGGAACGCTGCTGGAGTTGTTGCCGGCACGTTTGCCTGAATGGAACCGTTTCTATCACGACATTGTAGTTCGCCAGATCGCTTACGGAGCCGCCCAGGACCGCGGACGCAGTCTGCTGGAATTGGCGGAAGTGCTGGATTCGGTTGTGCTGCCGGAAGCGATCGATGAAGTCGGAATGAGCGGGGACCTAACTGCTGCGCCGCCGCTGGTGGCCATGGCCAAGCCCGGCGAAGCGGCTTCGCGTTCTCCGTTTGTGCAACTGAAAGCCATCGAGTCTCTGGGGCGTCTCAAGGACTTGGAGTCAGTGGCTCTTCTGCGCGAGATCGTGGAAGCGAAGAAAACCTTTGGCTGGATTCATCACCGCGAGCTGCGGATTGCGGCGGCACAATCGCTCTCCAAAACCGATCCGCGTTACAGCGCACAAATTCTTTCGGATAGCAGCATCGAGCCGGCGGAACTGGCAATCGCACCGCTGGATACGGCCCCGGCATGCCCATGGGTGCGGCAGCGCCGCTACGAACGCATGGTGCTCTCGCGCACAGTCAGCGCTGTGATTGGAAGTTCGTGGGGCAAGTCAAAGATTCTCATCCGCGAATTGAGCCTGGGCGGAGGCATGGGCACGAAGGAGGACAATTTGCGCATCGGCAGCGAGGCCGATCTGGAAATTTCTCTGGGCCTGCGCACAAAAATTCGCGCGCATGTGCTGCTGCGCCGCGCCCGCGTGAATGAAGTAGGCTTCGAGATCGTGAACACAGACTTGGAAAGCCGCTACCGCCTGCGCCGTCTATTGGTGGATGCGCTCAACCAAGCTCCCAAGAATAAAGACCAGCAGTGGGCCGGGGAGCGGAAAATCTAGGCGCTGCGGTTTTCTAGAACATTTAGACAAAACCATTTAAACAAAAGAAAGAGCCTCTGCCTGTGAGCAGAGGCTCTTTTGCATTTAGTAGCTCGATCTGGATTTCCTATTTTACTTTAACGAAGATGATCACCAGCGTATAGAGCGCGAGTGACTCGATCAGGGCCAGGCCTAAGATCAGCGCCAGTTGGATGCCGGGACGAGCGGCAGGATTGCGGGCCAGGCTTTCGGCAGCGGAGGCAGTCGCCTTGCCCTGTGCCAGAGCGCAGATGCCGGAAGCGAAGGCCATCGAAAATCCGGCGGCGATTGCAACCCAGTTAACGCCGCCCTCGGCCCCCGCGCCCTGCGCGAAAGCGGGGACGGCGAACGACAGTACGGAAAGTGCCATGAACAACTTGCTCAACTTACTCATTGTGTTTCTCCTCGTATGAAATACCGCCAGTGGGTGGTTGACGTCATCCCGTGCAGACGCCCTCACGCTGAACGGCTTACATCTCCAAACAATTCCAATATCCAAAACGAACATCCGAGTAAAGATCCGAACTCTAGTGCTCTTCCGCGACCGCACCCGAAAGATACACAGTTGTCAGCAGTACAAAAATGTACGTTTGCAGAAGCGATACGCCGATGTGAAGACCGAGGAACAAAATCGGAACGCCCAGCGGCACCAGCGAGATAAAAACCAGAGTGACCATGTCACCCGCATACATGTTGGCGAAAAGACGGATGGTGAGCGAAAGAACGCGCGCCAAATGGCTGATCAATTCAATCGGCAGCAACAAACAGGCCAGCGGAAGAC
>JBAPQU010000499.1:0-6132 GCA_049280795.1 Candidatus Sulfotelmatobacter sp.
GCCGTCCGCGTAGCGGACGGCAACTTCGCTCAGGATGACGCTTTTTATAAAGTAACGGGTTTATATAGAAAGAGAGACGGCATAACGACATGGACTTTCAAATCAATGGCGACACCTATTTCGTAGACCTCGCCGAGAATCACGGCTGGGAGGTTTTGGTTTCCACGCCGACCGGAGCAAGGTCGATCCCCGTCTACGATGACGCGTCCGACTTCGAGGAGCTGACCGTCATCGTGCAAGACGAAAGAAAAAGACGAATTTTGAACTAAGTAGTACTCTGCAAGATCGGTTTCTAACTGCCCCAACATGGCAACCACTCCCAAAAAAGATTATTACGAAATCCTCGGCGTGAAGAAGTCTGCCTCTGCGGACGAGATTCGCAAGGCGTTTCGCAAGTTGGCACGCAAGTACCATCCTGACGTCAACCCCGGGGATAAGTCTGCGGAAGAGAAGTTCAAGACGCTCTCCGAGGCGAACGACGTTCTCAGCGATCCCAAGAAGCGCAAGATCTACGATCAGGTTGGCTTTTATTCCGACAATATCGATCCGGCAACAGCGGAGGCTTACGCGCGAGGCGGAGGTGCAGGCGGATTCGCCGGTGGCGCGCCGGGAGGATTTCCGGGTGGCGGCGCGGGACAAGCAGGGGGACAGGGCGTTCCATTCGATTTTGGCGGCTTCGATTTTTCGGACCTGGCCGATAGTGCGGGGCGCGGCCGGCGAAGCGGCGGTGGGGGCGGATTTAAGGACATCTTTTCTGGAATCTTTGGCGGCGGCCGGGGAGCCGCGCCGGCACAGTCCGGCCCAGAAGCCGGCAGCGATCTGGAATACCAGGTCAACGTGCCGTTCTGGACGGCGATCCGTGGCGGCGTGATGCGGCTGAACGTAACGCGCCAGGATGTCTGCCCAACGTGCCATGGGCAGGGTTACATCGAAGCGCCGGGAAAATGTTCAGAGTGCAATGGAACCGGACAAGTGACACAGACCGGCGGCCGCATGAAATTCAACGTGCAATGCCCCAACTGCGAAGGGACAGGCAAAAACATTTCTACCTGCCCCACCTGCCACGGCGAAGGCACGGTGAGCCGCACCGAGCCGCTGGAAGTCCGCATCAAGGCGGGCACGCGCGATGGCCAGCGCATTCGATTAGCCGGCAAGGGCAATGCGGGAGGTCACGGCGGCCCGGCGGGCGATCTTTATGTAATCATTCGCACCGAGCAGCATCCCGTTTTCCGGCGCGACGGAGATAACATTTATCTGACGGTTCCAGTTAGCGCGACAGAAGCGGCGCTGGGGGCCAGGGTGGAAGTACCGACCATCGACGGTCGGGCTGAGTTGAAGATTCCTCCAGGGACGCAGTCGGGACAGAAGCTGCGTCTGCGCGAGAAGGGCGTGCCTTCGGCTACGAAGGATGGCGTGCGCGGAGATGAGATTGTTGAGATCACGGTGACCGTGCCCATGCCGCGGGACGAGCGCACGAAAGAATTGTTGCGCGAACTGGCCAAGTTGAACCCGGAAGATCCGCGGGAAGAGCTGTGGAAGAAGGTCTGAGCCCCTTTTAATCCTGGGGAATTTCGATTGGGAAGATCAAGGGCTCGGCTTCAAAAGCCGAGCCCTTTTGGTTTTTTCAATTCACTTCTTTACTTCTTACTTCTTCGAGCTGGGGTCGTCCGCCGGGTTGATGTAGTTGAACTTCGCCGGCGACTGCCCGTGGATCTGGATCACGGTCGCGCCGGAAGCCGCGGCGTAGTGGTGCACGCTGGGATCGAGGTAGGCGAAGCTGCCAGCCCCGAAGCTCATCATCTTGTTGGCGTCGAATTGATCTCCCATCCCGACTTTTAGAGTTCCTGACAATACAGTAACGTTCTCCCGGTGGGCATGGGTGTGAGGCGCGATCTTGTAGCCATCCGGCATTTTCAGGCGAATGGTGAAGTCGCCTGACGAAGCCATAGGATCGCCTTCGAGAACAGCTAACTGAGCACCCGGCGGTAAGAAAGATGGGACCGGCCCGTATTTCACCTGATCTGGCGTGAAGGCATTCTGAGCGTGCGCAGGTTGCGCCACGAAAACAACAGACAGGGAAAGAGCAAGGATCCCGAGAAACGGTAGCTTCATAGAGTCCGCCTCCAAAGCGGTGGCGGCATGATAAATCGCCAGCATTTCCCCGTAAAGTACCGACGACTGGAATTAACGGTAAATGACGCCGTCATACATATTACTTGACTAAGTCAACTATGCTTGCGATAATCCAGTATGACTTTCGCAACTTCCTCGCCACAAGCTTCCCCAGACCGCATCGCCGCCGTTCGCCGCTTCAACCGCTTCTATACGCGTCAGATCGGACTGCTCGATGAAGGCCTTCTCAGCAGCCCCCTTTCCCTGACCGAGGCGCGCGCCTTGTACGAACTGGCTCACCGCAAACAATCGACAGCAGCGGAGTTGTGCAATGCCCTGGGCCTCGATGCGGGATACCTGAGCCGCATCCTGAGCGGCTTCGAGAAGAAACATCTGCTCGAAAAGAAACCATCGCCTACGGACGCGCGGCAGACTCTGCTGGCGCTTACGAAAAAAGGGCGCCAGATGTTCGAGCCTCTGAATGCCCGGTCCGACGAGCAGGTTAGAGAAATCCTGAGCAAGTTGTCTCCTGCAAAGCAAGAGGATCTTCTGCACTCCATGCAGACGGTCGAATCGGTTCTGGGCCCCGATACCGAGAGCGCAAAAGCCTACGTGCTCCGGCAGCACCGTCCCGGGGATATGGGCTGGGTGGTTTGGCGCCACGGCGTGCTCTATTCGCATGAATATCGCTACGACGAGCGCTTTGAGGCGCTGGTCGCCGAGATTGTGGCCGAGTTTGTGGCCAAACTAGACGCCGCGCACGAGCGCTGCTGGATCGCTGAACGGGACGGGGAAAATGTTGGGTCAGTATTTCTCGTAAAGAAGTCCGCATCGGTCGCCAAACTTCGTCTACTGCTAGTGGAGCCTTCGGCGCGCGGGTTGGGGATTGGGAAGCGGCTGGTGGCGGAGTGTGTGCGATTCGCCCGGCAGGCCGGATACAGGAAAATCCGGCTATGGACGCAAAGCGAACTGGCAGCAGCACGGCGCATTTATCAGGACGCTGGCTTCAAATTGGCGCGCGAGGAAAGGCATTCGAGTTGGAACCGCAAAGATCTGGTGGCCGAAACCTGGGAACTGAAGTTGTGAGTGGCGCCGGAGACAGCGTTACGTCGGTACAGTGGCCTGCCTGACAAAACTTTTCAAAAAGTTTTCCACATTTTTCTTGCATCGTTGGGAAATTCCCGTAATCTCTAACATGCGAACTAACTCCAGCGGAATTTCTGGAATCTAAACAAACCAGAAAGATCGAGTACGCTTTTGATTTCGATTTCGAAAGAAGACCAGCCCGCTGCGGAGTAGCTGAGAGTGAGTCGCTTGAGGAGGAAGACATAGAAATTGGCAACAGCTAGCGCCCCGCAACAAATAGAGAACCCCCAGCCTCTCGCCGCCGTTCCTAATAAGGATCCCAACCGGAACCCGATCGTCAAGAAAACGTTCGTGCGCCTCACCCTGTGGCCTTTGGTGGCCGCAACCTTCTTCATGGTGTCGGGCGGAACCTACGGCACGGAAGACATCGTTCACGGCGCCGGGTACGGACGCGCGATTCTGATTCTGCTGCTCACCCCGCTGCTCTGGAGCCTGCCGACGGCCTTCATGATCGGCGAGCTTTCCAGCGCCCTGCCCTATGAAGGCGGCTACTACGCCTGGGTGCGCCGCGCCATGGGAAATTTCTGGGGATTTCAGGAAGCCTGGCTCTCGTTGGTGGCGTCGATTTTCGATATGGCGATTTATCCCACACTGTTCGTGGCCTACCTGACCCGCATGTTCCCATATTTCCAGCAGGGCAATCGCGGATGGTGGGTTGCGCTGGCGGTGGTGATTGCCTGCGCTGGGTTGAACATTGCCGGAGTCAAGGTGGTTTCGCTCACATCGTTGTGGCTTTTCTTCGCGCTGTCAGCGCCCTTCGTCGCCATTGTGTTGATTGCTCCATTCAAGATTGGAGCGTTGGCCAACGCCGTGACCAAGCCGACAACTTCGACCGTAGATATTTTGGGCGGACTGCTGATCTGTATGTGGAACTACATGGGCTGGGATAACGCTTCAACCATCGCCACAGAAGTGGAGCGACCGCAGCGGACCTATCCGCGCGCCATGCTGGTTGCAGTGGTGATTGTGGCCCTGAGCTATGTGCTGCCCTTCGCCGCCTTGTGGATGACGGGATTGAAGGCTACGGCGTGGGAGACTGGTTCCTGGGCAGACATCGCTGGATTGGTTGGTGGACCACTGCTGCGCATCGGCGTGGTGCTCGGCGGAATAATCAGCGCCTTTGGCATGTTCAACGCCTTGGTGATGAGCTATTCGCGCCTGCCTCTGGCGATGGCGCAGGATGGCATGCTGCCTGGCATTTTTGCCAAGCTGCAGAAGAAGTCACGCGCGCCGTGGGTTGCGATTTTGGCGCTGGCGTGCGGATGGGCGATGTGTCTCGGCCTTGGCTTCGCCCGATTGGTAACGATCGACATTCTTCTTTACGGTTTCAGCTTGTCACTGGAGTTTGTGGCACTGATTGTGTTGCGCTTCCGGGAACCGAATTTGGCGCGTCCATTCCGCGTTCCTGGCGGATTGTTTGGGGCAATCGCGATCGGCATTCCTCCCATGCTCCTCCTGGGCTTTGCCGTGCTGCGGGCCGATCATGAGTCGATTCTGGGAATGAGTTCGTTCGCCTTTGGCATGATTCTGATCGCGGCAGGCGTGGTGGCATATGCCGCCAATCATTTGTTGAAGCCGCAAGGGTGGGCAGCGACCACGGAAAAGGCGCAACCGGCCGCCTGATTCTGCGCCGCAGAAAAAACGAGGACCGGGAGCCCCCGGTCCTCGTTTTGTTTTACGCGTTTGCGCGCGTTTTTTCCAAACGCGTTTTCCAAATTATGCCGCCGCTTTTGCCGCGTCTCGCAGGCTCTTTACCTTGTCGTGAGCTCGCTGTACGCTGGCCGCCTGCCTGCGGATAATCTGAGCGATATTTTCCGGTAAATCACCAGTGATCGCCTTCTGGTAGCTTTCTTTGGCAGTGTCTTCACCGGCCTCAACCGATTCCAGGATCGTCTTATCGCCGCCGCCCAGGCTGACTTTGGTGTCGATCCAGGCGCGGCGAAGCGAGCCTCCAACAGAGCCGGAAACTTTCTTGTCAGGTTTGCCTAATCGAATCAATTCCGCTTCCAATTCCCCGGCAAAGCGCGATCGCTCCAGGCTTTCCTCGTTGAAGAAGGTCTTCAAATCAGGGCGCTTCACGTGAGTAGCGGCGTCCTGATAACCCTTTTGCCCATCTTTGCATGTCTCAATAAGATTTTCGATTACGCTGATAGCATTATTCTTATCCATGAAATTACCTCCAGGAGTTGGATGCCGGCAGCGGGTAAGAGTTTGGCGCGATTCTGTTTGTGACATTAGGAAGAAAAGCTGCCCTGCTCTAAAATCAGTCAAGGAGACTTATGACCAAACGGAAATCGAAGGGCGCCTACATGATTTCCGCAGTGGCCGAGATGTACGGCATCCATCCTCAGACGTTGCGCCTGTACGAGCGCGAGGGTCTGCTGAAGCCGTCACGGACCGAGGGCAACACGCGCCTTTATACCGATGAAGACCTGCAGCGGCTGGAGTTCATCCTGTCGCTGGCGCGCGACTTGGGTGTGAACATCAGCGGCATGGCAATCATCCTGCAAATGCGCGAGCGCATGGAAGAGATGCAACGGCAGATTCAGGAGTTTGTGCAGTACATCCAGCAGGAAGTACTCACCCGCGCCAACGCGGCCGCCGATCCGGCGAAGGGCGCGATTGTGCCGGTGCGGCGATCGATACTGACGCAGACTATTCCGCCGCTGAAGAAACGTTAATCTTCCTAGTTCTGTCATCCTGAGCGGAGGAGCCGCTTCGCAAAGCGAAGTGGCTACGGAGTCGAAGGATCCCTATAGCCACCACTGGCCTGTTATTTTCGTGTGCATCTTAGACGGCATAGCCCCCACACCAGTGAAGCTCATAGGGATGCTTCGACTCCGTGAGATGGCCGCTTCGCCGGCCATCTCACTC
>JBAPQU010000500.1:0-8450 GCA_049280795.1 Candidatus Sulfotelmatobacter sp.
GAGACTTTTTGTGCCATGGGTGCTGAAATCTTGGCAAGACACGGTATAACGCCCATGGTCGTGACTGAAGCCGCGCCCACCCCCGCATTTGCCTACGCCGTTGCGCAAGCCAAGGCGGATGGGGTGATCAACTTTACAGCCTCGCACAATCCGCCGGAGTACAACGGAATCAAATTCTCCACACCCGATGGTTGCCCTGCCCTGCCGGAAGTCACGAAGAAGATCGAGAGCGAGATCCAAGCGGCAGACAAGGAAGACCCGGCAACAGCAAAATATACCGAAGGTGCGGAAATCGCCAAACAAGCCCACGATGTAAAACAGGGCTACATGAAGCGACTTGGCGAGATCGTCGATCTGGAAATCATCCGCAAGGCGAAGCTGCAGGTTTGCTTCGATCCCATGTGGGGTGCGGCCAGAGGGTATTCGGACGCGCTCTTGCAAGACGCGGGAGTCAAAGTTGCAACCGTCCACGACTATCGCGATGTGCTGTTTGGCGGGCACGCACCGGAACCGGACGATCACTTGCTGAACGATCTGCGAGAAAAGATGCGCGCGACCGGAGCACAGATTGGCATTGCGACCGATGGTGACGCAGATCGCTTTGGCATTGTTGATGCGGACGGAACATTTCTGCAGCCCAACTACGTGATTGCACTACTGTTCGATTACCTGGTAGAGAGCCGGGGATGGAAAAACGGCGTCGCGAAGTCGGTAGCGACTACGAACCTGATCAATGCGATCGCTAAAGCGCGCGACGTGGAACTGTACGAAACCCCGGTGGGATTTAAGTACATCGGCGAACTGATTATGCAGGACAAGATCGTGATCGGCGGGGAAGAGAGCGCCGGCCTTTCGATCCGTCATCACGTGCCGGAGAAAGATGGATTGCTGGCGGGACTCTTGTGTTGCGAGATGGTGGCCAGGCGAGGCACGTCTCTAGGCGAGCAATTGAAGGCCCTACGTAATCAAGTTGGTTCCTATTATCCGCTGCGAGAGAACTTCCGCTTGACGCCTGAGGTGAAAGACAAGTTCACTGAGAAGTTGAGGTCTGATCCGCGGGAGTTCTCTGGGCGCAAGGTCAGCGAAGCCGTTCGCACGGACGGATTGAAGCTGATTTTCGAAGACGGCTCGTGGGTATGTTACCGGCTTTCAGGAACAGAGCCGGTGGTTCGGGTGTATTCTGAGGCACGAAGTGAGAATGATCTTCAGAAATTGAGCGCAGCGGCCAAGCAATGGATTTTCGAGTGAAGAACATTTCAAGAATTCGGCGATTTCCCAGTCCAGAGGATGGGTTGCGCGCGATGGCGGAGAAGGCGCCGCAAGCGGAAGCTTTGGCCGCTTCGTGGATGCTGACTGTGCGCCCATTGGCGGCGCGAATATATGGCTTGAGGCGGCGCCTGGCGACGATCACAGTGGCCGTGCTCGCCTGCTTGCTGTTTGTGCACGTGATGTTTGGCGCGAATGGAATGATTGTCTACAAACAGAAGCGGATCGAATATGAGTCGCTGCAGAAGCGGATTGCACAGGAACAAAAAGAAAACGAACTCTATACGCAGCAGATTCAGGGATTAAAGACGGACGAAAAGGCGATTGAAAAAGAAGCGCGCGAGCAACTGCGCTACGTGCGTCCCGGGGAATATGTGTACGTTCCGCCGCCTCCCGCGAATCTTCCACTGCCTGCCAATCACTCGGCGAAAAAGTAACCTGCTCCAAAAACGAATTGTGCGTGTGGATTTGCGCGTGAACGCATCTGCAAGTGTGTGACATTTGAAAACTTCCTCTGTGGTATAGTTCGGGGCGTTAGTCGATGATCGGTGGCGCTTCTTGCTGCCGTATGCACGATTAGAATTCCATAATCTGCGGCGTGGGCCGCAGTTCGGAAAATTAGAAAAGGAGAAAAACCGGCCATGCGAAAAGTGCTAGCTCTTTGTCTTGCAACATGTTTTGTCCTCGCCCTGACGGCGACGGCGATGGCGTTTGACGATATGGGGAAAAGTACTACCGTCAACGGGTGGGTGAGTGATAGCAAGTGCGGCGCTAAGGGCGCAAACTCTAGCGCTGAGGCATGCACTAAGAAGTGCCTGGACGCGGGCGCGAAGATGGTGATCGTGACCGATAAAGATCAGAAAGTTCTGACGGTAGATAATCCGGACGTGCTAAAAGACCATGTCGGACACCACATTGCCGTGACTGGCCACGTAATGGGCGATTCCATTCATGTGGATAGCGCGAAGATGCTCTGACGTAGTAGAACGGGAATTCTAACCAGGGCGGCTGCGGCCGCCCTTCTGTTTTAATGTGGCTATCGCACTACGCCTTCGAGCGGTGAACTAGCCGTGGCATAGAGTTTTCTTGGCATGCGCCCGGCTAAGTATGCTTGCCGGCCGCCGAGCACGGCATGGTGCATCGCCTCGGCCATCAAGACTGGATCCTGCGCCGCGGCGATGCCAGTGTTCATCAGAACTGCATCGGCGCCGAGTTCCATCGCGATGGCTGCATCTGACGCGGTGCCGACTCCGGCATCCACAATCACCGGAACGCCAGTGATCATTTCGCGCAGGATGCGGATGTGAGCCTGGTTCTGAATGCCCATCCCGCTGCCAATCGGCGCACCCAGCGGCATCACGGCCGCCGCTCCAGCCTCGACCAAGCGCTTGGCATACACGATATCGTCCGAGGTATACGGCAGAACGGTGAAACCTTCACTCACAAGAACGCGCGTGGCCTCGAGCGTCGCTTGCACATCAGGGTAAAGCGTGGCCTGATCGCCAATGACTTCGATCTTTACCCAGTCTGAAAGGCCAACCTCGCGGCCAAGACGTGCCGCGCGAATGGCTTCATCCGCCGTGTAGCAGCCGGCGGTGTTCGGCAACAGAAAATATTTTTTCGGATCGATGTAGTCGAGCAGCGATTCCTTGTTGCGGTCAAGATTAACGCGGCGGACGGCCACCGTGACCATCTCTGCGCCGCTGGCTTCGAGGGCCCGCGCAGTTTCCTGAAAAGATTTATATTTTCCCGTGCCGACGATGAGGCGCGAGTGGAAGGTGCGGCCGGCGATTATGAGTGGATCAATCATGAAGATATTGTATTGAATGCGATGGCGCTTCGACTAGTATGAGAGCGCAAAGACACAGAGTAGTGGAACATGCCCCAAGACGCGATCTCAACGAAGACTGAGATTCGAGAGTTTTACAACGATTTCGTACCGCCGCGCTACGTTCGAAAGCTCGTTACTAATCTGCTTTTCGCGGTTCCCGCAGACTATTTGCGAGGTCTCGACTGTGTAATTCTCACGAACCAATCGTGTGCGCCTCGACGGCGCCGATTGGGCAAAGTGACCTCTCGAAAACGTCGCCGGCCGCAGTCTCGAGTCCTCGGACGTTACCACCATGCTCACCATGGTAATCCTGCCTGGATTGAGTTGTTCGTAGACAATCTTGCAGCCGCTGTGGCTGTGCATCCGCTCATTCCATTCTGTCGGACCGTATGCTTTGGCGATGTTCTATGGCATGAGATAGGACATCATATTCACACGACCGTCAGGCCGGAATTCCGGGAAAAGGAGGACGTGGCCGACAGCTGGAGTAAGAAGTTAGGGCGGATTTATTTTCGCGAAAGGTATCGGTTTCCCAAGCCAGTGGCAAGGCTGATCGGATGGATCCTCAAGGCGATCGCTCAGGAGCTTTAGGATCTCAAAAAATCACGGAGCCGTAGCTTCCGCCTGGGCGTAGATCTCGTCGATCTGCGTACGATAGCGTTCTTCGATGATACGTCGGCGCAGCTTCATTGTGGGCGTGAGCGCTCCGTTGTCTGCGGTGAATTCGTCGGGGACGAGCAGTACCCGCTTCAGCTTCTCGAATCGCGCGAGATTCTGGTTTACTCCTTCCACAATTTCTTCGTAGAGCGCCTGCACTTTTGGGTTGGCGACGAGCTCTCCGCGTGAAGAAAAAGCGATGTCGTTGGTACCGGCCCATTCTTCGAGTAGGGCGAAGTTAGGCGAGATGATGACAAAAGCAAATTTCCGCTTATCGCCGAGGATTGCGCTGGCAGCGACGAGAGGATTTAGCTTCAGAGAATTTTCAATCGGCTGCGGGGCGATAAACTTCCCACCGGATGTTTTGATGAGCTCTTTCTTGCGGTCGGTAACTGAGAGATATCCATCGGCATCGATATGGCCGATGTCCCCAGTTTTGAACCAGCCGTCCTCAAATGCATTTGCAGTCTCCTCAGGGCGGTTCCAATAGCCCTTGAATACGGAAGGGCCACGCACCAGAATTTCTCCGTCCTCGGCAATCCGGACTTCGAGGTTGGAGAGAATCTTGCCGACGGTGCCGATGCGATGGTTGATGGGCGTATTGACGGCGATTACAGGGGAAGTTTCGGTTAAGCCGTAGCCTTCATGAATGCGGATGCCGACGGTGGCAAACCATTCCGCAAGCTCACGGCCTAGAGGCGCGCCGCCAGAAATGAAAGTCTCAACCTTGCCACCCATGCCGTCGCGGATTTTCGAGAATACGAGTTTGTTCGCGAGCTTCCAGCTTCTTGAAGTGGGAGTCTCTCCCGCGAGAATAACCGGCTTATTGGCGCGGCCAACGGAAAAAGCCCAGCGGTAGATGGCGCGTTTGGGAAAGCCCCGGGCTGATGACTCGGTCTTGGCATAGATTTTTTCGTAAACTCTCGGCACAGAAACGCAAAGTGAAGGGCGCACTTCCAGCAGGATCTGCGAAAGATTTTCCATGAAAGGGCAGTAGGCGAGAGTGACACCGTGATAAAGCATGGAGAGATCTACGTGCCGCGCAGTGACGTGCGAAAGGGGAAGAAACGAAACGCTGCTCAACCCGTGGTGCACGTTGAAACCGGCCAGAGAGCAGGCGATATTGGACGCCATGTTGCCGTGCGTCAGCATCGCGCCTTTGGAAGTTCCGGTGGTGCCGGAGGTGTAGATGATGGTGGCGAGGTCGTCGGGCTGAATGGAGCGAGCCAGAGATTCAGTCTGAGGCGTGAGCGAGCGTGGGCCTCTGCTCACGAATTCATTCATAAGAGCATACTTTATGCCCACGTCGCTCGGGATCTGGACATGATCCATGACGACGATTTTCTGAATCAGCGTTTGGGGCAAGATCGTTTGGACCTTGCGAAGCTGATGTTCTGTGGAAACGAAGATAATGCTGGCGCCGGAATCCTGAAGAGTATAAGCGGTTTGTCCCGGCGTCAACGTGGCGTAGACGGGAACTGTAACCGCACCGAGCAGCAGGATTGCGAAATCCGCCGTCGACCACTCAGGCCGATTCTCGCTGAGAATAGCGACGCGATCGCCTTTGTGGATGCCCCACTCCTGCAGTGCGTGGAGGGTAGCGGCAACGTTGCGCCCGAACTGCGAAGAAGAGATGGATCGCCATTTTCCCTCCTCACGATAGAGCTGCGCGCGCTCGAGATTACGCTCGACGGCGGCAAAGAAAATGTCGTTCAGTGTGGCAAGACTCATCGTGGCGCGAAACTTCGGCTGAGACTGAATCTACTGGTTCCAACCATCTTCGGCAATGTGAAATCTGCGACAGCAGGGTACTGATGGGCATCCTCCGCCTGGGAAGATCTGCAATTAGGAAGATCAGGCAACCGGCAGTTCGAAAGAAAACACAGAGCCGTGGCCGAGTTGGCTGGTGATGCTGACCGTTCCGCTGTGCGCTTCGACGATGGCCTTGGCGATTGCCAATCCCATGCCGGTGCCTTGCACACTATAACGTTGATCCCGTCCGCGATAAAATTTGTCGAACACGAGTGATTGCTCGAAGTCGTCAATGCCGGGTCCATGATCGGTGACGCTGGTCACGATGCGATCCGCCCGCAACTCGGCGGTGATAGTAATGGGCGACGTAGGGGGTGAATATTTCGCTGCATTTTCCAGCAATTGCTTGAGCACTTCGGCAATACGGTCGGGATCCACCCGCACCTTCGGCATTGATGCGGGCACGCGCACTTCCAGAGGATGCTGGCCGAGAATGGTTCTTGATTCCTCCATTGCGGACTCGATGACAGTAGCGATGTCCACAGGAGCGAGGTGGAGTTCGACTTTGTGGGCATCGAGTTGCGCCATCTCCGTGGCTTCGCCCACCAACCGGTCGAGGCGATCAGTTTCTTCATTGATGACGGTCAGCAATTCCTTTCGCTGCGCATCGTCGAGATTGTAATCCGAAAGCAGGCCCGTGACTGCGGCCTTGATGCCCGTAAGCGGAGTGCGCAGTTCGTGGGTTACGGAATCAAGCAGGACGGCGCGCAGGTTTTCGTTCTGGTGAGCCGCTTCTGTTTGCGAAAGTTTTTCGATGGCTCCGGCACGCTCAATCGCAATGCCGATCATGCTGCCCAAAGCTTCCAGCGTGGCTCGTGAGAGAGTTGGCCCGGCAATGCCGACAGCTCCTGTAGTCCGCGTGCCCAGATGCAGAGGCGTGAGAGAAATTCCACGTTGGGGATCGATAACCGGCTCGCCTCGGGAACTCACCATTTGAAGATCGTGCAGTGCGAGCCAGGTGGCATTAGGATCGGTTCGGTAGACCTGCTGCGAACTGAGCAGATAGATGGCGGCCGCCTTAGCGCCGAATCCGTCACGCACGTAAGCGGGAATTGCATTCATCAACTCAGCCACATTGTCGGTGGCAAGCAGGCGCTGGCTGAAAGCGTATAGCCGTTCCACATCGCGTCGGCGCTGATTGGCGTCGGCGGCTTGCCGGCGGGCGCGGTCTGCAAGTTGACTTGCAATACCGGCGGTTACAAGGAAGGCGAACAGCGCAACCCAGTTCTGCGGATCGGCTACGGTGAAGGTTCCGACGGGTGGAAGAAAATAATAGTTGAAGGCAAGCGTAGCCAGGACCGCCAGAAAAACCGAGAAACGAAATCCCCAATATGCAGCCAACCATAGAACCATCAACAGAAACGTCAGGGCCACGGTCGTAGGATTCACATGCAGGACGTGACGGTAAACTTCGACCACGAGTTCCGTAGCTGCGAGGCACGCAGCGTAGCGAAACAAGTGTTGTGGCCAGCGAGCTTTCACGGGCACGATTGTAATGGAAGGGAAGCTAAAAAGGGCTTTTCACCACAGAGGCACAGAGACACAGAGAAAACATTGAAGATCAAGAAAGAGATATTGGAGATTTTCTCCGTGCCTCTGGGCCTCCGTGGTGAGCAGATTCGACAATTTCCGCTCCGGCGTGGAGAATAAACGGCGATGGCTAAGACTCCCGAGGAATGGCTCAAGGAATGTGATGCCGCGCAGAGGCTGGCGGTGTTCAAGTTGTTCTTGGGCTATGCTCCCGGCGTAGGAAAGACGTACGCGATGTTGAGCGAAGGCGTACGGCGTGCAAGCCGCGGCGAAGAAGTCGTTATCGGCGTGGTGGAAACCCACGGGCGCAAACCAATTGTGGAACTTTCTTCGCGATTGGAAGCCGTTCCGCGCCGGAAGCTGGATTACAAGTCAACCATCTTTGAAGAAATGGATGTCGATGCCATTCTGGCCCGTAAGCCCCATGTGGTGCTGGTGGATGAACTAGCTCACACCAACATTGAAGGCAGCAAACACGCGAAGCGCTACGAAGATGTCTTCGAGTTACTGGACGCGGGAATCGATGTTCTCTCCACGTTGAACGTGCAGCACATAGAGAGCTTATCCCCAACCATTCGGGTGTTGACCGGCGTACAAGTGCGCGAGACCGTGCCTGACTGGGTGATTCGCCGCGCCGGTGAGATTGTCATGGCGGACCTCACGCCACAAGCGCTGCAAACCCGCATGAAGCGCGGAGATATTTATCCTCTGGAGCGGGTCGAGCGGGCGCTGGCGAATTTCTTTCGCAACACAAATCTTGTTGCGCTGCGCGAGTTGGCCCTCCGGCAAGTCACGCAATCAGTCGACCGCACGCTTTCCGAATTGAAGACGGAAGATGGACAGTTGTTGCAGGTGCGCGAGCGGATCGCCGTGTGTATCAGTTCAAATCCGGCAGCGCAGTACTTGATCGCTCGAGGAGCGCGCATGGCGCAGGGGCTGGATGGAGATCTTTTTGTGCTCTATGTAGACACCGGAGCGGATGAGAGCGACGAAAATCAACGTACACTGGCCGACAATATTCGTTTCGCGGAAAGCGTGGGTGCGAAGGTGGTGAAGGCCGAATGCAAGGTGGTCGCGGAAGCGGTTGCGGAGTTCGTGCGCGAGAATCACGTTACACAGGTGGTGTTCGGTCGCTCGGCCACGAAGGGGTGGAAGCGGTATTTCTATCTTTCCGCGATTCACAAGTTCCTGCGCGATACTCCGTCCGTCGATGTGCACATTGTCACTCAGGAAATGCGGTGAGTGGAATCGACGAAAGACTCATGACGGACGAGCACAAGCGAATCCTGGTGGTCGATGACGAAGCCCAAATTACCCGTGTATTGCGCACCACGCTTTCGGCGCAGGGCTACGA
>JBAPQU010000501.1:0-2388 GCA_049280795.1 Candidatus Sulfotelmatobacter sp.
ACCCTGAATCCCACGCGCGCCGGAGGCCTCGCGCAGCACGGGCAAATCTCCCCTGGCATGGAAGCAAACATTGTTGTATTGAGCCCCGAAGGAGAAGTGCGAAAAACCATGGTCCGCGGCTGCGGTCTGTAGAGCGCATTCAATTTTGGGTGGCGCAGCGATTCATCGCTACGAAAAGGGTCGGGAAGGGCACGACTTCAGTTCTTGAGCCTGCCCTGAGCGAGCGAAAGCGACCGAAGGGTGCCGTCAAGCCATTCAAAACGCGCCGCCCTTTAGCGCCTGAGGTGTATAACGATAAGGCCGACTCTAATTCGGCTTGCGATCCTTCGCGTCGGCCAAGTGCCGCAACAAGACTGCCTCATCCGCCCGCGTCAGCTGATCGAGGAACGATGTCTCTACCTTCCCGTCGTCCACCATCTTCGATCCGTTGGACTGGCGAAGCTTGTCACCCAGCTCCGGCTCGTTGCTCATCACCTGGCTGTAGAACCATAGGAAGTGGCGCATCTGGTCCAGCACTTTGCACAGCACCTGGATCGCTTCCGTCTCCGGCAGCGCGCTCATCGCTTCCATCAATTCCGGGTCGCTGGGCGCCTGCATCGCGGCGCAATTCAACTCACGCTGAATCACGCGCAAATCTTCGGTCACTCGCCTCATCCTGGTATGTAGGTCGTCCATCTGTGGATCGATTCCCATGGCCCCTGTTTGATCAGCTTCGCTTGATCAGACTTGTGTGATCAGATTCGTGCGATTCGTTAGATTGTGTGGTTCAATTCGCGCCGTCTGAACATCTCATCGGCAGCACTCGGTAGGTAGATGTCCCACGATCATGCGCTTTCGTAATTCAATCAATTACTTTGGTCTAGCAAGTAACCTCCTGCCCGCGATCACGCCAAACCCGTGTCTGGCAAGCCTTTCAGCTCGATGTCAGAAACCCCCGCGCAGGCATGCTCACAGCCTTGGTACCACCACACCCGATGCAGCCCCGCCACCAACAGTTCACAAGCCACCTGTTCAAAAGTCACTAGGTAGACTTGAAAGACCATATGGGGACCGCCGCCTCGGCGGTCCAACAAACCATGTGGGGACGGCCGCCTTCGGCCGTCCAAGCGAGCGAAGCGCAAGCGCCGATTCTCAGAACTAGCCCCTACCCCTAATCCCTCGTCCAATTCTGTGATAAAAAATCCAATGCCCGAAACTCCCTCCCGCGAACTCCTTCGCGCCATCGGCCGCTGGAGCCTGGTCGCGCTCGTGGTCAACTCCATCATCGGCAGCGGAGTCTTCGGCCTCCCATCCGTAGTGGCGGCTCTCATTGGCAATTACAGCCCTTACGCTGTGCTCGGCGCGGGCGCCGGCATGAGCGTGATCATCGCCTGCTTCGCCGAAGTTGCCTCACGCTTTCAGCAGGCCGGCGGTCCTTATCTCTACGCCCGCGTCGCCTTCGGACGCCTCATGGGCATTCAAACCGCCTGGATGCTCTGGCTCGGCCAGGTAGCCGCGCCCGCCGCCAATGCCAACTTGTTTGTGATTTACCTCGGAGAATTCTTCCCGCACGCCAAAGATCCGCTCCCCCGCGCCATCATTCTCACCGCGCTGGTCGGTCTTCTCACGCACGTCAACATTCGCGGCGTGCGCGCCGGAGCACAAGTCAGCAATCTGTTCACCGCAGCCAAGTTGATCCCGCTCTTTGCCGTAATCGTCCTAGGTCTGTTCGTGCTGCAGCGTCATCATTGGAGCATCGCAACCCCGCCCATTGCATCTCCGAACACCAGCCAATGGCTAAAAGCCATGCTGCTCCTGGTCTTCGCCTACGGCGGATTCGAAACCGCTCTCGCCCCCATGAGCGAAGCGAAAAATCCCCGTCGCGACGCTCCCTTCGCCCTCTTCGCTGCTCTCGTGCTCTGCACCGTGACTTACGCGTTAATCCAGTGGGTGGTTGTAGGAGTCCTGCCCGACGCCGCGCACAGCCAGCGCCCTCTAGCCGATGTAGCGCGAGTAGCGATTGGCCCGCTAGGCGCAGCGCTGGTAGCCGTAGGCGCGTTAATTTCTTTCTACGGATATCTCAGCGCAAAAATCCTCGCTATGCCCCGCGTCCCCTTCGCCCTAGCCGAGCAAGGAGATTTCCCCAAAATCTTCGCCGCCGTTCATCGCAAGTTTCACACTCCCTACGTCTCCATCCTCGTCTTCGCCGCCATGGTCTGGGGACTAGCTCTGACCGGCGACTTCAAATGGAACGTGACCCTCTCCGCCGTAGCCCGCCTTCTCTACTACGCAGTAGGCTGCGCAGCCCTGCCCATCCTCCGCCGCAAACAACCCGCAGACGCACCCGCAATGTTCCACCTCCCCGCCGGAAATTTCTTCGCGGTGCTGGGGGTAATCCTGTGCTTGATC
>JBAPQU010000502.1:0-7368 GCA_049280795.1 Candidatus Sulfotelmatobacter sp.
CGGGAAGCGCACAACCGCCGACAAAGCTGAGATCGACTAATGTCTTGGCCAGCGTTGAAGCCTGCCGCGCTTGCCGCATTCCGGTGGAAAGATGGGCCGCGCTGGTAATCATGCGCACCCCGTAGACGGCTTTCGTCCAATGCTGATATCCGGTGAGAACAAGGATGGGCGCGAGCAAATACCAGGCCCAGCTTCCCAAACTGCGCAGGCGCACCAACGAGTATGCCGCGAGCAGCAGAATCAGAGCCGCGCCGAAGTATTTTGTTAAGGCGCACAAAGTTATCAGCAAGGCAGACAGCGCCAGATAGCCGGGCTTCTGCGGCTCAAGCCCTTCGATCCAGAAAATAATCGCCCACAGCCAGAATGCGACCATCATGGTGTCGCACATTACACTATTGGCAGATACGAGAAATGCCGGGGTGAGAAGTGTGGCCGCGGCGGCCAGCAGCGGTGACTTGGTGAACCGCTGCGCCAAACGATATGTGCCCCATACCACGGCCAACGCGGGAAGAAGGAAGGCGAGATGCAATGCCCGCTCCGACCAGCCCACGATAGTTGCGGCCGCGGCGATGTAGTACGCCGCGAAGGGAGGGTTCTTGGTTTCGTACGCCATGGGCACGGCGTCGAGGAACCAATTCACTTTGAATCCGAAGGGATCGAGAGGATGTCGAGTGATCTGCCGGGCCACATAAAGGAACAACGTGTCGTCGATGTTGAAAGCTTTTCCAGAAAATGGTAGCAGGCATGCGAACAAGGCTGCCGCGAGAAGTAGGTATGAGAGAAGCTGCGACCGCGTGGGCTGGATTTTCTCGCTGGCCGGTGCCATCAAGGGAGTGTAGCAAGATGCGGGGAAATCGCGTCAGCAGCGTGGCCCCTTTGTCAAAGCTCACGCACTAAGGGCTGCAGATGGCGTCTTGCAGTTCGGGGGCGAGCTGGAGAAAGTGGCGCAGGTTGAATGTGTACTACTCATCGACCGAGGATATCTTGCACCCGTTCCTCTTCGAGATCGGTGGAGAGTTGCTGCCAGTCAAAAGTGTGCGTGGCTTGACCGGTATGCATCAGAAATCCGTCACGTTCGACCAGCGACGGGCGGTCGGTATGAAGCTTCATGCCATTTAGTTTTACCATAAGCCATGAAATAAAATTGAAGGAGTCAAAGAGTGGAACGCAGCGCATTCAAGCCTATGTTTTGTCCCTATTTCTCATTCTCAACATCATAGGCGCCGGAAAGTGTGACGTCGGAATGCAGAGGCAACTCTTCTGACGAGCGGCCGACCTCTATGGAATATTTTCCGGCGTCTGCGTGCCAGTGTTTTGCGGCAACATCGTAAAAAGTGAAAGCGCGCGGGTTGAGCGGCACGGTTACATGCCGGGTTTCCCCAGCAGCCAGTTCGACACGGAAGAAGCCTTTGAGCTCTTTGGGCGGGCGTGGCACTGTTGGTTCCGCTTCGGCAACGTAGACCTGCGCTACATCCGCGCCGGCTCGAGTTCCGGTGTTGGTGACATCGAACGAAACTTCATAATTGCCTGCAGCTGATGATGCTCCCGACGGTTTCACTTCCAGATGGCTGTATTTGAAAGTCGTATAGGACAAACCGTAGCCGAAAGGGTACAGCGGCTTCACGTGATTGTGTTCGTAGCCGCGATAGCCAACGAAGACGCCTTCTTTATAAACCACACGAACTGTGCCCGGCTCGGGGTAGTAGCTATCATGAACCGGATTGTCGGACCAGCGTTTTTCGAGTGTGATGGGCAGATGCCCTGAGGGATTGACTCCGCCGAAGAGGATATCTGCGAACGCTGTCCCGCCGCGCTCGCCGGGATACCAGAGTTCGAGGTAGGCGGGAACGCGATCAAGCCAGGCTTCCGAGTCGACATTGCCTCCGGATGTTACGGCGACAATTGTGTCTTTATTGATCGCGGCGAGCTCGCGGATGAGTTCGTCCTGACCGAACGGGAGACTGAAAGTGCGGTCGGATCCCTCACCCTCACTATTCGCATCGAAGCCGGCGGCGATGATCACGGCGTCGGCTTTGGCGGCCAGGGTTTTCGCGGCGGCAGAGACGATTTTGTTTTGGTCGGCGATGCCGACGAGCATCCGGCCGCCGATCGGATTCGTTTGAAAAGCCTCGGCGACGATTTTGTGCGGTCCTGCCGCGAGCTTTAGAGTTGTGCAGTTCTGCAGAGCCGTGGCAAATTTCCATTCATCGAAGACCGGTTTGTCATCCACCAGAAGGCGATAGGCATTGCTCTCGCCGGAAAATTCAGCTGCGATCTCGTAAGAAGAAGTTTCGGGCGCAATGTAGAAACCGGTCCAGCGCCGGGATATTGGCTTCTTCGAGGTAAATAATGCGATCACTTCGTCGAAATCGGAGAAGTCTTCCCACGCTACTCCCGCAAAGTCGAGGTGCTTCACAATCTGCGTGGAGGATGGAGCGCCGGACAGGTCGGAATTCGAAAAAGTTTCCAGGGTGAGACCGGGCTTGCCATGTTGCGCCGCGGTGGAGAATTCCGTGGAAGTGGCGAGGTCTATCATCTTGGGCAGGCCACGTTCGTAATAAACTTTGGCGGATGTTCCCAGGTAATTCGCAATGCCTTCCAGAATGCTTACCGTGGAAAACGGAATCGCGCGCCCGCTGCCGCCGGCAACGGCTTGCGCGGGATAGGCGTCCGGGCCGACGACGAGAATGCTTTTGATCTTTTGTTTGTCGAGAGGAAGAAGAGAGCCTTCGTTCTTGAGTAGTACGGTGCCTTCGCGGGCGGCATCGAGGGCGACAAGATGATTTTCTTCGTTGTACTTCGAGAGCGAGAGATCGGTCTGCTCGCGATCGAACCAGCCGAAGCGAGCAGCGGTCGTCAAAATGCGGCGCGCTTTTTCATCGATCGTTGATTCTCTTACGCGGCCGTCGCGAATGGCGGGCAGCAGCGTTTCCTGATTCATGTGTTCGCCCTTCGGCATTTCCAGGTCGAGACCACCATTGGCCGCCCCGATACCGTCGTAGGTTGAAACCCAGTCTGACATCATGATGCCGGGAAATCCCCACTGCTTCCGGACGACGTCAGTGTTGAAGTATCCGTTCTGCGTGGAATGCAGGCCGTTGACGAAATTGTAAGAATCCATGATCGCGCCGACATGCGCGGTCTTTACTGCAGATTCGAAAGCGGGCAGGTAGATTTCGCGTGCGGTGCGCTCGTCGATGATGGAATCACTATCGTGCCGTAGGAACTCGGAGTTGTTTCCGAGAAAATGTTTGACTGTGGAGCTGACGCCTTGTTTCTGCATGCCCGTGATGTAGCCGACGGCGATGGAACCGGCGAGGAAGGGATCTTCGCCGAAGTATTCGAAGTTGCGGCCGTTCATGGGCGCGCGATAAATGTTGACGCCGGGTCCGAGCATGAAGTGAATGCCGCGCGCACGGGCATCCTTGCCGATGCCTGCGCCAACGCGCTCCGCCAGTTGTGGATCCCAGGAAGCGGCGAGGCCGATGCCGGCCGCATAAGTGGTGGAAGGAAACTTCGCGTTGCTGCGTACTCCGAGCGGCCCATCGGACATTTCAAGCGCGGGCAGGTTGAGGCGCGGCAGAGCGCGCACGGCAAAGCCGGTGCCGCCGATGTAAGCAAGTTTTTCTTCGAGCGTCATCTTGCTGAGGATGGACTCGACTCTGCGGTCGATTTCGGGGGTTGAGGGACCTGCAGCCTGCGCCAACGCGATGCGAGATGGAAGAACTGAGAGAGTGAGGAAAAATGCGCACAACAAGAATCGAGAGAGCTTCGACATGGAAACCTCTGACCGGTGAGATGTGTCGTCGAAGGAACGGGCGACGCGGGTGAAATTGAGTTGCCGCGGGTCAAGTTTACACGGTTCCTGCGGGAACCCAGCCTAGATCTTCAGCACTAACTTGCCGTAATTTTTTCCTTCCTGCAGCAGCTTGTAGGCTTCCACGGCGCGGTCGAGCGGAAAGACCTGGCCGATTACCGGAGCCAGCTTGCGTTGTGCGATCCATTCGGAGAGCTGCAACCATGCGGGCTCCATAATCTCCCGCTTCTGCGATAGGTAGGCGAGCCACAAGCCCTGGATGCTGGCCGACTTTGCGTACATTGCCCGGACGTCGAGTTGCGGCGGCTTGCCGGTGGCGGTGCCATATTGGATGACGCGCCCGAAATCGCGCAGGCAACGCAGGCTTTTCGCGGTGTGCTCGCCGCCCAACATTTCGAAAACCGCGTCCACGCCTTCGCCGTGGGTGAGGTTCTTTACGACCTCCTCATAGTCATCGCGCTTGTAGTTGATGCCGTGCTGCAAGCCGAGTTCTTTGACGCGGGTGAGCTTTTCGTCGGACGACGAAGTGCCGTACATTTCGATCCCGAGAATGCGGCCGATCTGAACGGCTGCGGTGCCTACGCCTCCGGCGACGGCGTGGATCAGAACACGATGAGTTCGACCTGAGGACGGTTGCGTCATGCCGGCCTGCCAGTAGGCGAGATAGGCGGTGAAGTAATTCACGGGGAAGGCAGCGGCTTGTTCGTCGGTCCAATGCTCGGGAACGCCCCACAGCATGTGCGAGTAGGCGGCAGTTTTTTCGGCGAAGGCAGCCCACTGGGTGTAGCCCATTACGCGACCTCCGCTATTTTCTTCGATCCCTGCGAACTCGCGTCCAGCGATGAGTGGAGGCGGAGGCGTTCCAGGATAGCCGCCTTGCGCGGTCATGAAGTCGGCAAAGTTCAAGCCTCCGGCGGTGACGCGAACCAGCGTTTGTCCGGGCTTGAGGACAGGGTCGGGAGCGTCCTGGATGGCAAGCCCATCCGGCCCGGAGAGGCGGGTGATCATCAAGGCTTTCATGGAGGAAGTTTATCAGGACGCGATTACTCCGCAATTCCGACAAGACTGTATCTTCGTGTCTTCTTATCCGGGAAAAGAAACTCGTAGGCCCCGTAGACGTCGTATGGGTGGACATCTTTCACCCTGGATGGAATGGTCCTAGCTTTGTAGTCGCCGGGGATCAAGATCGAGCTTTCGGCATCCATGCCCTCGAGTTCATATTTCTTCCCGTCGAGGACAACCTTCAACCTTATAAGTCCTCGGCCATTGACCCGCGCCGAACTTACATGGACGTTGATGGGGTAATCGGCGGGGTTAGGTTCCGCGCCTGACCAGGCCAATGCGGAGCACAGCAGCAGTACGGCGAGTGCTAGCTTCTTCATGGTTTCCTCATTTTTATTCGTCTCTAATCGTCGCCTTCTTAGCACTTACGGTATTACAAAACGGTTCGGACGGAAAAGTTGCGTGCGCGAGTCCCCGCATGAGGAAGTAGGCTATTCCAGCTTTAATCCCCGGTCATTCGCCGGCAGGTATATACTCTTGGCGTTGGTTTACTGAGGTTCTCCCGGCCTGCCTCCGCGGACCGGGACGGGGCGTACATTCATCCCCCTAATACTTTGCGCGCCCCGCATATCGATTTGCCTGTTCCTGCCTGGAGGCGGCAAGAAAAGGCACCGGTGCATGCGCCAAGCTGGGCAAGAGTCGCATCCGGGGGAGGTTTTATTGTGGATCTGATTTCTGTACGTCTTCTTCTTGTCATAGTAGTTTCACTTACCTGTTATGTGCTCGCTCCGTTCGGACTGCCTCGCAACCTGGATGCCGGCATCGGCGGACTGGTTGGAGCGGGGATCGTTCTGTTCGAATGGAAGTTGCGTACCGTTAGCCTGAAGCGGCTGATTGGCGCGGGCATCGGGAGCATCCTCGGCATTTGCGGCGCCTATCTGTTCGCGTTGGTGATTCGCAGCAGTGTGCCTGCCGGTAGCACGCAAAGCTTCCTGCAAATCCTAGTGATGCTTCTGATGGCCTACGTGGGTCTGATTGTGGGCGCGAGCAAGGGCGACCTACTAAACCTGGCGGCTTTGGGGGGAATCTTTGGCGGGGAGAAACAGGGCAAGAAGAGTTACAAGATTCTCGACACCAGCGTCATCATTGATGGCCGCATCGCCGACATTGCCGAGACCGGATTCCTCGATGGCATCATCGTAACCCCGCAGTTCGTGTTGCGCGAATTGCAGCTTGTGGCAGATTCAGCCGATTCGCTAAAGCGCAACCGCGGACGCCGCGGGCTCGACGTGCTGCAGCGTCTGCAGAAAATGGCCACGCTGCAAATTCAAATTGTGGAAGACGATTTTCCCGCCGTCCGCGAGGTCGATTTGAAGCTGATCGAGCTGGCCAAGGTCTACGAGGGCAAGATCATTACCAACGACTTCAACCTGAATAAAGTCGCGCAGCTGCAGGGCGTCGAAGTGCTGAACATCAACGAACTGGCGAACTCGCTGAAGCCGATCGTGCTGCCGGGCGAGATTATGAAGGTGTTCATTCTCAAAGAAGGCAAGGAGTACAACCAGGGTGTTGCTTATTTGGATGACGGCACCATGGTGGTGGTGGACAACGCGCGAAAAATGATTGGCAAGACCATCGACGTGTCGGTCACGTCCGTGCTGCAGACCACGGCGGGAAAGATGATCTTCGGCAAGTGGGATGAACGGGCATTTTCGCGGACTATACCCGTCGTGCCGGCAGTGCAGACGATTCCGATTGCCGCCGTACCCGGGGCCACAGTGCCGGCCGCGCTTGTGGAGACGAAGCCCACGCAGGGTTAAACGCGATGCAACGGCTCGCATTTGAACTCCCGCTTCCGCGCTCGTATACTTACAGCCCGCGATGAAGGTTGTCGTAATTATTCCGGCTGCGGGGCTTGGAACCCGCATGGCTCCAGTTCCCGTTGGCGCCAAAGGCAAGCAAAAGAAGGCGCCGCCCTCGAAGCAGTTCACCGAACTTGGCGGAACGCCGATCCTCATCCATACTCTGCGCAAGTTCGCCGCCGCCGATGCGGTGAGCGAGATATGGATTGCTCTGCGGGAAAACGAGATTGGCGGGTTTCGTGCGCGACTGGAGAATGAAGCGGAAGATGTCTTAAAGAAGAGAATCGAGCTGGTGATCGGCGGGGAGCACCGTCAGCAGTCGGTGGAGAATGCGCTAAACGCGATTGCGGCGGCTGCGGATGATATCGTTCTTGTGCACGATGCGGTGCGCCCGTTTGTGACCACTGAAATCATCCAGGAAGTGATTGAGGCGGCGCAGAAGTATGGCGCGGCGATTGCCGGGCTGCCCGCCGTCGACACGGTGAAGCAAGTCGAGCGCACGGCTGAGGGTGCACTGATCAAAGCCACGATTCCGCGCGCCGGCATCGTGATGGCGCAAACGCCGCAAGGTTTTCGCTACGGCGTGATCAAGAAGGCGTTCGACGAAGCGTCAAGGGACGGATTTCTTGGCACCGATGAAGCTTCTCTGGTCGAGCGATCGGGTCACGATGTAGCGGTTGTGATGGG
>JBAPQU010000503.1:0-13752 GCA_049280795.1 Candidatus Sulfotelmatobacter sp.
TTCGGCATGCAAGGCAGGCACACAATTAAGGAGACAAGATGAAAAAGATTCAGCTGTTGAGGAATCTGGTTATGGTTGCGGCGGCCATGACCCTGACGATAACGGCCGCGGCCCAGGCGGGACAATTCAAAGTGCTGCACGAATTTAAAGGAAAGTTTGATGGATCGACGCCTGTGGCCGGGTTGATTCAGGATTCGAGTGGAAACCTGTACAGTACGACGCTCGGCGGGGGAATTAACAACAGCAACGTATGCACTTTTGGGTGCGGCACGGTTTTTGAATTGTCGCCGAACGGCAGTGGAGGCTGGACCAAGACTGTCCTCTACTATTTCACCGGGAAAACTGACGGCGGGGAGCCGAGTGGCAGTTTGGCGATGGATGGAGCTGGGAATCTCTACGGCACGACCTTGAACGGCGGCAGCTTACTGTGTGGCATTCCGGGTTGCGGTACGGCGTTTGAGTTGTCGCCGAACGGCGGCGGAGGCTGGACGGAGTCGACGATTCACAGCTTTACCAGCGGCACCGGAGGGTTCAGTCCGATAGGTTTGCTGCTGGATGGAGGCAATCTCTATGGCGTGGCCTTTCTCGGCGGCGCCAATTATGGGGTCGTGTACGAACTGTCTCCGGGTGCGGGAGGAGTTTGGACGGAGACGGTGCTACACACCTTCGAGAATACCGATGGGGCCGGGCCCGATTCCGCGTTGTATATGGACAGCAGCGGCAATCTGTTTGGCACGGCCATGTCGGGGGGCCTGCTCACGGGGAGTTGCAAAACCTTTGACGGTTGCGGAACCGTGTTCGAGCTTTCTCCGGCATCGGGTGGAGGGTGGAATTTTAGCGAATTCTCGATTCCGGTCGTCGCTAAGGGAGTGATGCCCTTTGGAGCGGTCCGGGAAGACGCCGCGGGGAATTTGTTTGGCGTGGCTACAGCAGGCGGCGGCACGGGATTCGAAGGAGTCATGTACAAGCTCACGCCGATCACTGGCGTTTTTACCGGTTGGGCGGAGTCGGTCCTGCACAGATTCGACGTGACCAATGGGGACGGGCCGGTGGGCTTGATTGAGGATGGGAGCGGGGGCTACTATGCCGCGGTCGAGGGCGGCGGGGAAACCGGTTGCAACGGCGGCTGCGGACTCGTAGTCGATATGCAGCAGACATCCGCCGGCGGCTGGGAAGAGATCGTATTGCATCATTTCAGCGGCGCATTCGATGGCAACACTCCCAACCCGCTTTATGTGGACGGGAGTGGAAACATTTTCGGCACTGCGGAGAGCGGCGGCAGCACGGCTTGCCCCGGCGGATGCGGAACTGTGTTTGAGATAACGGCTCCTGCGCCGGTGCACTGAAGGGCTTTTGGTTTGGCTGATATTTGAGATTTATTTTTACGTGGGCAGTGTTTCCGGCGGGAGCTGGGGCACTGCCCGATTTTTATCTATCCTTGGATGTAGTCGGTGTCCCGGGAGCGGCAGTTTAATAAGGAAGCGAGCCAAACGCGCGATTATTGCGCCGCAAAGAACGCGACGCTTCGCGCGGCTCGCCCAGATCCCTCGCTGCGCAAAAAGCGCTTGCTCGGGATGACAATCAAACTGCACCGGTGCCCCGTTCGTGTGGTCAAACCTGCTCGCACGCTGCTACACTAACCAGTTTTGCTATCGCTTTTGAGCCGCTCTGAAGCGTAGGGTTTTTCAGGAAAAATCATGTTGAAACCTGGGGATATCGCCATTGTCAGTGGGGCGCGGACGCCCTTTGGCCGCTATTGTGGCAAATTGAAAGACTTTAGCGCGCAGGAGTTGGGCGCGGTGGCCGCGAGGGGCGCGATTGAGCGCTCGGGGATTGATCCCAAGGAATTTGATCATGCTGTGTTTGGCAATGCGCAGCAGACTTCAGGCGATGCGCTGTATGGTGCGCGGCACGTGGGGTTGCGGGCTGGCCTGCCGGTTGAGACTCCGGCGCTGACGGTGAACCGGCTGTGCGGATCGGGGATGCAGTCGATTGTGAGCGCGGCGCAGATGATCCAGACCGACGAGGCGAAGATTGTGCTGGCTGGCGGGATGGAGGCGATGTCGCAGGCTCCGTTTGTGATTCGCGGGCGCGACGGATTTACGCTGGCTCCGGGCGGCAAGCTGGAAGATTCGCTGATGGTGGCGCTGCTCGATTCTTATTGCGGCTTGTACATGGCGAACACGGCGGAGTTGTACGGCGAGCAGCAGGGCATTACGCGGCAGGCGCAGGATGAGTTTGCATTGCGCTCGCAACAGAAAGCCGATGCGGCCTATAAAGAAGGACGCATTCAGGAAGAGCTGGTTCCGGTGGCGCTGAAAAATCACAAGGGCGAGGCTACGGGGGAATCGCTCACGGAAGATGACCACCGGCGTCCGCAGACTACGATGGAAGGTTTGGCTAAGCTGAAAACTGCGTTCGGCAAAAGCGGGACCGTCACTGCGGGCAACGCGAGCGGCATTGTGGATGGAGCTGCGGCGGTGGTGGTGATGTCGCTGGAAGAAGTGCGCAAGCGGAACATGGAACCGCTGGGCCGGATTGTGAGTTGGGGGATTGCCGGAGTTGAGCCGAAGTTGATGGGGCGCGGTCCGGTGCCGGCGACAAAGATTGCGCTGCAGAAGGCTGGGCTGTCTTTGGACTACATTGATCTGATCGAAGTGAATGAGGCGTTCGCGGCGCAGTATCTGGCGGTAGAAAAAGAATTGGGTTTGGATCGCGAGAAGGTGAATGTGAATGGCGGGGCGATTGCGTTGGGGCACCCGCTGGGCGCGACTGGGACTCGGCTGGTGATTACTCTGCTGTATGAATTGCGGCGGCGTCGAAAGAAGTATGGCTTGGCCACGGCTTGCATCGGCGGCGGCCAGGGGATTGCGATGATTGTGGAGAGCATGAATTGAGCACCCAGCCCAAGCAGATGGGGGTCTTAAGATCGGTGCTGATTCTGACCTTCGTCGCCGATACTGCAGGCACAATCTATTTCTGGCTATCGAACAAAGACTCACGGCTGACGGTCTTTCTTTCCTTCCTTCAGTTCGTTGCGGTTTTCGCGCTTATCTGGTTGACGTTCCTGTATGTGGCTGCGACACACGAGTACGTCAAGGCGACACAGGAGCAGCTTTCAGATCAAAACAGACCGCCAAGTATCAGCGTGACCCGGCATTGGTATCCCACGACGAATCCATTCGTCGCGAGCTTTGTGATGGAAATCGCAAACCCAAGCGTGAGGGCCACCAGAGTTACGATCAAGGCTGTCCTCATTGGACAGGAGCCTGCAACGGAATTTTGTTTTGAGATGACAGATCGGACAGCGATAGACAGGGTGACGATTCCGGCGAAGGATTTACTATACGTTATGGTCAAGGCGACGTTTCATGGAATTCCCATCTTGCATGACAATCAAATGAAAAGGGTCGCCGCCCTGACGTTTGAAGATGTTTTCCACGGAACGCTGCAGCCGATAGTGTATCAACTCTGAGGAAGCTAATGGATATTAAAAAGGTCGGCGTTCTCGGTTGTGGGCTGATGGGGGCCGGCATCGCACAGGTCTGCGCGACGGCTGGATTCGATGTAACCGTCCTCGAAGTCGAACAGAAATATCTCGACAAGGGGTTTGCCGGGATTGAGAAATCTTTGGCGAAATTTGCCGAGCGCCCGGTGGAGAAGGGTGGGGTCACGGCGCAGCAGAAGGACGCGATTCGGGCGCGGCTTCGCGGGACGACGAACCAGTCCGACCTGGCCGATTGCGACATTATTATTGAGGCCATCATCGAGAACGTGGACGAGAAGAAGAAGATGTATGCATTGATTGATGGCGTGGTGAAGAAAGACGCGATCTTTGCTTCCAATACTTCTTCGATTTCGGTGACGGAGTTGTTGACATCGGTGAAGCGGCCGGAGCGGTTTATTGGGCTGCACTTTTTTAATCCGGTGCCGCTGATGAAGCTGGTCGAGGTGGTGCGGACGATTGCCACGGCCGATGATGTTTATGAGGCGGCTTACGAGTTCGGAAAAAAGCTGGGCAAGGTTCCGGTGCGCACTTCGGACAAGACGGGATTCATCGTAAACCGGCTGCTGGTGCCGTATTTGCTTGATGCGATTCGTGCGTATGAAGAGGGCGTGGGGTCGATTGAAGATATTGATAACGCGATGAAGCTGGGCTGCGGCTATCCGATGGGGCCGTTTACGTTGCTGGATTTTGTGGGGCTCGATACGACTTATTACATTACGCACGTGATGTATGACGAGTTTAAGGAGCGGCGGTTTGCGTCGCCACCGCTGCTGAAGCGGCTGGTGATGGCGGGATGGTACGGTCGCAAGAGTGGTAAAGGGTTCTACGATTATTCAGACCCGGAGAAACCGAAGGCGAATAGACTGTAGGTGCGACTCTTGAACCTCGATTCTTAAACCTTGATTCTTAAACATGGACATTCCCCAAGGAAGAAGAAAGACCGATCAGCCGCCGGCGCTCGACGATGTGCAGGAAGTCGAGCGCTATCGCCGTGCATGGAGCAGTTACCTGGTTAGACGAAATCTGGTGGTCGTTTTGTTTGTGAGTTTTATTGTCGTAGGCGCCTTGACTGCGAAGCTGAAGCTTGGAGAGGGCATTGATTTGGTCATCTTGCTGGGCTGGGTCGGCGTTTACCTGGCGGGCGCATGGTGGCTTACAGAGTGGAAATGCCCGCGCTGTGGGAAGGTCTTCGGGCACAGGCTGTGGACCGAGCGCTGCATCAGTTGCGATTTGGGCAAGGATGACGTGGAGGCGGTAGCGCGGAGGAAGTAGCGACTTAGCGGGACCTCAGCGCTTGTCGCCGACTCGAGCTCGATTTTCCAGTCACTTCTGTTTTTAGGCCGTATTGACGCATTACCTCTTCAAGCGGGATTGTTTTGCTGCGCCCGGAGCGAATATCAGCCAACGCCCTCTCAGCGAGGTAGATATCCTCGAGATCATCCAGATGTTGCATGATGGCTTCGCGAGCGTAATAAGTTTTGGTGCGGCCGGTGCGCTTGGCAAGGCGTGCTAACCGCTTTTCGATTTTTTCGGGAAGGCGAATGGCTAGCATGAATTACCTCGTGCTATACAATTATAGCAGGAGGAGTGCGACATGGAGCAGATATCAGACATCCTCGTTTTCACTCCGGGCAACGAACCTTATCTTGGCCGTCAGCTGCTAAGAGCATTTGATGAGCTGATTGTTTGCTGTCTGGAGCACAATCAGATGATCGCTCGCCGCACTCGAACTGTAGCAAGCAAAACGGTACTGCAGGAGATCAAAATGCACGCGGCCTCCCGCAAGGTGTGAGTCTAGCTCTGTCGATTCGTGAGCTTGTCCGCCAAGGCTACCTGCTTGGAGCAAAGGTTCTCATGAGACCGCTGGTCGAACGCTCTGTCACCATGTTGTATCTGCAACAGAATCCCTCCGACTTAGGCATTTGGGAGCGAGGTTGGTCATTTAATGAGCGACCAGGTCTTACAAAGATGCTGAGGACGCTTGCATCTCAAGGCGGTCATCCCGATGTAGCTCGGCAAATGACAGCAGAATTGAACAGTCTAACCCACGGTGATCCTGCAAGCTCGTACCATAACCTAGTGTTCACTGATCAAGGTGCTGCTGGCCATGCAGTTTCCAAGAATCTTGGCAGGCCTGATGTTTGCGACGCGATTTGTGCAGAAGCAATACCTTGGTTGTCGGTATTGTTAGGTATGATGCATGCAACTTTTCCGGCTCCTGAGTCTCAGGATGTGATCCACTAGCACTCCGGTTGGTTGGACAAATTTATGAACTTTGAAAGCATTCTCCTCGAAAAGAAAAACTCGATTGCTTACGTCACCGTGAACCGGCCGAAGGTGCTGAATGCGCTGAACATGGCCACCATGGAAGAGTTGCGGGCGGCGTTTCATGACATTAAGAGTGATGCTGCGATTCGCGTTGTTATTTTTACAGGCGCGGGCGAGAAGGCGTTTATTGCCGGTGCGGACATTGCTGAACTCGCCAAGCAGGATGCGGTTACGGGCAAGGAGTACACGCATCGCGGACAGAGCGTTCTTAATTTGATCGAGAACCTGGGCAAGCCGGTGATTGCCTGCATCAATGGATTTGCGCTGGGAGGTGGGTGTGAGATTGCTTTGGCTTGCACCATGCGGCTGGCTAGTGAGAATGCGAAGCTGGGACAGCCTGAGGTGAAGCTGGGAATTATTCCGGGATACGGCGGCTCGCAGCGGCTGCCGCGGCTGGTGGGCAAAGGCATTGCGATGCAGATGGTGCTGGCGGGCGAGATGATTTCGGCGCAGGAAGCGCATCGCATTGGTTTGGTGAATGAAGTTACGATTGCGGCGGAGTTGATTCCGCGGGCCGAGGCGATTGCGGTGAAGATTATCGCGAATGCGCCGCTGGCGGTGCAGTATGCGATGGAGGCTGTGAACAAAGGTTTGGAGATGACGTTGAGCGAGGGGCTGTATTTGGAGGCGGTGCTTTTCAGCGTGGCTTGCTCTACGGAAGATAAGAAGGAAGGGACTGCTGCGTTTTTGGAGAAGCGGGCGGCACAGTTCAAAGGCAAGTAAGATATTGCCACGGATCAAAACGGATTGAAAAACAATTCACCACAGAGACACAGAGACACAGAGAAGCAAGGCCATAAGGACCTCGTTGTCGAGTCTATTCCTGCGACGGAAGTCGATGCACTCGAAGGAAAACTCAACGCTTCTGGCAAGCGGTTCGCGATTGTTGTTGCGCGGTTCAACGCCTTCATCACCGAGAGGCTGCTGCTTAGCGCGATCGATGGGCTGATACGATCTGGCGCCAAGAAAAAAGATATTGATCTGGTGCGGGTGCCGGGGGCGTTTGAGATTCCGCTGGCGGCGCGGAAGCTGGCGGAGACTGGGAAGTACGATGCGATTATTTGTATCGGGTGTTTGCTGCGCGGCGATACCGCGCACTATGACGTGATCGTGAACGAAGTGACGCGCGGGATTGGGCAGTCGGCGCAGGAGACGGGCGTGCCGCATGCTTTTGTAGTGCTGACGTGCGAGACCTTGGAGCAGGCCATCGACCGCGCTGGGCTGAAGATGGGGAATAAGGGGTTCGAAGCGGCGCTGGCGGCGGTGGAGATGGCGTCGTTGAAGCAAGCTATCAGCCGTCAGCCGTCAACTGAGCGCCATCCATCATCCGCTGCCGGCAAACAGCAGGTTCCTCGCGGCGCTCGGAATGATAAATCTAAAGGTTGGAACGGCAAGCCTAAGAAGAAAACTCAAGGTGCGAAGACCAAGCGCAAATAAATCCTCTCTACAGTAAACTGAAAACTAGCAGCTGGCTGCTGGCAACTGCCTTATGGGTACACGGCGAAAATCTCGCGAACTTGTCTTGCAAATGCTGTTTCAGGCAGACATGGGTAAGCAGACGATTGAACACGTGCAGCGCACGTTTTGGGCGGAACATGATGGGACCAGCGTGGAGGTGCGCGGGTTTGCGGAGGATCTGTTCCGCGTGGCGACAGACCGCGGAGCGGAGATCGACAAGCTGATCGAGCGGCACGCAGAACACTGGCGAATGGAGCGCATGGCGGCGGTGGATCGCAATCTGTTGCGGGCCGGAGTAGCGGAGTTTCTCGCTTATCCGGATACGCCGCGCGCGGTGGTGATTAACGAATCATTGGAGATCGCGCGAAAATTTTCCAGCCTGGAGTCGGTGCAATTCGTCAATGGCGTGCTCGACAGCGTGGCGAAGGAGTTGGGCAAAACAGCTTAAGCACATCAGGCGATTTGCGATCGGGTGATTTTGCGATTGAAAAGCCCGCGCGCAGACTCTCGCTGTTAATTCAACCCGCTAGGCTTTCCAATCGACAAGCTTCTGGTCGGCTATCCTTCCCGAAAATTCGTGATCGGGTTTTCAATTGCCGGATCTCCAGATCGCTCAATCACCAATCTCTACGGCTGCATGATTACCATGTTCAGACCACAGGTGAATGAGGTGTAGCAGAAGTTGTTCGACGAGTTGGGGAGCTCGCTAAAGGGAATTTCCATCACGTCCTGGAATTGATCGAGGTTCAGTTCGTGGAGCACGTTGTCGGTTCCGGCCACGTAGAGGAACACGCCATCGACGGTCATGTCGGCGGCTACGGGTGCGGCGCCTCCATTCAGGGGGATCGCAGCAGTTACGGATTGAGTGTTGAAGCTGTAGACGAGGACTCCCAAGTCGCTGGTAACGATGTAGACCTGCGTGGCATCGGGCGAGACGAAGAAGTTGATGGGATGGAATGTGCCCTGCCCGATATCAATGTGGACCGGCTCAAAAGGCACGTTCAGTGCGGTGTGGCCGATGGCGACGGGTTGCGGGCAAATTGTGCTGAACGGCGCGTTGGGTTGTCCCTGCGAGGCGCTGGTGGCGATGATATCGATCCCGGTGTTGTCTACGCCGAAGAAAAAGTCAAGGCCTGCCGTATCCAGAACTTGCGGAATGGCTGCGTTGCCCATAGTGACGTTGCCCGGGGGGACCATCTTTAGGAATGTAGGTGTAACAGGCAGCCCTGCGCCAGTGAAGGGCAAGGTGACAGCGGAATTGTCGCAGGTATTGTAGATGGCGAGATTCGATGGGGCAGCTCCTCCGGATAGTAAAGCGAATGTTCCACTGGAGGAAAATGCAATGGCGTTGGCGGCCGCAGTCAATGGGAAGCTTTGCAGTGCCTGCAGGGTCGAATAGATATAGAGCGTGTTGCCGCCGTCGCCGAGGATGAAAACTTTCAGACCATCGGGCGAGAACGCAGCCGCGATCGCGCTATTGATGTTCAGAGGCGTAGTCCCCGACGCGCTGGAGGTTGTTGTCGACGTGCCGGAAGTTGCTGTCGTCGTGGTAGTAGAGGTATTGACCACATAGACCTGATTGGGCGTGGAGACATTGTCGGCAAAAACGGCCTGCGTGCCCGTAGGAGCGACAGCCAGTACTCTGCCGGTAACGAGTCCCAGAGTTGTGCCCGGCGCTGGCAGAGGTGTGTAGGGGCTGGTGGAGGAAGATCCCAGATTGGAAGCCGTGACGAGGAACGCGCCGTACTCGCTGCCCATGTATGCCTTGTCTCCTGCGGGGTCGAATATCAGCGAGTTGGGCGGAGTAGGCAGAGTCCCAGGGCTGGCGGCGATATTCTTGGAAGTGGAGATGTCATATAACGCGACACCGCAGATAGCATTGCTGGAGCAATCCTGACTGCTAGCGAGAACGCTGGTTGCGGAAGTGGCGCCGGTCACTAACCCGGAAATGGCGGTGATAGGGTAAACCGGCTGGGGGATGTAGATAGAACCCGCGGGGAATCCTGAGGGATTCAGCGGGAAGCCAATGTTGCAAGTCGGTGGTGTGCAGGTTGCCGTGACGACTGCGGCACCGGGTTGTTTCAGTGTGAGGCTACAGGTGCTGCCGCCAGCGGAGCAGCCTGTGGTGCTGCTTCCAGCTGCGACTGCGGCGGGCTGGGAGGACGTCCACGTCAAGGGAGGTTTGGGCACGATGCAGCCCTGGACATCCACCGCGGTTGCAGTGATTGTCTCTGTCCCTCCTTTTGCGTTCGCGACAAAACTCGTCTGGCCGGTGAACTCTCCGCTGGCGCTAACGTTCAGGTTGATGCACTGCACCAGGCAGGTTTCAAAATAATAAGGCTGTCCCGAGACACCCGCGGCTGATGCGATGACCGATGTTTGCCCCGGAGTGTTGGGCGCTGCGGTCGCTTGATTGGTGGGTAGGTTGAGGGTGTTGTTGGTCACGATCGGAGTGATGGTTGCAACACCGAAGTTGCCCTGTGACCAGGTAAATGGCCCGATCAATGCCGTAATGTCATTTCCATACGCGTCAAAGGCGCTGGCTTGCAGGGTCACGATCTGATTTTGTGAAAGACAGGAATTGGTCGGCGTGAAAGCCTTCTGGCAAGCGGCAGGAAGAGCGATCTGGGTGGGGCAGGCCGCAGGTGGAGCATTCACGGGCGGGACTACGCTGATCTGAATGCTGGCGACGGGTGGATGCACAAAAACGTAAGTAGGCGAACTCGTCGACCCAAGGGCCGAGGCCACGACCTGAACTACACCGGAGGCTCCCGGTGTGCACACATTGTAATACGGCGCATTCCATGTGCCGCCACAGGCAAAGCCGGCGGGCGACACGTCAAGAATTCCGGGGGAGCTGTCGGGGGTTAAGGAGTAAACGAATGTTGGCGAGACGCTCTGGTTGGTGCTGTTCACTGCGCTCGCGATGAATAGCTGCGTGGCTCCCATTTGCAGCGAGAGACTGAGGGAGGGGGTCAGGGTTATTTTTGCGGTGAAGGGTGAGGTTCCTGCGGGCTTGTGGCCGCCACAGGCTGCCACTGACAACAATGATGAAGCTGTGATGATCACCTGCACCCACTGATTGCGACGCAACCTTCCCATGCACCCTCTCCTCGCACGCGATATCGACCGCAGGCGAGCCTTCATCAGGAATTGGAACGGAAAACTTGTAGTGTAGAGGCTGGAGCCGGATTCAGCAAGCCGACAACGCCAACCTTTACATTATTGCTGTCGATGTTGACGACGCTGAGTAATGACGAGGCTGATAGTTTTATGACAGTTTGCTCCCCGTTAGCTGGGATGCAAAAACATGGGTTGACGATGTTTCGCCCAAGTTGCTATAGTAGTTTGGTTCCGCGAGTTCATCCAAGCTTGCTGTATGCCGTGAGTTTCCTGCAATAGTGTGGGACTTGCCGGTTGGGCTTTTGAGAAATACGTTTCCGGATTTGAAAGTTGATTCGGAAGCTTCCTCGCTGAAATGTTCCTGCGCTGCCTTTCGCCCTCGGGCTTCTGGCGCGCCTGAGTAAGGCGCACTGTGGTCTGCGAGAGGATATGCAGGATAGAGCTGGCGATACGGAGTACCCCCGGAGTTTTGGCCGGGTGCCACCGTCGGCAGCGCAAATCTAGATCGGGAACCCAGAATCTCTCTCCGTGATTTAGTGTGCGGCGAGAAGCATGGCGGATGAGTTGAGCCCGCCAGCCCCGGATCGTGTGATTGCGGCCGGGAAAAGCGGATGATGCTGTGCGCTGCCCGCCTGCGAAGGCGGTGGTGGTGTGTGGCAAGGAGCGGCAAAGAGTGCCTACTTTTAATCAGTTGGTGGCGAAGGGCCGAAAGCGGCCGCGATATAAGACGGCGAGTCCGGCGCTGCAGGGGTGTCCGCAGAAGCGCGGAGTTTGCACGCGCGTGTACACGCAGACGCCGAAGAAGCCGAACTCAGCGCTGCGAAAAGTGGCGCGCGTGCGGTTGACCAATGGAATTGAAGTGACGACCTACATTCCTGGCGTTGGCCACAACCTGCAGGAGCACTCGATTGTGCTGATTCGCGGAGGCCGCGTGAAGGATCTGCCGGGCGTGCGCTATCACGTGATTCGCGGCACGCTGGATGCGGTGGGCGTAGCCGGCCGCCAGCAGGGACGATCGAAATACGGCGCCAAGCGCGCCAAAAAGGGCGGAGATAAGAAGTAGCAAATTTAGGAGCCAGAAGCTGAATGCCTCGTAAAGGACATACATCCAAGCGGACCGTGCCAGCCGATGCCGTCTACGGCTCGAATCTGGTGACGAAGTTCATCAACTCGATGATGTGGCAGGGCAAGCGCTCGACCGCCGAGGGCATCTTCTATGAAGCTCTCACCAAGGTGCAGGAAAAGGGCGGCGACGAAGCTTTGAAGCTGTTCACCAAGGCTGTCGAGAATGCGAAGCCGCTGCTCGAAGTGAAGACTCGCCGCGTGGGCGGCGCGAACTATCAGGTTCCGGTGGAAGTGAATGCCGACCGGCGCACGTCGCTTGCGATCCGTTGGTTGCTGACGTATGCGCGCGGACGCGCCGAGCGCGGCATGGTCGACAAGTTGAGCAACGAGTTGCTGGATGCCGCCAACGGTAAAGGAGCGGCCATTAAGAAGAAAGAAGATGTACACCGGATGGCGGAAGCCAATAAGGCTTTCGCGCACTATAGATGGTGAGGAATTGAGTCATTGAGTGATCGGGTCATTGAGTGATTGAAAGGCACTTTAGAAGTTGGATTTTCAATCGCTAAATCGCCCAATTATTCAATCGCCAAATTTTAATTGTTGTCGGAGCCCAGAAAGAGTTAGAACGTCGTGCCTAGAACGGTCCCATTAGAACGCTGCAGGAACATCGGCATCATGGCCCACATCGATGCCGGTAAGACCACTACGACGGAGCGCATCCTGTTTTATACGGGAAAGACGCACCGCATCGGAGAGGTGCACGAAGGCACTGCGACCATGGACTGGATGGAGCAGGAGCAGGAGCGCGGGATCACGATTACGTCCGCGGCAACCACCTGCACCTGGCGCGATATTCGCATCAATATTATTGATACGCCGGGCCACGTGGATTTCACGGCGGAAGTAGAGCGGTCGCTGCGCGTGCTCGATGGAGCGGTTGCTGTATTTGACGCGGTGCATGGCGTGCAGCCGCAGTCGGAAAAAGTCTGGCGTCAGGCCGATAAGTACGGCGTGCCTAGAATTTGTTTCATCAACAAGATCGACAAGATGGGTGCGGATTTCGAGCATGCCGTCGATACCATCCGCAAGCGCCTGAGCGCGAAGCCCGTCGCGATTCAGATTCCCATCGGACAAGAAGCGAAGTTCGTCGGTGTCGTCGATCTGATCGCCATGAAAGCGATTGTGTGGAACGACGAGACCATGGGCGCGGAGTACGAAGTCCAAGAGATTCCGGAAAATCTGAAGAAAAAAGCGGAAGCGTTCCATGCGCAGCTGGTGGAGACGGTCGCGGAAAATGACGACGAGATTCTGCACAAATTCCTCGAAGGCGAGGAGATTACCGCCGCCGAGTTGAAGAAGTCGCTGCGCAAATCGACGATTGGTTTGAAAGTGTTTCCGGTCGTCGTGGGCACATCGTTCAAGAATAAAGGCGTGCAGCCGCTGCTCGATGCAGTGGTGGATTTTCTGCCGTCGCCGCTCGATGTGCCGGAAACGCACGGAACGAATCCGGATAACGGCGAAACCATTTATCGCAAAGCCGACGACAAAGAGCCGTTCTCGGCGCTGGCCTTCAAGATTATGGCTGACCCATTTGTCGGGCAGCTTACGTTTATCCGCGTCTATTCCGGAGTTCTGAAGACGGGCGACTCCGTTTTGAATGTTCGCACCACGAAAACCGAGCGCATTGGGCGTCTGCTGAAGATGCACGCCAACAAGCGCGAGGAGATCACAGAAATTCTCGCGGGCGATATTTGCGCGGCCGTCGGATTAAAGAACGTGGGCACGGGCGACACGATTTGCAGTGACGAACATCCGATAGCGCTCGAATCGATTACGTTCGCGGTGCCGGTGATTTCGGTTGCAGTTGAGCCGAAGACGAAAGCCGATCAGGAAAAGATGGGTATGGCGCTCGGCCGCCTGGCCCAGGAAGATCCTACCTTCAAGGTTCACACCGATCCCGACAGCGGACAAACCATCATCAGCGGCATGGGCGAGTTGCATCTGGAAATCATCGTCGACCGCATGATGCGCGAATATAAGGTTGAGGCGAATGTCGGCAAGCCGCAGGTCGCGTATCGCGAGACCATCCGCAAGCACTCGGAAGCAGAAGGCAAATACATTCGGCAGACTGGCGGCAAGGGTCAATACGGGCACGCCAAGATCAAGCTGGATCCGCAACCGCCGGGCTTGGGTTATGAGTTCGTCAATGACATTACCGGCGGCTCGGTGCCGAAAGAATTTATCAAGCCGATCGATCAGGGAATTCGCGA
>JBAPQU010000504.1:0-7145 GCA_049280795.1 Candidatus Sulfotelmatobacter sp.
GGATCTGGTACTCGGCGCGGCAGATTGCGCTGGCAGCGGTGGTGGGACTTCTGCTGCTAATGGGCGGCAACCTGACGCTCTCATGGGCAGAACTTTCCGTACCTTCAGGGCTGGCCGCGCTGATCATCGCGATCACGCCTTTGTGGTTTCTGGTACTGGATTCAATGTTGTTAGGCCACCATCGCATTTCGTGGCGAGGAAAAGCTGGGCTGGCACTGGGGATCGTGGGGCTGGTGGTTTTGTTCTGGCCCGAGTTCCGCTCTAGTTCGGCACTGGGCCGGCGCGAATTGTTTTCGTGCGTGGCGTTGCTAGGGGGGTCGTTTTCGTGGGCGCTCGGCTCGGTGCTATCGAAGCGTTGGCAGTCGGGCATGGACGGTTTCAGCGCGACAGGATGGCAGGTGACGGCAGCAGGCGCAGGGAGCTTTTTGTTTGCATTTGTTGTGGGAGACTTTTCGCATGTAGCGTGGACGGCGCGCGGGCTGGGCGCTGTGACCTACCTTGTGGTGTGCGGTTCGTGGATTGGATATACCGCTTACATCTACTTGCTGGAACACGTCCCGACCTCGAAGGTGTCGACGTACGCGTATGTGAATCCTGTGATCGCGGTTTTTCTGGGCTGGCTGATCCTGCACGAACGCGTGGACCGATTTATCGTGATGGGGAGCGTGATTGTGGTGCTCTCGGTGATTCTGGTTACGAGCGCAAAAGTCGAGGAGAAGACTGTGTCCGAGGAACTGCCGGCGGTCGAAGCTGCTGGCTAGCGGCCGCAGTTCTCAATCATGAGCATGATGACTGTCGAGTTCAGCCAGCATTAGTCTCGCATTATTTTGCAGCGTCTTCATCGTCTTCTTCGTTGGTCGATAAATCCACGGAGTGGCCGCGAATCACATAAGTCCGTTTCGTCGCCGGATTTGCTTCGAAGGTTACGCGGGCCGGAGATCGTTGCCAGTCCGGCAATTTGCATGGTGGGTCCGGAATCTGCCATTGCTGGGTTTCCACCGCGAATTTCACTTCCTCTACAAGCCACTTCACGATTGGCTTACGGCGATTGATTTGGGCGACCATAGCGTAGATTTGCTTGCTGTCCTCGGAGACGCCACAGTAGGCGGCGTAGTCGCGGTACCAACTGACATCGGAGTAAACGACGTCGAACTCCGGCAAATTGATAGGCGAGATACGGCCCGTGACACGATCGACCAGCAACCATCCTCCGCGCTGCCATTGCCAGTGTGGAGGCGTGGCAGACTCGTGGGGAAGGCTGTCATTGACGCGGAAGGCACGCCGCACGACAAACAAGCGATCGGTTACATCATGCACTGAGCCGAGAGTAAATTCTTTCACGCGAGTATCGATGAGGAGCGGGCGCACCTTGAGCCCGAGCGGCTTGTAATCTGCTGTGCCAGGGCCGGCATCGGGAGACCACTGAACCGAGGTCCATTTACCAAAAGCAATGACGTGGGGCTTGGAGGTAGCAAGCGCAGCGCTCACCAGGATCACAACGAGCGTGAACATAAGAGCGATCCGGCCACAAGATCGAGAGATGGATATCAAGTTGTGGATCATTGACCGAAGTTAAGCAGGGACTGCGGTCGTGGACAAGGTCAATCGTCACAATTTTAAGCGACAGTGTCCCGAAGCGGGACTGCGAGACGCGGAGTGTTCGATGGGCCCGCAACCCTATCATGCGCGATAACGTCAGATCCGAGATTGCAGTAGAATTAAGAAATCAGATTGCCACGAATGAGTTTCCCTCACGACCCCCGTCCGGCGGCGCCTAGTAAAGCCCCAACAATTTCCCAGCCAGCGGTGGGCGCTGATCAAGAGATGAGTGGGTGGAGCATCCGCCGGCAGGTTCCGCGAATTCTGGTGGTGGATGACAATCCTGGCATCGCCGCGCTGATGAGCCAGTTGCTGGGCATGCGCGGTTATGAGGTGGTGACCGCAGCCGATGCCCAGCAGGCTGAGGCAGAGGTGCGGCGGCAGGCGCCTGACCTGGTTCTCTCGGATGTGAGAATGCCCGGAAAATCAGGGTATGAACTATGCCGTGAATTCAAGAGCGACCCGGCAACGCGGCTGATTCCTTTCGTGCTGATCACCGGGCTGGTCGACAGCGCAGACAAACTGCAGGGGATTGAAGCGGGAGCGGACGACTTCCTGAACAAGCCGGTGCTGGCCGAAGAACTGACGGCGCGGGTGAAGTCGTTGTTGCGCGTGAAGGAATTCACCGACGAACTGGAGACGGTGGATTCCGTGTTATGCACGCTGGGCTTGATTGTGGAAGGCCGCGACCCTTACACCGAGGGACATTGCGAGCGGTTGGCATTGCACGCCGCAGATTTGGGACGGCATCTTGGATTGGATAGAGATTCGATCATCGCGTTGCGGCGCGGCGGGTATTTGCACGACTTGGGCAAGATTGCCGTGCCCGACGAAATTCTCAAGAAAGGCAGCGATCTGTCGCCGGAGGAATGGAAGATCATGAAGCAGCATCCGGTGACGGGAGAAAATATCTGTAAGCCATTGAAGTCTCTCCGGCTGGTCCTGCCGATTATCCGGCACCATCACGAGCACGTGGATGGATCGGGTTATCCCGACGGATTGCGCGCGGGCGAGATCCCGCTGCTGCCGCGGGTTTTGCAGGTGGTGGATGTGTATGATGCGCTGCGCACGGCGCGGCCTTACAAACCTGCGCTAGGACACGATCACTCCGCGCAAACCATGCGCGAGAAGGCCCGCCAGGGCCTGCTGGATGGTGAACTCGTGAATGAGTTTCTCAGCATGCTTCTCGAACAGCGCAACGTAGCTTAAAGAGCGGTTGTCAGTTCTTTTTCGCAAGCGGCTATCTGCGACGTACAATGGCGGTGCATTTTCGGCATGGTTTTGTGCATCTAATGACAAGATAGAAGTGATGAACTATAGCATCGTCATTCCGGCTTACAACGAAGGCCAGCGCCTGAGGGCGACGTTGGAAAAGGTGCTCGGATACGTGCGCCAGCATGGATGGGATGCGGAAGTGATCGTGGTGAACGACGGATCGCGCGACAACACGGCGGAGATCGTGCGTGAATTTGCCAAAAAAGATTCGTTGGTGCGCCTGGTAGAGAATCCGGGCAACCGCGGCAAAGGCTATAGCGTACGTCATGGGATGCTGAAGGCTCGCGGAGATGTTGTCGTATTCAGCGATGCGGATTTATCTTCGCCGATCGAAGAGATGCCGAAGTTGCTGGATGCGCTGGTGCAAGGGGCGGACATCGCCATCGGTTCACGCTGGCTCAAGGCCGAATTGCAGACCCAGCGGCAGTCGCTGCACCGGCAAGCGTTTGGGAGAGTCTTCAATCTGCTGCTGAGAATTATTTTGGGATTGCGATTTAAAGATACGCAGTGTGGTTTTAAAGCGTTCACCCGGCGCGCTGCACAAACCATTCTGCCGTTGCAGCACATTGAGCGCTGGGGCTTCGATCCGGAGATTCTCTTCCTGGCACGCAAGTTTGGTTTCCCCGTGGAAGAAGTGCCGGTGCTCTGGGGACACACTGGAGGAACACGCATTAATCCTCTGGTAGATGGGGCACGAATGTTTCAGGAGATGCTGCGCATCCGCTGGTATGACCTCATGGGCAAGTATGATGGTCGTTCCGCAGTGACGACGGCAGCCACGAAAACGGTTCCGGGAAGGCAAGTGCCAAGAGTTTAAAAGCACGCCCTGTAAGAATCAGGATGACTTCTGCTTCCCGACCGCTGCCAATTTCTTCACAGCTTCCACTACTTGATATCCCATTTGCGATGTGGACACGGGGGTTTCTGTGGCTCTCACCAGATCGGCTGTGCGAGAGCCTTGGTTCAGCACGGCGCTGACGCCATTCTCCACACACGCGGCTTCGCGCTCCAACTGAAAAGAGTGGCGCAGTAGAAGCGCGACAGTAAGAATCGCGCCTAAAGGATTGGCAACTCCCTCGCCAGCGATATCGGGTGCTGAGCCGTGAACGGGCTCGTACAAGCCGACCGGGCCGCCGATGCTGGCGGAAGCCAGCAGCCCTAACGATCCCACCACTCCACCAGCTTGATCGGAAAGAATGTCGCCAAACATATTTTCGGTGAGCACTACATCGAAATCCTTGGGACGTTGCACCAGTGACATCGCGGCCGAATCGACATACATGTGAGAGAGTTGCACGCCGGGATAGTCCTTCGCGCATCGGATCACGACCTCGCGCCATAGACGGGAACACTCGAGAACATTGGCTTTGTCTACGGAAAGAACTTTATTGCGGCGTTTCGCTGCTAGTTCGAAGGCGACACGGGCGATGCGCTCGATGGCCCGCTCATCGTAGGTCATGGTGTTGGTTGCAACGCGTGAACCGCCACTGCCCGCGATTGAACGCGGTTCACCAAAATAGAGTCCACCGAGCAATTCGCGGACGATCATGATGTCGGTACCGCGAATGAGTTCGGCGCGCAACGGGGAACAATCTTCAAGCGCAGGAAAACAAATGGCAGGGCGGAGATTCGCGTAAGCGCCGAGCTCGCGGCGCAGGCGCAGGAGTCCGGCCTCTGGGCGAAGATGGTTTGGATAATGATCGAACGCGGGACTTCCTACCGCGCCAAGCAGGACGGCTGAAGAAGAGAGACAGTCCTGAATCGTGTCGGCAGGCAGAGGATCGTTGACCGCAGCCAGCGCAGCGCCGCCGATGTTTTTGCGTTGAAGTTGAAGCTGATGCCCAAATACATCGGCAATCGCTTGCAGAACGAGGACGGCTTGCTCGGTAACTTCGGGACCGATGCCATCGCCGGGGAGAATGGTAAGGTTCAGAATCATGCGGAGTTTAGTTTAGTGGAAAGTGCTGTGGCAGTGCAGGCCGGGCTTCGCCCGGCAGCAGCCATGGCCGGCTGTCCCCACATACTCTTGCAAGGCATTTACCAAAAATGATTACACGCCCCAGAGGTAGTCTTCTTGATCGTGATGCTGATCTCCGGGAGCGGGCAGCGGCACACCGAATGCATTGGTCTGCGGCGCCAGCGGAAATGGACGCGGTGATTCCTGGGCTGTGACATTGGCAGCGGCGGCAACTGCGTTTGGCAGCGGCTCGAACAATGGAGTGGCGGACGCAGCGGGTTTGTGCGTGTCGCGAATCAGCTCCAGCAAGTGGCGATCCTCTACGTGCTTGATCTTATCGGCCAAACGGACGAAACGTCGATAGATGTCATCAAGCGCGCGGCGGTCGAACTGGTAGCCGAGTTGTTCGCAGCGAATGGCGAGCGCGTGACGGCCGGAGTGTTTGCCCAGTACCATCCTCGAATCCGGCACGCCCACCGATTGCGGCGTCATAATTTCATACGTCAACGGATTTTTCAGCACGCCATCCTGATGAATGCCGGCTTCGTGCGCGAAAGCGTTTCTTCCCGTGACTGCTTTGTTCGGCTGCACGGGCACGCCGGTAATTTCACTCAGCATCTGGCTAGCAGAGAAAATCTGCTCGCACACGACGCTAGTTTCATAGGGAAATTGGTCGTGACGAACGCGGATCGCCATAATGATTTCTTCGAGTGACGCGTTGCCAGCTCGCTCTCCGATGCCGTTGATAGTGCACTCGACCTGACGCGCTCCGGCGGCCACGGCCGCCATGGTGTTGGCGACCGCCATGCCAAGATCGTTATGGCAGTGGGCGGAGATGGTGACGTTGTCGATTCCCTTGACGCGCCGGCGGATGGTTGCGATCAGTTCGCCGAACTCGGAAGGCACAGTATAGCCAACGGTATCGGGAATATTGAGTGTAGTTGCGCCGGCTTCGATCACAGCATCGAGTACCTTACAAAGAAAATCTGGGTCGGTACGCGTAGCATCTTCCGGAGAAAATTCAACATCAGAGCACAGCGATTTGGCGAAGTTGACAGATTCACGGGCCTGCGCCAGGCACTGGTCGCGGGTAATGCGCAGCTTGTATTGCAGGTGGATATCGGAAGTGGCAAGGAAGATGTGAATGCGCGGGCGGGCAGCGTCTTTCAAAGCATCCCACGCGCGCTCGATATCGAGATGGCAGGCGCGGGCCAACCCCGCAATGATGGGCCGGCGAATCATTCCCGCGATCGCCTTCACCGCTTCAAAATCACCATCGGAGGCAATAGGGAATCCGGCTTCGATCACATCCACGCCAAGGCGGTCGAGCTGGTGCGCCAGACGCAGCTTCTCCTGATGGTTCATGCTGCAGCCAGGCGACTGTTCTCCGTCGCGCAGAGTGGTATCGAAAACGGTGATGCGGACCTGCTCCGTAGCCATGAGTCCTCTTCTTCTTCCTTTTAAGAAAACAGCACGTATAAGTATGTATCTGCTCTATGGTACGGCGTTGATCAACACAAGCAATGCTTATAATTGTTCTACAATCATTAGATTTCGTTATATTATAAGCATTGCTAATGTAGATCGTGTTTTATATTAAGGGCCATAAAATGGAGCTTTCTCAATTGGAAGTTTTTCTGGCCGTAGCGCGCGAGCACCGGTTCTCCCGCGCCGCGGAAAAGCTTTACCGAACCCAATCGGCGGTAAGCCAGACCATCCGTAAGCTGGAGGATGAACTGGGCGAGAGCCTTTTCGACCGCTCGTCGCGCGAAGGCGTTCTCACCGACGCCGGGCAAGTCCTGTATGAGTATGCCGAAAAGCTGCTGAATCTCCGGCATGATGCCCAGGAATCGCTGGCGGAGCTGCGAGAGCTGCAAAAAGGCAAGCTGGTGATTGCGGCCAATGAATTTACGGCTCTCTACTTGCTGCCCGTGCTGGCGGAGTTTCGCCGGCTGCATCCCATGATAAAGATCACGGTGCAACGGGCTTTGGGCAGCCGCATTCCGGACGATGTTCTGCAACACAGCGCCGAACTGGGCATGCTCTCGTACAAACCTGAGGAGCCGCGACTGCATTCTGTGGTGACGTATCTCGACGAGTTAGCTCTGGTGGTTCCTCCCAAGCATGCGCTGGCCGCGGCGCGGGAGGTGAGCATCCGGCAACTGGGTGCGGAGTCCTTTGTGGCGCATACTGTTTCGTCACCCTACCGCGAGAAGGTTCTGCAGACATTCCAGAAATATAAAACGCCGCTGCACATGGATCTTGAGCTGCCCACGCTGCAGGCGATCAAACAATTCGTTGCGCTGGGAAACGG
>JBAPQU010000505.1:0-12473 GCA_049280795.1 Candidatus Sulfotelmatobacter sp.
GCCGTGCACAAACCGCAATTGACTGAGCCTCATCCCGGCGCGAACCGCAACCGTAAAAGTGCGGGAAACAACTTCGGCGTAGAGTTTACCCTTGTACCCCGGAACCACATGATCAAATTCTGCACTGTAATCTGTGATCAAGCGCGTGAAAATGTCGAGGCGTCCGGTCGTGCTCTTCGGATTGGCCTTTCCGGAAATGTTTTCCGGCAGGTTAAGTTCCTCTAGCAACGGGATGATATAGACGCAATCTCTCTCGAGCACCGGGGCACCTGTGAGATCAACTCGGGTCATACGCAGTTGCTTGATCTTAGTGTCTACTGTGCTGTTTAGTCCTGGCAGGAAACTTGCGCGCACGCGATAGGCGGCGTCTCCCAAACGTAGATCGAGACTCGCTGGCTGAATATGTTCCGGATCGATCGCGGGGGTGGCGCTGATATGCCCATGCGCGATCAGATTGCTGATTTCCTGCGAAGGTAGTATTCCGGTTGTGCGCGATAGCGCCTCTTCGGTCTGCAACTCCGGCCCGTTTTCAAAGGCAATCTGACTCTGATTGAATGTGGACATCTTAAGATTCCCCGTGCCCTTTCATGGCTTCAGAGATGCGGCGTGCCCTCTCGGTCAGTTCATATTGGTAGAAGCTAGCGTAACACTCCAGGCTGCAGAAGCCACCTTTGCTCTTCTGCCCGCTGCCAATGCGTTTTCCTGCGGGGATGCGCTTGCCGCAGTTGGGACAGATGTTCTTGTCCCATAGTTCCAATAGATAGTTTTCTTCTGGCGCGTTCATACTCTTGATGAACTACTGGAACGAATCTTAGCGGCTGGACCAAAATTTGGCAGTCAATTCAATGCTGAAGAGACTGCTCCCGCTGGGCTGGAAAAGTGCCTTCACTGTATGGCGGTAACCTGAACATGTCAAGCCAGATTACTTTGCTACTGATGCGCCGCCGGACTATCCTCCGCACCAGACGTCAGAGGCGCGATCGGCTGTGCTGCTTCATCCTCGTGGATAGTAGGTAGCGGAGATTCCAGCGCAATCTGCAAAACCTGATCCATGGTATCGACGAAGTGCAGCTTCATGGCATTGCGCAGATTTTCAGGAACCTCAGCTAAGTCTTTTTCATTGTCCCGCGGCAAGATCACTTCAAAGAGCCCGGCACGATGCGCGGCCAGCAGCTTTTCCTTGAGTCCGCCGATCGGTAAAACTTTACCGCGCAGCGTAATTTCACCGGTCATGGCCAGGTCGCGCCGAACCGCAATCTTGCTCAGCGCGCTCGCGATGGCAGTCGCAATGGTAATGCCAGCCGATGGACCGTCCTTCGGAATGGCGCCTTCCGGCACATGCACATGCAGATCGAGATGCCGGTAGAAATCCCGCGTGAGTCCTAGGCGATGCGCGCGTGAGCGCACATACGACAGCGCTGCCTGCGCCGATTCCTGCATCACATCACCAAGCTTGCCCGTCAGCGTCAGCTTGCCTTTGCCATCGACTACCGTTGCCTCGGTGCTGAGAATCGAACCGCCGACTTCAGTCCAGGCCAAGCCAGTAACCAATCCCACTTCGCTCTTCTCATGCGCCAGCGTATCGCGGAATTTGATCACGCCCAGGAAGTCGGTAACATTTACTCCGGTCACGGAGATCGTATAGTCTTCGCCCTCCTTCACCACCTTGCGCGCAACCTTGCGGCAGACGTTTCCAATTTCGCGTTCCAAATTGCGCACGCCAGCTTCGCGAGTATAAGCGCGGATGAGAGTAGTAATGGCGTCGTCGGTGAACGTCACGTTCTTTTCCGACAATCCCGCCTGCAGCATCTGCTTCTTCACCAGAAACTGTTTGGCGATCTCCAGCTTTTCCTGCTCCGTGTAGCCATGCAGCCGCAGCACTTCCATGCGATCCTGCAGCGCGGGCGGAATGGTGTGCATTACATTCGCGGTGGCCACAAAGAAAACCTGCGAGAGGTCGTATTCCACGTCGAGGTAGTGGTCGACGAACATGAAATTCTGTTCCGGATCGAGCACTTCAAGTAACGCCGCTGAAGGGTCGCCACGGAAATCCATCGACATCTTATCGACTTCGTCCAACATGAAGACTGGATTTTTGGTGCCGGCCTTTTTCATCATCTGAATAATCTGGCCCGGCAAAGCTCCAATGTAAGTGCGCCGGTGCCCGCGAATTTCGGCCTCATCGCGTACTCCGCCCAGCGACATGCGCACGAATTTGCGTCCCGTGGCCTTGGCGATCGACATGCCCAGAGAAGTCTTGCCTACTCCCGGAGGGCCGACAAAGCACAGAATCGAGCCCTTGGGATTTTTCACCAACTGCCGCACCGCGAGGAATTCAAGGATGCGCTCCTTGATCTTTTCCAGCCCGTAGTGATCTTCGTTCAGAACTTTTTCCGCGCGCGAAATATTACGGATTTCCTTTGACCGTTTCTTCCACGGCACCGCCAGCAGCCAGTCGAGATAGTTGCGCGAAACTGTGGACTCGGCCGACATCGGCGGCATCGCTTCCAGCTTCTTCAGTTCCTGGAGCGCCTTGTCTTTCACTTCCTTCGGCATGCCGGCGGATTCGACCTTCTTCTTCAGTTCGTCGAACTCGCTCTTCTCGCCGCGGCCCAGTTCTTTCTGGATGGCCTTGATCTTCTCGTTGAGGTAATACTCCTTCTGCGCCTTCTCCATCTGCCGCTTCACCCGCGACTGGATGGTTCGGTCGACGTTCAACTTTTCGATCTCCACATCGAGCACGTCGGCGATCCGATTCAAGCGCTCCGAAGGATCGAAAATCTCCAGCAGTTCCTGCTTCTCTTCAATCGAAAGCTGCAGGTTGGCGGCAATAATATCGGTGAGCTTGGCCGGATCTTCCATGCGCACGGCCGAGATCATGGTCTCGTAATTCAGCGCCTGGCACAGCTTTACGTATTGCTCGAACAGCGTGGTCACGCGCTGCATGCCGGCTTCAATCTGCGCATTCATCTCGGCGGGGTAGCGAGCCACCCGCACCGAGGCCTGCATGTAACCGTCGGCATCGGTGGCCTGCAGCAAGCGGCCGCGTTCAATGCCTTCCACCAAAACTTTGATGTTGCCGTCAGGAAGCTTCAAGCTCTGCACGATGTTTACGATCGTGCCGACCTGGTAAATCTCATTGGACTTGGGTTCGTCGATAGAGGCATCGTGCTGGGTGGCCAGGAAGATTTTCTTGTCCGCGGCCAGCGCCTCTTCCAAGGCTCGTACGCTCGACTCGCGGCCCACCACGAACGGCGTCATCATATAAGGAAAGATGACCACGTCCCGGATGGGCATCATGGGCAGCTTTCTAGTCTCGAATTTTTCCTTGGATGTGGTCACTCAATCTCCCCGACTTCTGGCGCTGGACTTGTACCGCCCGACTTTCTGCCGCCCAATCCTGTACTCAATCACAATCGCGGTACCGGTGCTTCCCCACCGAACGTCCACAGTTTACTCCTCTTCCACTACCCGGCCTTCTCCAAAGTTACAGAAGCGCTGCGTTTCTCCACCATCTCCCGCGTAACCTCGAACTCCTTTAGTTTCTTTTGGCTGGGCAGATGGAACATCAGGTCCAGCATGAGTTCTTCCAAAATCATGCGCAATCCGCGGGCGCCTACCTTGCGGGCCATAGCCTGGCGGGCTACAGCTCGCAGAGCCTCGTCGCTGAACTTCAGCCGAACATTCTCAAACTCGAACAGGCGCTGGTACTGCTTGACGATGGCGTTCTTTGGCCGCGTGAGGATCTCGATCAGCGCAAATTCGTCCAGATCTTCGAGCATGCCGACAACCGGCAGCCGTCCCACGAATTCAGGAATCAAGCCGAACTTGATCAGATCTTCCGGCTGGATTTCACTCAGCAGTTCAAAGTTGCGCTTGCGCGTCGCGTTGTCTTCCTTCTCATCCTCTGCACCGGCGCGGAAGCCAAGCGACTTCTTCCCCACCCGCCGGCCAATAATCTTCTCCAGACCTACAAACGCTCCTCCGCATATAAAGAGGATGTTCGTGGTGTCAACCGGAGTAAATTCCTGGTGAGGATGCTTGCGTCCACCCTGCGGCGGAACGTTGGCGATGGTTCCTTCCAGAATCTTCAGCAGCGCCTGCTGCACGCCTTCACCGGACACATCTCGGGTAATCGAGGGATTCTCGTCCTTGCGTCCGATCTTATCGATTTCGTCAATATAGATGATGCCGGTCTGCGCGCGGCTTACATCGCCTTCGGCCGCCTGCAGCAGCTTTAGGATGATGTTCTCCACATCCTCGCCTACATACCCGGCCTCAGTAAGAGTCGTCGCATCGACGATGGCGAAGGGCACGTCCAGCATGCGGGCCAAAGTCTGCGCCAGCAGCGTCTTTCCAGTCCCCGTCGGGCCGATCAGCATGATATTCGATTTGCTCAGCTCAATGCCGTCGCTGGTCTTCTGCCGGTTCATGAAGATGCGCTTGTAGTGGTTGTAAACCGCCACTGCCAGCTTCTTCTTGGTCTGCTCCTGCCCAATCACGTATTCATCCAGGAAGGTCTTCACCTCCTGTGGCTTGGGCAGTTGATTCGGCGCGGCGGTCTGGGGAGTGGCCGTGCGGTCGTCTTCCAGGATTGAGTTGCACACCGCCACGCACTCGTCGCAAATATAAGCGCGCGGATAATCGCTGGGCGACGATATCAGTTTGGCTACGGCATCCTGCGACTTATGGCAAAACGAACAGCGCAGAATCTCGTCGGAGCCTGACTTGGTTTTCACTCGGCTCTACTCCTTTAGCGTTCGTGCGATCTAAATTTGGCCCCAGCCGCTTCGCGATTGGAAGCGTCTCACCCCATACATCACTACCCTGATTTTACGCTTCCACCGCCGTCTTCGCTGTGGCACCTTCAGGCGCGAAGGCAGATCATACCGCTTTTCCGGTCTTATAGATGATATCGTCTATGATTCCGTACTCCTTCGCCTGCTGCGCGTTCATAATGAAGTCGCGCTCCACGTCCTTTTCCACCTTATCGAGCTTTTGGCCGCTGTGCTTGGAGAGTAACTGATTAGTAATCTCCCGCATGCGCAGAATCTCTCTCGCGTGGATGTCAATATCCGTGGCTTGCCCCGACAATCCTCCCATCGAGGGCTGATGAATAAGGATGCGCGAATTGGGCAGTGCATTCCGCTTCTTCGGCTCGCCCGCCGCCAGCAGCAAAGCCGCCATCGAAGCCGCCTGGCCTACGCACAGCGTCATCACATTATTCTTTACGTATTGCATGGTGTCGTAAATCGCCATGCCTGCCGTAATCGAACCTCCCGGAGAGTTGATGTAAAGCTGAATGTCTTTCTCCGGATCTTCCTGGGCCAGAAACAGCATCTGGGCAATCACCAGGTTGGCGATGTTGTCGTCAATCGGCGTGCCGATAAAAATAATGTTATCGCGGAGCAGCCGGGAATAAATGTCGTAGGCACGTTCGCCCCGACCGGTCTGCTCAATCACCATCGGAACCAGCATCATTTGCGGATCGTTTTGTTTCATTTTTTACCTAACCTGTCTTCGGGTAGTGACTCAGTGTGATTGTCATCCTGAGCAAGCGTTTTTTGCGCCGCGAAGGATCTGGGCGAGCCGCGCGGAGCGTCGCGTCTTTTGCGACGCAATAATCGCGCGTTTGGCTCGCATCCTTATCAAACCCGGCCACCACCTGTCACCGGACTTGCCACACTCCGCCCCTAACCAACGTCCTTCGTCGCTCGGGGAGGGTTAAAAGTGGTCCGCATTCTCTTCGGTTTATGCGGACTGGTGATAAAGAAAGTCGAGGGTCTTTTCGCTGCGGATTCTCATCCGGATTCTATCGAGGCCCCCATCCTCTGTCAAACGAGCCTGCACCGCTTCCGGCGTCTGTTTTGACTGCCGCGCCAGCGCTTCAATCTCCCGCCTCATTTCCTCGTCGCTCACCGAAATTTTTTCCAGTTCGGCAATGCGCTCCAGCAGCAACGAAGACTTCACATCCTGCACCGCCTGCTCCCGTTGGCCCGCCCGCAGCCGCGGCAGGTCCATCTTCTTCAGGTCTTCCATCTTCATGCCCTGCGCCGCCAGAGCCCGCAGTCCGCGTTCCAGCCGCAAATCAATCTGCCGGTCCACCAGAGATTCCGGCACCTCAAAATCGTTGCGCTTCACCAGTTCGGCAACCAGCTTGTCTTTGCTTTCGCGCTCGGCATTCTGCCGCCGCTCCGCGTCCATATTCTCGCGGATCTGTTTTCGCACCTGGTCCAAGCTGGTGAACGCGCCCAACTCCTTGGCAAAGTCATCGTTCAACTCGGGCAGCGTCTTTTGCTTGATGGCCTGCACCTTCACCGTATAAACAAATGTCTTGCCCGCTAATCGTTTATCGGCAGTATCCTCGGGATAGCTTACGTCGAAGGTTCGCTCATCGCCCGCGGATGCGCCGGTGAGATTCTGAGTGAACTCAGGCACGGTGTTCTTGCCGCCAATCTCGATCAGCACCTCATCCATGTGCACAGGATTCGAGGCGGCATCTTTGGTGTCCTGCGCATCTTTGGGCTTGCCATCCATCGAGGCCTGAGCAAAATCGCCTTCCGCCAGCGTGCGTCCTTCCACCGAGGTATAAGTCGCGCCCTGCTCGCGCACATTATTAAGCGCTGCCTCAACTTCCTCGTCGGTAACGGTAATCTCCGGCTTGTCGGCGCGCAGATCCTTATAGCCCTCAACTTGAATCTCCGGCAGCACTTCGAAGCTGGCCTTGAACGTGAGCGGCTCGCCGTCATGCATGTGCAGATCGGTAACCTGCGGCTGCGATACCGGAATCAACCCTTGCTTCTCGGCTTCCCGCCGAAAGTACTTCGGGATCAAAGCCTCAATGACGTCGTTCTTCAGCCCATCGCCAAAGCGTTGCTTGATGATGGAAGCCGGCACATGCCCCGCCCGAAACCCCGGCAGCCGCGCACTCTTCTGATAGCGCTGAATCTGCAAATCGGTCTCGCGGGCAACCTCCGCCGCCGGGATCTCAACCGAGATCTCGCGCTTGATGTCTTTATTATTGGTAGTGTCCGTCTTGGTTGCGTCGAGCTTGTTCGCGTCGGTCTTTTTTGCGTCCAGCTTCTTCGCGTCGGCCTTGGCCGCGTCGCTAGTTTCTGTGGGGCTCACATTCCGCCTTTCACCACCCGGACATCCGAAGGCGCCGTCGAGCAAAACGGAACCCGCCGAATTCATGGGGCGTTCACTTGAGTGTAAAGACAGAAGGAGAGCAGCGTCAAACGGTGCCGGGGGTTATACACTTCGGGAGAAATTCGGGGTACTTCAAGAGTGATAATCAGCCCGCATTTCTACGACAAAACCCAACGACCGTATTGCACGAACGATTCGTGCTTGTATGGGGTATTGTTCAAAATCAAGACAAGGTTGTGCCGGGTGCCCCATCCTTGACGTTCTTTGTCAAGGGTGGGATTCCACGATCCTGTTCCGCTAAGGGTTTCGCTCTTGTCGTTCCGCGAGAACTTGCGACGACGTCCGCGGCCGCCGCATCACGTCGACCGACCAGAACCACAAAACGACTTACTACACCTACGACGACGCCGACCGCCTGACCGCCGTCACCGATCCGGCCCAGAACACCACCCAGTACGCCTACGACACCGAGGACAACCTGCTCTCGATCACCGACGCCAACGGGCACGCCACGCAGTTTGCCTACAACGCGCGCGGCTGGGTCACGCAGACCACGTTCCCGTCCACGTTGGCGGAGTACTATGCCTACGACCTGGTGGGCAATCTGCTGTCGAAGACCGACCGCAAGGGCAACACGATTCAGTATCTGTACGACACGCTCTACCGGCTGACGCAGAAGACCTACCCGGACACGACGAACGTGGAGTACGCCTACGACCTGGCGAACAAAGTGCTGCAGGTGAACGATCCGACCGGCACCTACGGCTTCGCCTACGACAATATGGGACGGCTGATCTCCACCACCACGAACTACACGTTCCTGCCGGGGCCGACTTTCACCAACAGCTACACCTACGATGCCGCATCGAATCGAACGTCGCTGACGGCGCCCGATGGCAGCATCAGCACCTACGGCTACGACTCGCTGAACCGACTCAATGGGCTGGCGAACTCGTGGGCGGGATCGTTCGGCTTCGGCTACGACGCTCTGAGCCGGAGAACGCAGTTGACACGGCCGAACGGCGTGAACACGAACTACAGCTACGATTCGGTGTCGCACCTGCTTTCGGTGCTGCACCAGGCAGGAGTGAACACTCTGGACGGCGCCAGCTACACCTACGACCCCGCCGGCAATCGCACGGCGAAGACCAACGACCTGAACGGGCTCACGTCGAATTACACCTACGACCCGCTCTACGAGCTTACGCAGGTAACCCAAGGTGGGAGTACGACGGAGACCTACAGTTACGACGCGGTCGGGAATAGACTGTCATCATCCGGTATGCCGACCTATAGCTACAACTCGTCGAACGAGCTGACCTCGAATTCGTCGGGCAGCTATACATACGACGCAAACGGCAATACCCTCTCCGATCCCTCCGGCAAATCCTACTCCTGGGACTTCGAGAACCGGCTGACTCAAGCCGTCGTACCCGGCACAGGCGGCGGAACGACAACGTTCAAATACGACCCGTTTGGCAGAAGAATCCAGAAATCCGGACCGCTCGGAACCACGAATTACCTCTATGACGGATACAACGACGCGGAGGAAGTGGATAACAGCGGCAACATCCTCGCGAGATACACAACGACACGTGCTCTAGACGAACAATTCTCGGAACTCCGTTCTAGCACAACCAGCTACTATCAACAGGACGGCGTTGGCTCGGTTACGTCACTCAGTAGTCCCGCCGGAGTCCTCGCGAGCTCCTACACATTCGATTCCTTCGGCAGGCTGGCGGCCTCGTCAGGAAATCTCATCAATCCGTTCGGGTTCACGGGGCGCGACCTTGATTCAGAAATGGGTCTGAATTATTACCGGACGCGCTATTTCGATCCGAATTCGGGCAGGTTTATGTCAGAGGACAAGATTGGTTTCGCGGGCGGAATAAATTTTTACGCCTATGCGGAAAACAGGCCCGTTCTGTTGACCGATCCGTTGGGCCTCGCTCCGCAGTGCCCCCCGACCCCTAATGACCCCTGTCAGACCTACAACAAATGCGGGCGGGCCGATCTGGGCGCTATCTGCAGATTCTTTGGGAGTGGCGGCAATAACGACTGCGTGAGGACATGCTTGCAGCAGAACTTCGATTGTCGTTCCAAGTCCTACACTGATCCATGGTGGAACGGTTACGGGCCGGTTGTGCACTATCGCTGCTTCAAGAAATGCGGCATTCCGATCCCTAACCCTGTTCCCCCAAATGGCGGCCAACCGACCGGCCCGGGTTTTGGGGGGATGACGCCACAATGATAAAGCGCAGCCGAGCGGAGTCTGTTATATCTCGTCCACGTTCTCTGTTTGAAACTGACTCTGGAATAGAAGATCATGGGGGTGATTTATGAACCGCCAGCGCCTACTGGCAGTCCTTTGGGCAAGCGAACTGGCCGCAGGAGTACTTCCCGCTGCCATCATGGTAATCGTCGGCTTAGTTCCGTATTTAGTAACGCTGCCTGCTATGCCCTCTATGCTCCTCAGCGGGGACGTAAGGGTCATGTGGAGTGCGATTGTGCTCAATGGGACGATGGTAGGTGGTATTTTGGGAATAGTTGCGATTCTGATGGCGTATCGCCCGGAAAAACTGCGCGCGAATTCGAAGCTGAAACGTCGCGCGATTGTCTTCGGCTGCGCGGGCGTTTGCGCTGAGGTGCTCTACCTCACGAGCGGGGGGCTAGCGAATGTGAGGTCGAATATGTTTGCGCGATGGATCATGCTGGGGCCGGCGGTAGTCGGTGCTCATTGCGCTTACCGTGTATTCATGCAAACCCAGCGTGGAACAGAGCAAGTAAGACGAACTACCTGAACGCCACCACGTCGAATTACACTTATGACCCGCTGTACGAGCTGACGCAAGTAACCCAAGGGGCGAGTACCACGGAGAGCTACTCTTACGATGCGGTCGGCAATAGACTGTCGTCATCCGGCGTGCCGACCTATAGCTACAACTCGTCGAACGAGCTGACCTCGAATTCGTCGGGCAGCTATACATACGACGCAAATGGCAATACCCTCTCCGATGCCAGCGGCAAACAATACACTTGGGACTTCGAGAACCGGCTGGTGCAGGCGGTGAATCCCGGTGTCGGAACAACGACCTTCCGCTACGATCCGTTCGGTAGGCGCATCCAGAAGTCCGGTCCACTCGGGACAACCAACTACCTCTATAGCGGCCCGAACTTAGAGGAAGAGGTTGATAGTACCGGAAACGTGGTGGCTCGCTATGTCCAAGGGCTCACTGTTGACGAGCCGCTATCCGAATTCCGATCCGGAGGGGCGAGCTATTACGAGGCTGATGTTCTTGGTTCGATTACGTCGCTCAGCAACTCTTCTGCTGCGCTCGCCAACACCTATATCTACGACTCCTATGGGAACGTGACAGCTTCGACGGGAACGGTCGTCAACCCGTTCCAGTACACCGGACGCGATTACGACTCTGAAAGCGGTCTGCGGTATTACCGCACAAGGTACTACGACAGTAGCAACGGTCGGTTCACCAGCGAAGACCTAGCAGGCTTTGCTGGCGGAATGAACTTCTATCGCTACGTTGGGAACTCGCCGATAAGGTTTCTTGATCCCTATGGCTTGAGTCAGGTCAATCCGCAAGACATGGCATCTCTGATAAACCTCTTTCCCGGTTCCACGGCCCAAGGTGATGCAGGCGTATTGATCCCGATGCCCTGTACTGAAGTCAGGAAGATTATCGAGCAAAACGGTTTCTACTCAAACGACAATTGGTCGAGTTGGAATCCGTTTCTATTCTTTGATCCGCTCTTTCATCGTGGCGGCTGGGAATTCCGCAAAAAAGACGGAATGCACATCCGCATGAAGTATCCAAGTGCGCCATGTGACAAGAACTGCACGCTCGACGAGGCCCACAACGACGATTACAACCCAATGTACGACCCGTGGGGACATTTTGAGTATGAATTGCTCCCAGGTCTCGGGAATGCGGCTGGGATACCTTCCAACGTTAATGGGCGACCGTTGATGTTCCAATAGAGGTTTTCTTCTTAGATGATTCGAGACGCATATGAACCACAAACAAGACTGAAAGCGTTGGTGAACTGATGACGTTGAAAACCACAGTATCGCTGTTCATGTGTGAGTTCTGCCTGCTCATACTTCTTGGTTGCGAAATCACAACCTCGGCGAAGCTAGGAAGTGGACCGACGTTCTCCCTTAATGGAAGTGGGCATCTCGCGTCGTTTACAGTCTATGCTCCACAACCTGGCCATAAGATCGCGACCCCCAACGATGCCAAGTCAGAGGTATGGAGCTTTCGCGCGAACGGTGGTTCCCGAGGTGAGCCGGTCGCTCGCATGGAGGTTCCATACGGTAAGGTGCCGAGTGGCTACGTACAGACGGTCCCGGGTAACGGCACTGCACCAGCTCTGGCCCCTGATCTTGTGTACTACTTTTTCGCAGAAACTACCGGTGCTGCTGGGGCAGAGGGCTTTTTTTACATGGACAAGACCACCCCGACACCCATAAACGTGCCGGGCCTTTGTGAAAACAACTTTGTCGGTGATGTGAAGCCCGTTAAGTGCGGAACCAGTGAGCCGTACATCGAACCAAAGGATCTGGAAAAGTTCGTCCAAGAAAACAGAGTCCACTGAGGTTTTCAGATTGTCGATACTGTGGCTACGATGCGGCCCGATTCGTCTATGACACCCGCATCCACAGTTGCCTATGACGCAAACGGCAATACCCTCTCCGATCCCTCCGGCAAATCCTACTCCTGGGATTTTGAGAATCGGCTGGTGTCGGCAGTGGTTCCTGGGTCGGGGACTGTGACATTCAAATACGATCCCTTCGGGCGCAGGATTCAGAAGGCCTCATGGCTCGGTACCACCAACTACCTCTATGAGGGGAGAAATCTCTTGGAGGAGTTGGATGCTTCGGGGAACGCTCTCGCCAGATACACGCAAAGTCCGGGACTAGATCAGCCACTCGCCGAGCTTCGCTCTACCGTGACGAGTTACTACGAGCAGGACGGCCTCGGATCTGTCTCCGCGCTCAGCAACTCAGCGGGCGCGCTCGCCAATACCTATACCTACGACTCCTTCGGTAAGCTGGCCGCTTCCACAGGCACACTGGCGAATCCATTCCAGTTCACTGGGCGCGAGTTCGATCCCGAGACCGGAATCTACCAGTACAGACACCGCTACTACGATCCGAATGGTGGGCGGTTCATCAGCGAAGACCCGATCGGTTTTGGCGGAGGCGCAAACTTCTACCGATATGTGTTCAACAGCCCGACTAACCTCGTCGATCCTTGGGGACTCGCCCCCAACTGTGTGATGACGCACTCCGGGCTTGTCTGCAC